>CALGZY010000123.1 GCA_937934355.1 uncultured Collinsella sp. | reverse complement strand
ACCTCCCGGTTATCAGCCGGACGCTCTAACCAACTGAGCTACAGGTCCATCGCGCAAGGGATATATTAGACGAGTCGTTACGCGCGCGTCAACAACTTTTTTGAAAAACTTTGGAGGGTGTTCGCCCCGGTCGCACGGCGGCATGTGAAGTCGCCTGCTCGGACAGTCCTGACTCGCGCAGAGAGCACATTAAGTGCTCTCTGGCTCGTGCGGAACTCGCGATCGACTTCACATGCCGCCGTGCGACCGGGGCGAACGCGAGTCCCAAGGTTTTCAAAAAAGCGGTCGGCGCGCAGGTGCGCCGACCGCCGATATATGGGGTCTGATATTTTCTACCAGCTAGTTCCTCTTACTCGTCGAGGAGATCCTCTGGCATGTCGTTGCCGTCGCCTAGGTCGACAGGGGTTTCTTCGGGGGCAGAGCCGTCTTCTGTGGCTTCGCCTTCGGGCTTTTCCTTGGCTGCCGTCATGCGGGCTACGGCGCAGATGCGGTCGTTGTCGTCGACGGTCATCATCTTGACGCCCTGGGTGGCTCGGCCGGTTTGGCTGATCTCGTCGGTCTTGACGCGAATGACCGTCGCGCCCTCCGTCACGATGAACAGCTCATGCTGAGGGCCCACCGTCTTCATGGCTGCGAGGTTACCCTTGCGCTCGGTCATCTGGATGGTGTAGACACCCTGACCGCCGCGGTTCTGCTCCGGGTAATCCGAGACCGGCGTGCGTTTGCCGTAGCCGCGCTCGGTAATGACAAACAGGTCGCCGTTACCGTTGGTAATCTCCATACCAAGAACGCTCACGCCCTCCTTCATGCCAATGCCGCGGACGCCGCTGGTATCGCGGCCGGTGGCGCGCACCTGGTCCTCGGGGAACATAATCGCCTTGCCCGCGGTGGTTGCCATGATGATCTTGTCACCCTCGCGCACGCGGCGTACAGCGAGCAGTGCGTCGTCGTCCCTCAGGTTGATGGCAATCAGGCCGTCGCGGCGGCTACGGTCGTAGGCGCTCATCACGGTCTTCTTGACCATGCCACTCTTGGTGGCAAACATCAGGTACTCGTCGGCGGGGAACTCGCGGCAGCTGATGACGCTCGCGATCTTCTCGCCCTCCTCGAAAGGCAGCAGGTTGACGATCGCGGTGCCGCGCGCTTGGCGCGTGCCAACCGGCAGCTCGTGCACCTTCAGGCGATAGACTTTGCCCTTGCTCGAGAAGAACAGCACGTACTCGTGCGTGGATGCGATAAACATCTCGTCGATAACGTCGTCCTCTTTAAGGTTGACGCCCGACACGCCCTTGCCGCCGCGCTTTTGGGCGCGATAGGCGGCCACCGGGATGCGCTTGACGTAGCCGGTGTGGGTGATGGTCACGACCATGTCCTCGTCGGCAATCAGATCTTCGACGTCCAGGTCCTTCTCGACATGGCTGATCTCGGTGCGGCGCTTGTCGCCGAACTTCTTGGAAATCTCGCGCATCTCTTCCTTGATGACGCCCAGGATTTTCTCCTCGTGCGCCAACAGGTCCTCGTAGTAGGCGATGGCGCGGCGCAAGCCGTCCAGCTCTTCCTGGATCTTGTCGCGCTCCAGGCCGGTCAGGCGGCGCAGCTTCATCTCGAGGATGGCCGTAGTCTGCTCGGGCGTAAAGCCAAAGCGCTCGATCAGGCGACTGCTAGCCTCAGAGTCGGTCTGCGAGGAGCGGATGATGCTAATGACCTCGTCGATGTGGTCGAGAGCCATCAGGTAGCCCTCGAGGATATGGGCACGTGCCTGGGCCTTCTTGAGGTCAAAGCGGGTGCGGCGGGTGACGACGTCGACCTGGTGGTCAATGTAGTGCTGCAGCATCTCGCGCAGGCTCAGGCATTTGGGAACGCCGTTGACAAGCGCCAGGTTGTTGGCGCCAAAGGTCGTCTGCAACGAGGTGTACTTGTACAGGTTGTTGAGTACGACCTGCGGGATGACGCCCTTCTTGAGTTCAATGACCAGACGGATACCCTTCTGGTTGGACTCATCGCGCATATCCGAGATACCCTCGATGCGCTTGTCGTTGACGAGCTGGGCGATCTTCTCCTGCAGGGTGCCCTTGTTGACCATGTAGGGAATCTCGGTAAAGACCAGGCGGCTGCGGCCGGTCTTGGTGGATTCCACATGGGCCTTGGCGCGCACGGTAATGGAGCCGCGGCCGGTCTCGTAGCTCTGCCTAATGCCGGCGCTACCCATGATGATGGCACCGGTGGGGAAGTCCGGACCGGGCATGATCTGCATGAGTTCGTCGACGGTGGCGTCGGGGTTGTCGATCAGGTAGCAGGTGGCCTCGATCGCCTCGGTGAGGTTATGCGGGGCGATGTTGGTGGCCATGCCGACGGCGATGCCCTGGCTGCCGTTGACCAGCAGGTTGGGGAAACGCGCGGGCAGTGCCTGGGGCTCGGCGAGCGACTCGTCGTAGTTGGGCTGCCAGTCGACGGTGTCCTTCTGCAGGTCACGCAGGAGCTCCATGGCGGGCTTAGCCAGGCGGCTCTCGGTGTAACGCATGGCGGCGGCGCCGTCGCCGTCGATGTTGCCGAAGTTGCCGTGACCGTCGATGAGCGGCGTGCGCATGGAGAACCACTGTGCCAGGCGGACCATGGCCTCATAGACCGCGAAGTCGCCGTGCGGATGGTACTTACCGATAACTTCGCCGACCGTCCAGGCCGACTTCTTGTGCGGACGGTTGGGGTAGATGCCGCTCTCGTTCATTGCGTACAGGATGCGACGGTGCACCGGCTTTAAGCCATCGCGCACGTCCGGCAGGGCGCGCGCCGTGATGACCGACATCGAGTACTCGATGAACGACTGCTTCATCTCACGGCCGAACTCCGAAATCTGGAGCTGGCCACCGTTGATATCCTCTCCGGCCGAGGCACCACGGTCGACTTCGCCAAAGCTCTCCTCGAGCTCACCGTCGTCATCCTCTTCCTCATCATCATCGGCATCGGGGTTATAGGCGTCCGGGTCGCCATCCTCGCCCTGCTCAGCACGGGCAAGCAGGCGCTTCAGATCGTCGGGCATGCCGGCGTCGCCGGACTCGTCCATACCCTCGTTGTTGTTGATATCGTCTGCCACGTTACCTCCTCTTAAGCATCAAGGAAACGCGCGTCATGCGCATGCTTCTCGATATATTCGCGGCGGTAGCCGACCTCGGAACCCATCAGTTCGCGCACGGCGCGGTCCGCCACCACGGCGTCCTCGATCGACACGCGCTGCAGAATGCGGGTCTTGGGGTCCATCGTCGTCGAGGCAAGCTGCTTGGGATCCATCTCGCCCAGGCCCTTGTAGCGCTGGACGGTGTAACCCTTGCGCTTCTTAGTGATCTTGCCGTCCTTGGCCTTGCCGTCCTCGTCGTTGTCGTCGGGGTTCAGCCCCAGGCTCTGGATGGTGTCGCGCAGGATCTCGTCTTCGGGCTGGCGGCCGTTGGGATACACGTAGTGAATCTTGTTGCGCACCTTGATGCCAAAGATGGGCGGGCACGCGACGTACACGTAGCCGGCGTCAATCAGCGGGCGCATGTACTTGTAGAAGAACGTCAGCAGCAGGATGCGGATGTGCGCGCCGTCGACGTCTGCATCGGTCATGATGATGATCTTGTGGTAGCGGGCCTTGGTGATATCAAAGTCGCCGCCGTCACCGGCGCTCGTCGTGACGCCGCAGCCGATCGCGGTGATGAGTGACTGGATGGTGTCGCTCGAGAACGCACGATGATCGCCTACGCGCTCGACGTTCAAAATCTTGCCGCGCAGGGGTAGGATCGCCTGGATGTCTCGGCGACGGCCGTCCTTGGCCGAACCGCCTGCCGAGTCGCCCTCTACGATGAAGAGCTCGGTCAACTCGGCGTCACGCACCGAACAGTCGGCGAGCTTGCCGGGCAGCGACGCCGTCTCGAGCAGGCTCTTGCGACGGGTCGCCTCGCGCGCCTTGCGGGCGGCGTTGCGCGCCTTGCAGGCCTGTTGGGCCTTCTTGACGATCTCACGAGCGGGCTTGGGATGCTCCTCGAGGTAATCGGCAAGGCCGTCGGTCACGATCTTGAGCGTCAGCGCGCGCATATAGGAGCTGCCGAGCTTGGCCTTGGTCTGGCCCTCAAACTGCGGATCGGGCAGTTTGACCGAGATAACGGCCGACAGGCCCTCGCGCACATCGTCGCCGGTCAGGTTGGCGTCTTTTTCCTTGAGCAGGTTCTGCTTGCGAGCGTAGTCGTTAATCACGCGGGTGAGGGCGGTACGGAAGCCCTCGAGGTGCATGCCGCCCTCGGGGGTGTAGATGTCGTTGGCAAACGACATGACGTTCTCGCCGTAGCCGCTATTCCACTGCAGGGACACCTCGACCTCGCCCATCTTGGTCACGGGCGCATCCGGATCCGATTTGCCTTCAATATAGATGGGCTCCTTAAAGGCCTCGGGGACATCCTTGCCCTCGTTGAGGAACTTGACGAAGTCGATGATGCCGCCGGCATAGCAGAACTCCTCCACGTGGGGAGCCGCCTCGCGCTCGTCGGTCAGCACGATCTTGAGGTTCTTGTTGAGGAATGCCGTCTCCTGCAGACGGTTGTGCAGCGTGTCGAAATCGTAGATGCAGGTCTCGAAGATCTCGTCGTCGGGCCAGAAGCTGACAGTGGTACCCGTCGTCTCCGAAGTGCCCACGACCTCCATCTTCTTGACGGTCTTGCCGCGCGAAAACTCCATCTCGTAGATGTTGCCGTCGCGGCATACCTGTACGACCACACGCTTGGACAGGGCGTTGACGACGGAGATGCCCACGCCGTGCAGGCCGCCCGAGACCTTGTAGGCCGAGTTATCGAACTTACCGCCGGCGTGCAGGATCGTCATGACGACCTCGAGCGTCGGGATCTTTTTGATGGGATGCTCGTCGACGGGGATGCCGCGCCCGTTGTCGACGACCGTGATGGAGTTGTCGGCGTGGACCGTCACCTGAATCTCGGTGCAGAAACCGGCCATGGCCTCGTCGACGGAGTTGTCAACGATCTCCCACACCAGGTGATGAAGACCGCTGGTGCTCGTCGAGCCAATGTACATGCCTGGGCGCTTACGAACGGCCTCGAGACCTTCGAGAATCTTAATCTCGCCGCCATCGTAATCGTTTTCGTTTGCCACACGTCCTCCTTCAGTTAAGAAAATGTGTACAGCCTTACTAGTTTATCGTAAAAAAATACCCTCGGGAACGAGGGTATTTGGCTCTACAAGGCCACCAGATGCGATTTAAGGCTCTTTTTTGCTCTGCACGCCCTTGGCCCACTCGGCACTGGCTCTCATGGCGTTCTCGAGGGCCTCGCGCAGTTTTTGGTCCTCGATGGGCGCCACTTGGTGCTCGATCTCGGCACGCTCGGCATCGCTTAGGTCGGCATGCGGAGCCGGCGGACGCTCGGCCACGGCCGGACGCAGGTGCTCTTTTGCAGCGGGCGTTGTGTGGCCGGGGGCGGTCGTCTTGAACACCAGGCCGTCGACGTGCGCGCCGGCGCGCTCCATGCGCGCGCGGATAATCTCGCGCAAAAGCGTCATCTCCTGCGTCCATGAGGGCGAATCGAGGTACACCAACAGTTCGTTGGACTCGGGCAGGTAGCGCAGGCCCGTCACATGGCGTCCCTCGCGCGTGCCCGAGCACACCGCATTCCAGGCGCGATAGACTGCACGAGATTCCTCTGCAGCCTCCATCTGCGCGCGGCGCTCAGGTGTCGCGGTCGCCAGGATGCGCTGACGCTCGGCATCCAAAAAGCCGCCAAAGGCAACCGTTCCGTTCTCACGCTCGTAATTAGCACGTCTCACCCATGCTCACCACCTTGGCTCGATCAAGCAAGTCATCGGTAAAATACCCCAGATTGGTGGTGGTTATGACTGTCTGGATATCATCACCGATCAGCTGCAGAAAAGCGCCTCGGCGCCCGGCATCGAGCTCGCTCATCACGTCGTCCAAAAGCAGCAGCGGCGCGGTGCCCAAGATATCGCGCGCCACGGCCACTTCCGCCACCTTCCAGGCAAGCACCAGCGTTCGCTGTTGGCCCTGGCTGGCAAATGAACGGGCCGATCGGCCCGCGACGGAAAACTCAATCTCGTCGCGATGCGGGCCCACGAGCGTCACGCCGCGGCGGATCTCCTCGTCGGCGCGCTCATCGAGCGCCGAGAGCATGTGCTCATACGCCCAGCCCCTGAGCTCGTCGCGATCCTCGGTGCGAGGCAGGTCGCCAAGCGTGGACACATAGGACACACCGGCGGGCTCGCCGGATGCCACGCGGCCATAGGCGTCGCGCACATGGCCCGACAGCCGGTCGAGCAGAGCCAGACGATGCACGAGTAGGGCCGAACCGGCGCGGGCGAGCGATTCGTTCCAGGCGCCGAGCATCTCGCGGCAGCACCAGGTCTCCTTGAGCAGGGCATTGCGCTGGGTCACGCAACGCCCGTAGGCACTAGCCAGATCGGCATAGCGCGCACTCAGCTGAACGCCAAAGTCATCAAGTGCGGTGCGGCGCACGCTGGCACCCCGCTTGACCATATCCAGGTGGTCCGGGCAAAACAAAACGCTCGGCAGTACCCCGCGCACGCCGGACGCAGCGCAGCGCTTGCCGTTGCGGCTAAACGAGCGTTTACCGTCCTCCGCGCTCAATCCCATATCAAGCACGCGGCCGTCGCCCTCGAGCCTCAGCTCGACCTTGCACGAGCCCACGCCGTCATGGACGAGCTCGGCTGCGGTCGGATGCCTAAACGAGGCGCCGCTCGTCAGCAGCTGCAGCGCCTCTATGAGATTGGTCTTTCCCGCCGCGTTGGGTCCCGCAAGTATCGTCACGCCCTCGTCCAGGGCAAGGCGATAGCTATCGAAGCTGCGGTAGTGCGCGACGGAAAGATCGCGGGCGAACATGGTCATAGGGCAGTTGCTAGATGCGGACCGGCATGACCAGGTACAGGTAGTTGATCTTGTCGTAGGACTTGAAGATGCCCGCCTGCGAGTAGCTCTTGAGCTCCAGCGTGATCTCCTTCTCCTTGGACAGGGCATTGAGGCACCCGAAGATGTAGTGGTAGTTGAAGGCGATGGTGCCCGACTCGCCCTCGGCCTCGACATCGATCGTCTCCTGCGCAAGGTCCTGGTCATTGGAAATGGAGGACAGGCCCATCTGCCCGTTCTCGACATCGATCTCGAACTTGACGGCGGGGTTGGCGCTCGCGATAACGGCCACGCGCTTGAGGGCGGCGTTAAAGGCGGCGACGTCGATCTTGACGCTCGTCACGCACGAATCGGGGATGAGCTGCTTGTAGTTGGGGTACACGCCCTCGATGCGGCGCGACACGTAGGTGGTGTTGCCGGCCTCAAAGACGACCTGGGTGTCGGTAGCCCCGATCATGATGGTCGCCTGGCTGGCCATGATGTTCAGCGCGTCGTTAAAGGCGTCGGCCGGAACGTTGAGTTCAAAGGAGCCCTCGAGGGTTGAGGTCTCGACCTGCGTATCGCACACGGCCAAGCGGAAGGAATCGGTCGCCACCAGGCGCACGGTGTTGTTCTCGACCTTCATGTGCACGCCACCCAGGATGGGGCGGGCCTTGTCAGTCGAGGTGACGCGCCACACGCGGCCGACCATCTCGGACAAGATATCGGTCGGCAGTTCCACGGCGCTCTCGATGGCATAGGCCGGAAACTCGGGGAAGTCATTGGCATCGAGCGTGTTCAGGCGGAAAGAGCTCTTCTCACAACCAATCAGCACCTGGCGCTCGGACAGCTCAAAGGTGACCGGGGCATCGGGGAGGGTCTTGGTGATATTGGAGAGCATCTTACAAGGGATAACCATCTCGCCCTCTTCTTCGACATGTGCCGCGATGCGATGACGGATCGAGATGGTGTAGTTAGAGGTCTGGAATTCCAAGATGCCGTCTTGCGCCTTGACGAGCACGCCCGACAGGATGGGAAGGGTGGATGCCGAAGCGACGCCCTTCATAACGACGCCGATGGCTTGTGTAAGCGAGCTCTGGCTGACGGTGAACTTCATCTTTTAATACCTTTCTATAGATATAAATATCTTAATAATAGTAATAGCACTGACGAAACTGTTGATTACTCCCAAAGACGCAGGTCAGACCCAGAAAGAGAATCGACAGCAACCTGTGTGCAACGGGGGTGGTTTTCCACGTTCAAAACCTGCGCAAAACTTTTCATCACCGCGGGTTGGGTTTTAAACACCTTATGCCCGTGGTTTCGACAAGTTTTCAACAGGTGTCTCTATTTCCCTACGAGCGCAGTGTAATTTTATCGCGCAGTGACTTGAGGTCTTCGGTGACGGTGCGGTCTTCCTGGATCATCTTCTGGACCTTTTTGTAGCTCGTGCTGACGGTCGAGTGGTTGCGGTTGCCAAATTCGGCGCCCACCGCCGTGGTCGTCATTTCGCACATCTCGATGGCCAGGTAGATAGCGATATGGCGTGCTTTGGCGATATTGGCGTTGCGACGCGGGCCGATGAGCTCCTCGTGTGTCACGCCGTACTGCTCTTCGATGACGGACTGAACCGTCTGGACGTTGATCTTTTTGGCCGATGTGTCGAAGTACTGGCTGGCGATGGCGTCGATATCGTCAAAGGTGAGCTCCCCGCCCTCGCGCTCGCGGTCGCCCGCCTCGCCGGCGCAGCGCTCGCAAAAGCTCTCGAGTTCGCGGATGTTGGTGCCCGAGACCTCGGCCATGTGTTTAAAGTGCTCGTCGGTCAGGTGTCCGCCGTCGCCCCCATAGGCCGCCAGCAGCGAGTCGTCGCCTGCCTCGGGAGCGGCGACGATGGTGTTCTCGTAATAGCGCTGCAAGATCTTGTATTTCATCTCGTAGCTGGGCTCTGCGACCAGGCAGAGCATGCCGGCGTTGAAGCGGCTGGTCAGACGCTCGTCCATGCTCAGGTCCTTGGGGGCACGGTCTGCCGCGATGACGACCTTCTTGTTGTTGCGGATGAACTCGTCCATGAGCTGGAAAAAGTAGTCCACGCTCGCGCGCTTGCCGATGATGTTTTGGATGTCATCGATGATGAGCACGTCCACGCCGTGGTACGCCTGCATGATGGGGGCGTTGCTCTTCTTTTGGCGGTCGAACTCGGTCATCAGGTCGTCCAGATATGCCTGGGAGTTGGCATACTTGACCTTGATCTCGGGCGACTTCTCGGCGAGCTCGTTTTTGATGGCAAGCAGCAGGTGCGTCTTGCCCAGGCCCGATTTGCCGTAGATGAACAGTGATGTGCATGTGCCGCGCTCGTCCGCGAGGGCGGCAAACTTGAGTGCCGAGCGATAGGCATGGCTGTTTTCGGGGCCGTAGACAAAGTTCTCAAAGGTAAATTTTGAGTTCGCGGCGAGCGGGGCTCCATCCGTATTCTGCTCGGCCGGCACGGTCGGCGCCGGTATGGGTGAAGCGGGGGTCGCAGCTTGCGTGGATTTAGTCGGCGCTCCGCCCTTCATCTGGTTCATCATGCGACGAAAATCATCGGCCGAGAGCGTGTTCTTGATTGCAATGCCCGAATCCGCGCCCGCCGCTGCGTCGTGAGCGATAGGCATGTGCGTGACGGGTGCGTTCGTTGACGTCGCCGCCGCGGTCGGCAACGGTGCCATGGTTTCACGGGAAACATCGCTGTGCTGGTGCTCGATTGTCGGCACGTCGCCTGCGGAGGTCGGTGCCGCCGGGGAAGCGGCGGGAGCCGTGGCGGGCGCCGTCGCGGCAGCGGATTCCGTTGCGGCGCCTTGCGGTGCCACGATGTCGAGCGCGATCGGTGCAAAGGCGATTTCTTCCAGATAGGCCTCAATAGTCGGCTGATGCTTTTTGAGCTGCGCGATGGCAAAGCGCGAGGGGGCCTCGATCGTGAGCGTATCTTCGGTCAGGCTTATGGCGCGCGATTGCCCCAGCATGTTGATGAGGCGTGCATCTTGGCCGTCGCGCTGGCAAAAGGCGATGGCATCCCCCAGGATGATGCTTGCTTCCTCGTCCACTGTCTCTCCCGTTCTTTAGCTCTGAGCTCGCACGCGAGCGGCGCCGAGTTCGGTCAGATGGTATTTCTGGCCATGCTTGATGACCAAGCCGGCCTGTGCCAAGTCATTGAGCGTGCGTGACCAAGTGGGGGCCGAGTTTCCAAACGCCCTCGCCAGATCGGTTGCACCGCACGCTTGATTTTGCGCCAGATAGCCCAGCGCGGCGTTGCCGCGATCGCTTACGAACACGTCCGGTTGTGGCTGCGCATACTGATTTGCTGCATTAGGATACATCATTTGAGCTGCTGGTTGTTGAGAACTCTGCATCGGCGGCATTTGCTGTTGAAAACTTTGAGGACACTGTTGGTAAGGCTGCAGAGGCATCTGTTGGGCCCAGGGGTTGTACTGCTGCTGCGGCATCTGCTGGTACGGCTGCTGATATCCCTGCTGGTACTGCTGCGGGAACTGCTGGCCATACCCCAGTGGCGGCATCTGCTGATATGGATATCCCCGTTGGTACGGCTGATAGCCCATTTGCTGGCCACCCGGTGCCCCCGTCGCCTGCTGCATTGCTGCTGCATCCTGATCTGCCAGCGGCATGGCCTCTGGCATGTTTGGCGTCATCGACATAGATGCCGCCTGGGGCTCTTGTGTGGGAAGCATTCCGGGCTGCTGCATCTGCCCCACGGGGGGCTGCATCTGCTGCGTTGCCATGGGCTGCTGCGCAAAAGCTCCCGGCAGGGGATATGTGGGCTGCTCCGTCTCGGGCCGCACGGCAGCACCGCGTCCGCCGGCACGCTCGATTTCCTGCACGCGTTTAGGGTTCAGGCTTACCGTAACCACGGTGCCGTTGCCCATGTTGTCCTCGATGGATACGGCACCGCCGGCGTTTTCCAAATACTCCTGCACCATGGGAAACCCTGCTCCGGTTCCACGGATATAGCGCTTCATCTTGCTGTTTGCGCTGGTAACGCCAAAGTCGAAAGCGCGTTCCTTGTCGTCGATGCCGGGTCCTTGGTCAGCAAAGCGGATGGTGTCTCCGCCGTCCAGAATCGAGATGATGGGCTCTGCAAAGTGTGCGTGGATAAAGTTTTCGACAATCTCGCGGATGACCATGAGCGAGATATGGCCACCTTGTTCTTTCATGCACTGGTAGACGGTGTTGGTCGTCTCTTCCAAATACGTGCGGACATCTTGCGGATCAATGACGATCACCCGCGGTGTCGACAGCATGTCGTCATAGACGGCGATGCGCGCGGCGTACATGGCTTTTGGCGCCTGCGTGGTCGTCTGCTCGCCTTCCGCACGCTCTTCGCGCACGCCGGTGATGTGCTCGTTGTCGGGTGCCGGGTCTCCGGAATCGACCATGGTGTAAAAGTCGTCAGACATGCCGCTCGCAATCTTTCAAAAGGTTTCGAACAAATAGTAGCTCACCGTGCAACGTTTCTCATCTTTCGACAACTTTTCAAAACTTGTTGAAAACTTTGGAAAATGGGCGAAAAGTTCTCAACATTGCCAACATGACCTGTTGAAAACTCGATGAAATATCGTGAAAGGTTGCCATGAGGCGCAAATTTCGGTTGTGCTTATGGGGGAACCGTGTGAACTGCGCAACCTTTTACCTTTGATTTCTTGACATTTGAACATTGATTTCCCTACAATCTTCAAGCTCACGTGTCTATATCTGCGTCCGCGTCCCCGCGGACACTCGAAATGCAGCAGGAGGAACTTAAGATGAAGCGTACGTATCAGCCTAATAAGCGTAAGCGTGCCAAGACCCATGGCTTCCGTGCCCGTATGGCCACTAAGGGTGGTCGTGCCGTGCTCGCCCGTCGTCGCGCCAAGGGCCGCAAGCGTCTCACTGTCTAGCAGCGATACACACATCTCGCATGAAGACTATTAAGTCTCGGCAAGATTTCGAGCATGTGTTCAGTCAGGGGCGTCGTTTCAATCACCCTCTGATTCGAATGACCATATGTGAATCGGTTGGCGAAGGCGACTCCGGAAGGGTCGCCTTCGTTGGTGCTAAGCGACTCGGTTGTGCCGTCGTGCGCAACCGATCTAAGCGTGTGATGCGCGAGGCCGCCCGCAGCTGCGGATTTCCCGTTGCGGGTTATGACATCATCTTGTTTGCAACTCCCAAGACGAGGGTTTCCTCGCCGCAGGAGATGGACAAGGCGTTGCGTTCGCTTATGAAGCGCGCCGGCGTTGCCGGGGAGGAGCGATGAGCAATCACGTTTTGCGACGTGTTGCCATCGCTCCTATTCGCATATATCAACAGGTTATTTCGCCCTTATTGCCTGACGCCTGCATTTATTACCCAACGTGCTCGCAATACGCCATCCAGGCGATTGAGAAGCACGGTGTTTTGAGAGGCTGCTGGCTTGCCGTGAGGCGCATCGCTCGTTGCAATCCCCTGCACGTCGGCGGTTATGACCCTGTGCCCTAGCGGGCACTCGCTATCGGAGGAAAACTTACATGTGGGATTGGATCGTTAACATCCTTTTCGAGCTGCTCAAGCTCATCCAGACCTTTGCGGTCGACTGGGGCCTGTCCATCATCATCCTGGTGGTCATCATCCGTCTGCTGCTGACGCCGCTCATGCTCAAGTCGACCAAGTCGACGGCTCGCATGCAGGTGCTGCAGCCCAAGATGCTCGAGATCCAGGAGCGCTATGCCGACGATCCCCAGCGTCAGGCCGAGGAGATGCAGAAGTTCTACAGCGAGAACAAGTTCAACCCCATGGCTGGCTGTCTGCCGCTGCTGATTCAGATGCCTATCCTGTTCGCCCTGTTTACATTGCTGCGCAACCTGCCGCAGTACTTTAACGACGGCACGTTCTCGTTCTTCAACATCCTGCCCGACCTGACCACCACGCCGAGTGCTTCCTTTGCCGATGGCTTTATGGTTGCACTGCCTGCGCTGGTTTGCCTGATCCTGTTCGCCGTCCTGACCCTGATTCCGCAGCTCTATATGTCGCGCAACCAGACCGGCCAGCAGGCTCAGAGCATGCGTATGATGGCCGTTGTCATGACGGTCATGATGCTTTGGATGGGCTGGAGCCTTCCCGTTGGTGTTCTGCTGTACTACGACGTCTCGTCTGCTTGGCAGGTTATCCAGCAGATTTTTGTGACGCAGAAGGTCATCGACAAGGCGAAAGCCGATGAGGAGGAGCGTCTTAAGAACGCTCCGCTGCAGGTTGAGGTCACTCGTCGAGAGAAGAAGCCGCGCCCGCACAAGAAGAAGTAGTGGGATATCAATCTTATTTAGGTACCTAACTTTTGGAGTACGTTATGTCTGAAGAGATCATCGAGGATATGCTTGAGGAGGTTGCCCCGCAGGTCGCGGGCGATTATCCCGAGATTGCACAGCGCTACAAGGCTGGTGAAGAGCTGACCGATGAGGAGCTCGACACCATTGCCGATGTTGCTATTTCCATCCTGCGTTCCATCCTTTCGCACTTCGATGCCGCCAACTCTCCTATCGATGAGTATGAGGGCGACGAAGGTGAGCTGATTTTGGATGTAACGGCTCCCGACCTTGCTGTTCTCATTGGCCGTCATGGTCGCACCCTTGATGCCCTTCAGGTTATGTTCTCTTTGCTGGTGAGCCGCAAACTTGGCTTTAGGTATCCGGTTGTAGTGGACGTCGAGGGATACAAGAGCCGCCGTCAGGACAAGGTTGCCTCCATGGCTCAGTCTGCTGCCGAGCGTGCCATTCGCACTCATAAGAGTGTTTCGCTTCCGCCCATGAATGCCTACGAGCGTCGACTGGTTCACATTGCACTTCGTGGCAACGATGCAGTCGATACTCATTCTGAGGGTTCTGACCCTGATCGCCATGTGGTGATTGTTGCTCGATAATCTACTCGAGCTTATGCTAGGGGGACGTGGTTTCCACGTCCCCTTTTTTTGTCAAAAGTTCTCGATACGCTGATTTTTGTCAGAAAGGAGCTTCTGTTGTTTGTACTTACCGATCAGCAGGCTGACGAGATGTTGGGTCGCCTAACTTCCTATTGCAAAGAATATTCCTTGAGCGTAACTGATATTGAGCTGAGGAAATGTATCCAGCATTTGGATTTGGTTCTAGAAACAAATAAGACAACCAATCTCACCCGTATTCTTAACGTAGAAGATGCTGCCGTACTTCATATCCTCGACTCACTTGTTTTGCTCCCCTATATCAATAAGGCTCCTGAGGGAGCTTTGCTCGATATGGGAACAGGTGCGGGCTTCCCTGGTATTCCATTAACCATAACCACGCATCGTAAAGCTACTTATATTGACTCTGTTGGCAAGAAGGTTGATGCGGTTAATTCCTTTGTCCATGCTCTTGGATTAAAACATGCTCATGCGGTTCATGATCGTCTTGAAGAATATGCTCGAAGCCATAAGAAGCAGTTCTCCGTTGTAACCGCCCGCGCACTGGCCCCTCTACCGATTCTTGTTGAGTATGCGGCTCCGTACCTGAAGGATGGAGGGCTATTTGTTATCACCAAGGGCAATCCTTCGGATGAGGAGCTTGCTTCCGGCATGTCAGCAGCTAAGATTTGCGGCTTCACTTTGCTTCTGAATGACGCAATTGATTTGCCTGAAGGCTTGGGTCACAGGGAGTTCATTGTTCTTAAGAAGAGTCATTCAGCATCCGTTTCATTGCCTCGTGCAAATGGCATGGCAAAGAAGAATCCGCTTGCCTAGATGTTTCACGTGAAACATAATGGATACTAACAGCTTGCAGTGTTTCACGTGAAACATAGCAGTTGCTATCGATTCGGAATGTTTCACGTGAAACATCCTCCGTTTGACAGCTTTAATACACACCAGGAGGGACCGTGGGATTTCGCGACGTTAAGCGTTCTAAGAGCGCAAAAGACACGCGTATCATTGCAATCATCAATCAAAAAGGCGGCGTCGGTAAGTCAACGACGGCTGTAAACCTTGCAGCAGCACTGGGTGAGCAGGGTCGTAAGACACTGATTGTTGATTTTGATCCGCAGGGAAACAGCACCAGTGGATTCGGAATTGAAAAAGAAGACCTTGATCACTGCATCTATGATGCATTGTTGAATGATGTGCCGGCAGAATCGCTTGTTCTTGATACAAATTGCAAAAAGGTATTCGTAATTCCGGCTACAATTCAGCTTGCAGGCGCGGAAATTGAACTCGTAAGCGCAATTGCTCGTGAAACCCGTCTCAAAGATTTGCTTGAGCCGATTCAGGACGAGTTCGATTTTATTTTCATTGACTGCCCTCCTTCGCTCGGCCTGCTTACTATCAACGCTTTGACCGCAGCAGACAGCGTTTTGATTCCGATCCAGTGCGAGTATTACGCACTCGAGGGCGTTACGAAGCTGCTTGAGTCAATGAAGATGGTCAAATCACGGCTGAACAAGGGCTTAGACACCTATGGTGTGCTTATGACCATGTATGACTCGCGTACTTCTCTATCGAATCAGGTTGTTGAGGAGGTTCAATCGTACTTTGGTGATAAGGCATTTAAGACGTTGATCCCCCGTACGGTTAAAATCTCCGAAGCTCCGTCTTTTGGGGAACCGGTAATTACCTATGCACCTCAAAATAAGGGTGCAAAAGCATATATGAACCTTGCAAAAGAGGTGATCAAGCGTGCCTAGTGTAAAGAAACGTGGCGGATTGGGACGTGGACTCAATGCTTTGGTCTCAGAGGCCGAGTATGAGACCGGTGGTTCGGCTGCATCGGCTTCGAATGCCGCATCTGAAACAAAACTACCTATTGAGGATATCGTTCCCAACCCTAATCAGCCGCGAATTCACTTTAACGAAACTGAACTTCGTGAGTTGAGCGAATCAATCCAAGAACATGGCGTCTTGCAGCCGCTTTTGGTTCGCAAACATGGAAACGGCTATGAGATCATCGCTGGTGAGCGTCGTTACCAAGCGTCAAAGCTTGCTGGTCTTGAGGAGCTGCCTGTCATCATTAAAGATGTTAATGATGAAGAGATGCTGGCTCTTGCTCTGATCGAAAACCTTCAGCGTTCTGATCTGAATCCCGTCGAAGAGGCTAAGGGCTATCGCCAGCTTATCGATGCCAGCGGTATGACCCAGGAGGCATTGTCGAAGGCGGTCAGCAAGTCACGCTCTGCAATTACAAACTCGCTGCGCCTTCTCGATCTCCCTGAAGTTGTTCAGCAGATGATTTTTGAGGGCAAACTTACTGCTGGTCATGCACGTGCGATTCTTGCAGTTCCCTATGAGGACGCTCGAATTCGACTTGCAGAGAAGGTTGTTGCAGAGGGCCTTTCAGTAAGAGCGACAGAAAATCTTGCTCCGTTGTTTTCTGCCGGAGAGACACCTAAGACGTCGAGGCCTGCAACGCCTCAGTCTTTTAAAAAGGCTGCCCGCGTGCTTCGTCAGGTTTTTAATACCAACGTGCGTGTTAAGAGCTCGCGTGGAAAGAATAAGATTGAGATTGAGTTTAAAGACGAGGAAGAGCTCTCTCGTATTCTTGGCGAAATGATTCAGTTTGATCAAGGAGGCCAAGATGAGGAATAGGATTTTAACTGCGATTGCATTGGCGACGACTGTCGCGGCTGGTGCCTTTGCTGGCTATAAGATCGCGACAGACGATGAACTTCGAGGTCGTTTGCTTCGTAGTGCGCAAGATATTGTCGATACATCCAAGAAGAAAATGGATGTTATGACAGAAGATGTTGCCATGCGTACGGCTCAGGTAACGAAGAATCCCAAGATTAATCAAGGTTGGGTTAGTAACCAATGGGAAAATGTAGGCTATTAGGTACCTAACAATTACTCAGCATATTTTGAGGGGTCCTTGTCTGATTCACGAGGCAAGGACCCCATATTTTGGCCGTAAAAAATGGGACAGGTAGCAGCTGATTCAAAATTAAGGTCAATAAATAAAACGGCCCCGGTTGCATCTCCTGTAACCGGGGCCGTTCGATGTTTCACATGAAACGGTTTGGGGTGCGACTCCCCTATGCGTTCTTCTGAACTTTGAAGCGCTGCTTCAGCTGTCCGCAAGCGGCGTCAATATCGTTACCACGGGAGTTACGAATCGTGGTCTCGATGCCACGGGACTCAAGACGACGCTGAAGATCCTCAACCTTATGAATCGGCGACGGCTTGAGCGGGCTGCCCTCGATGTCGTTAAGCTGAATCAGGTTAACGTGGCACAACGTTCCCTCGCAGAAGTCGCAGAGCGCCTGCATCTCGGGATTCGTATCGTTGACGCCTTCGATCATGGCATACTCATAGGTCGGGCGGCGGCCGGTCTTCTCGGTGTAGAGTTGAAGCGCCTCGTGAAGACGAAGTAGCGTGTACTTCTTAACACCGGGCATAAGTTTATTGCGTGTCGACTGGATGGCGGAATGCAGGGAAACGGCAAGCGTGAACTGCTCGGGGATGTCGGCAAATTTGCGAATACCGGGAATAACGCCGCTGGTAGAGACGGTGAGGTGACGAGCACCGATACCGATGCCATCGGGGTCGTTGAGGATTCGCAACGCCTTGAGAACCTCGTCGTAGTTGGCAAACGGCTCGCCCTGGCCCATGAAGACAACGCTCGTGACGCGCTCGCCAAAGTCGTTGGATACATGAAGTACCTGGTCGACGATCTCTTGAGCGGTCAGAGAGCGTTTGAGGCCGTTGAGACCGGTAGCGCAAAAGGCACAGCCCATGCCGCAGCCTGCCTGGGTGGAAACGCAGACGGAAAGCTTGTTGCGACGGGGCATACCGACAGTTTCGACGGAAATGCCGTCGTGGTACTCGAGCAGATACTTGCGCGAGCCATCTTTGGAAACCTGCTTGGTGAGTTCAGTCGGCGTATCAAAGGCAAAAGCCTCTTTAAGCTGCTCGCGGAAAGCCTTGGGAAGGTTGGTCATGTCGTCGAACGAACAAACGTTCTTCTCAAAGACCCATTCGATGAGCTGCTTCGCGCGGAAGGCGGGCTGGCCAAGCTCGGCCACGAGCTCGCGAATATCGTTTTGGCTCAAGTCGCGAATGTCCTGAGATTTAGTCCTGGGATTCATGGAAGCCTTTCGATTTTGGGGAAACGTAGAGGGTATCGCTACAATATGGTATCAGCTGCAGAAATTATAGAGGAGGAGTCTGCCCATGCCGGGTAAAAGCCTAGAGAACATGCACGTAGCGGTCTTGGCGGGCGGTCATTCCGCTGAGCGCGAGATCTCGCTCAATTCGGGAAAGAACGTTGTGGTGGCACTGAAGGAAGCCGGCTACACCTCGGTGGAGCTGCTCGATACGGCCGCTGATGACTTTATGGTAACCATGGCAACCGGCGGCTTTGACGTGGCGTTTATCGCCATGCACGGTGCCGGCGGCGAGGATGGCGCCATGCAAGGCGCCATGGAGACCCTGGGTATCCCCTACACGGCTTCGGGCGTGCTTGCCAGCGCCTGCGGTGCCGACAAGGAGGTCTCTAAGCTCCTGTACGCCAAGGCGGGCATTCCCATTGCCCCCGGCCTTGCGCTCGAGGTGGGCGATGAAGTCGATATCGATCATATCGTCGAGGTTTGTGGCGAGCGCAGCTTTGTGAAGCCGGCCGTCAACGGTTCCAGCTATGGCATTTCCCTGGTCCATGAGCCCTCCGAGCTGCCCGCGGCAATCGCCAAGGCGTTTGAGTACGGCGACAAAGTACTGGTCGAGAAGTGCATCGAGGGTACCGAGATCACCGTCGGCGTATACGGCGAAGATGACGTGCGCGCTCTGCCGATTGTCGAGATTCGTAAGCCCGAGGACTGCGAGTTCTACGATCTGGACGTGAAGTATGTCGACCCTACGGACATCCATCGCATTCCGGCGCAGATTTCACCCGAGAATTACGCTCGTGCCCAGGAGCTTGCCTGTGCTGCTCACAAGGCCCTCGGTTGCCTGGGTATCTCGCGCAGCGACTTTATCGTGAGTGAGGACGGCCCCGTTATCCTCGAGACCAATACCATTCCCGGCATGACCGATACGTCGCTGTATCCGGACGAGATCCGCCACACCGACGACATGACGTTCCCGCAGGTCTGTGACAGCCTGATCCGTATGGGCCTTCGTCGAGCGGGCATTGCATGCTAATCGAGGACGCGGTTTCGTCAGGAACGCCGCAGTTTGTCATCGACTCCTATGCCACGCTTGCCGAACGCGCCAAAACGCAGTCCTTTGGTCTTATCGAGGAAGATGTGATTGTCCTCGATACCGAGACCACAGGTCTTTCGGTGCAGGACAATGAACTGATCGAGATCTCGGCGGCCCGTCTTTCGGGCCGCGAGATCGTCGACCGCTTCGATACCTTCGTGCATCCCAAACAGCTGATTCCCGCCGAGATTACCGAGCTCACGAGCATAACAAATGCCGATGTGGCAGATGCTCCGTCGGCCGTTGAGGCCGTCGCCGCTCTCGCCGATTTTGTCGGTGGTTGCCCGGTGATCGCACATAACGCCACGTTCGACCGCTCGTTTATCGAGTCGGTCAAAGGCGGCGTCAACGTGAGCGATATTTGGATCGATTCGCTGGCACTGTCGCGCATCGCGCTTCCTCGCCTGGCCTCGCACAAATTGTCTTTTATGGCCGATCTGTTTGGCTGTGACTCGGTATCACACCGTGCCAATGCCGACGTCGACGCCCTGTGTGGCGTATGGCGCGTGTTGCTCGTGGCGCTCACCGACTTGCCCCAGGGCCTCATGGCGCGCCTAGCCGACATGCATCCGGATGTGCCTTGGTCCTATCGTCCTATCTTCTCATTCTTGGCAGGGCAGAACCCTGGTTCTATCTTCTCTCTCAGCGCCGCTCGTGCTGACGTTCTCAAGGCCGATCGCGCCGACGATCGGGTGGACGCCGACGAACTGCCGGTCCTCAAGATGCCGAGTCGTGAGGAGATTGAGGCAGACTATGCGCCGGGTGGCCTGGTCAATCGCATGTATCCCACTTACGAGCCGCGTGATGAGCAGATCGCGATGGCGCTCGAGGTCCGCGATGCGCTGGTCACGGGCACTCATCGTGTAATTGAGGCGGGCACGGGCGTCGGCAAATCGATGGCCTATCTGGTGCCTTTTGCCGAGGCAGCGCGCCGTAACAACATCACGGTTGGTATTGCGACCAAATCGAACAATCTTGCCGACCAGCTCATGTACCATGAGCTGCCAAAACTTGCCGAGCAACTGGACGGTGGTCTGTCATTTTGCGCTCTCAAGGGCTATGACCACTATCCGTGCCTGCGCAAGCTTGAGCGCATGAGCCGCAGCCAGGTCGAGATTACCACCAAGCGCGATCCGGCGGACACGCTCACGGCGGTCGCGGTCATTATGGCGTACGTCTGCCAATCAGCCGATGGCGACCTCGACTCGCTCGGCATTCGGTGGCGCAGCGTCAACCGCCCCGACTTTACGACGGCCTCGCGCGAGTGCGCTCGTCGCCTCTGCCCGTTTTTCCCTGATAAATGTTTGGTCCACGGCGCTCGGCGGCGTGCGGCGCATGCCGATGTGGTGGTCACCAACCATTCCCTGCTGTTCCGCAATGTCGCGGCCGAGGGCAGGATTTTGCCTCCGATTCGTCATTGGGTAATCGACGAGGCCCATTCCATCGAGCGCGAGGCGCGCCGCCAGTGGGCGCGCGTGGTGTCGGCGGACGAGTCACGCGTTCTGTTTGAGCGCCTGGGTGGCTCGAGCACCGGCGCGCTAAACCAGGTTTCCCGTGATTTGGCAACCTCCGAGGGCTCTACGCTCTATCTGGGCCTTGCTGCCAAGGCGACGTCGACAGTTGCGCGCGCGAGCCTGGCAATCGCCGACGTGTTCGATGGCGTTCGCGAGCTCGGCCGCCGTGCCCGTGGGGGTTATGACAATGCCAATCTATGGATTGGCCCCGAGTTGCGCGAATCTGACGACTGGCATGATTTCTTACAGTCGGCCTACGCTGCCATCGACGCATTGGAACAAGCTGACAAGAGCGTCGACGCGCTGGTGCAAGCCGTCGCCGCCGACAAGCCCGAGGTTGTTGTCGACCTAGGTGATATCTCGCGCCGTCTGCACGAGCTGGCCGAGAACCTCAAACTCATCATCGATGGCACCGATGAACACTACGTGTATTCGCTGCAGGTCAATCGCAGACTGCGCGCCGGCGGAGAGTCAATGACTGCAGAGCGCATCGACATTGGCGAGGCTTTGGCAACCGAGTGGCTGCCCGAGGTTCACACGGCTATCTTTGCCTCGGCGACCATGACGGTGTCCAAAAGCTTTGAACACTTTAACCACGCGGTCGGCCTCGATCGCATCGGCGCTTCAACATCCTCATCGTTGCACTTGGACTCGAGCTACGACTTCGATTCGAACATGGCTGTAGTCGTTGCGGGCGATATCCCCGATCCGCGCGATCGTGAGAGCTATCTTACGGCGCTCGAGCGCGTGCTGGTCGACGCCCATCTTGCCATGGGCGGATCGGTGCTCACACTGTTTACCAATCGGCGTGACATGGAAGACCTGTACGCCCGCGTTGAGCCCAAGATGGCCCGTGCGGGTCTGGAGCTCAACTGCCAGCAGCGCAACTCATCTCCTCGTCGCCTGCGCGACCGGTTTATCAACGAGCCGACTTCGTCGCTTTTTGCTCTTAAGGCCTTCTGGGAGGGATTCGACGCCAGCGGCGAGACGTTGCGCTGCGTCATCATTCCCAAGCTGCCGTTCTCGAGCCCCACGGACCCGCTCTCGTGTGAGCGCAACCTGCGCGAAGACCGCGCTTGGGCGCGCTATTCGCTGCCCGAGGCGGTGCTCGAGGTCAAGCAGGCGGCCGGCCGCCTTATCCGCTCGTCGACCGATTGCGGCGTGCTGATTCTGGCCGACCCGCGCCTAGTGACGAAGGGCTACGGAAAGAAGTTCTTAACGTCGCTGCCCACGAGCTCCTACCAGCGCATCGAATCGGCGCAGATCGGGCACTATCTGCAACTGTGGCGCGCACGCCACGAGCGGCGGCGCTAAAGCGGACAGACGAGGGTTTTTGCCATATCGCACAGACGCTTTGACAGGGCGGGGTCATCCAGGATGCGGATGGCTCCGCCCGCTGCGATTATCTGGCTCAGTAGCCAACGCTCGGAGCCGTAATGCACGGTTACCATTGCCGTGTCTGCCTCGCTGCGCTCGATTAGGGTGATGCCGGCCCAGTCCAGATGCTCCGCCATATCGAATGGCATCAAAAGCTTTGCGCTACGCTGCGTCCGGGCAAGGGAATCGTGGAGGGATACGACGTCCGGCGCGTGAGGCACGACGGAGTCTTCCGTCAAGATGAGGCCCTCGATTTTATCCATGCGATAGGTGCGCTGCTCATCGACTGCGATGTCCCAGGCAATCAGGTATGTTTGGTCGCCGTTTGCCGTAATGCGCAAGGGGTCGACCAGACGCTCGCGTGGCCGTGCATCGTCCATCGAACGATACGAGATGCGGCAGCGAACGCCGTCCTGAATGGCACAGCTCAGCTGCTGCCAGTGCGACCCGTGGTTGACGGTGTCAAAGACGCGCTGGTTATAGCCGAGCTCTTCGGGTAGAAGAGCATGTCGAATCCGAGCTGCCGCCTGGGGCTCGATCCCCAACGATTCAAGTTCATGGTTGAGCACGGCGCCCTCGGCGGCACTCAGACGCAGCGGTAGCACGCGCCCGGCGTCACCAGTGAGGGCCACACGCTCGCCGCGGCATTCGCAGATGATGCGCGCGCCCGATTCTCGGTCCGCGAGCGTCGAGACGATCTCAAGAATCTCGTCGAGCGACACCCCCGTGATGTCAAAGCGACTGCAAATCTCGGTTCGTGTCATGCCGCTCTCGCCGACGGCGTAGAGGGCCTCCATGATGTCGATGGCGCGCGAGAGCCTCTGCTCGCTGGTGAGTTTACGCACGGGCATGCTCGTGCACCGTCCTTTCAATGAGGTGGTTCCACGCCTGTTTGAGCGATTTTGGGGCCACAGGCCTCATGCCGTCCATGGCGTGGGCCATGCAAAATGAGGCGGCGGCTTCAAGGTCGCGCACGTCAACGGTCCAGGTCCATCCTGCATCGGTGTGTGCGAGCTCACCTCGCCCGCGCGTGAGGCCGTTGATCATATCGATCTGCGTCTGAGGGGCGAACGAGAACGTAGCTGCAACGGGCGGTCGGTCGGCAAAATCGAATTCAAAGAACAGATAGTCGTTGAGATTGAAGTTCGCGGGGATGGCGTAGGCCTTTGAGGGGCGCCAAGCGCGAACGATACGGTCGCAGCGGAATGTCCTGATGTCGTCGGTAACATTGTCGAGGCCGCAGAAGTACGCCACGCCCTCGCGTTCGAACATGCCGTAGACGCAGACGGTACGTTCTTTCTGCTCGCCGCGTCCGTTCTGATATAAAAATCGCAGCGCGCATCGCTCGGCAAAGGCGCTCCATACCGCATCGACGGTGGGAGAGCGACGGATCGGTACTTCGTCAACCGTCGTCCTACCGGTGAGATAGGCAATCTTGGAGCGAATATCGGCAAGCGGCGCGGTAAAGGTGGATGAGCCGGTCGCTAGCGTCTGGTCGATGGCGTTGAGCAGGATATCGGCGTCGTCTGCGGTGATGAGGCCGCCTGCAGCAAACGTGTGCTCGCGGTCGATTGTCCACGAGCTTTCCTCGGTCTCCTGCGCACCGGCGGGGCGAACCTCCTTGATTAAGATGCCACGCTCGAGCAGTTTGTCACGATCGCGCCGAAACTTGCGCTTATCCGAGTCGATACTGCCCGAGCCATATCCCAGGTCAGAATCCAAGACGATCTGCTCGGTCGTCAGCGGTTCGGGGGAGCTGTTGAGCACAAAGAAAAGATTGAGGATGCGCTGAGCCGTTTTATCGAAACCGGGCTCCGAACTTCCCTTTTTAATTGTCGCGGTCGCGTCGCTTGCCGTCATAGAATCCTCGCATGAGAAGGTGGTTTGCTGCCATGATTTTAGTCCGATATGGAGATTAGGCTATATCCTTGTCCGCTCGAGGCGTTAAGATGGCCCGAATTCGGTCGTTTGCGCTCGCTCGGGGTATACTTTCGACTATATACGGTTCTAATGTGCATGCATTGGGCCTATTTGTCGGATTATGGATGTGGAGCGCACATGGCGAACACCCAGAACTATATTAACCACCTGCTGCAGAACACCGGCATTACGCCGGCATGCAGCGAAGAAGAGCGCTTGGCTGCCGAGGATATCGCTCAGATCTTCCGCAACCACGGCTTTGACCCCGAGGTTCAGGAGTTCAATGCCCCGGCGCCCAGTAGATTGGCATTTGCCGTTACCGGTATTCTTGCGTTTGCCGGCGCCCTGCTGATGGGCATCGGCGGCGGTATCGGCTTGGTCGGCACCTTGCTGGCCATTGTCGGCGCCGTTCTTTACGTGCTCGAGCGCACGGGCCACCCCGTGGTTTCGCGCCTGGGCAAGACGGGCGTGAGCCAAAATGTCATCGCCTACCACAAGGCCTCGGGCCCGCTCGCGTCTCCGCGCAACCGCCCGGTGGTCGTTGTCGCACACTACGACTCTCCCCGTGCTGAGCTGCTCGCCCGCGAGCCCTATGCTTCGTATCGTGCGCTCATCGCCAAGCTGTTGCCCGTTGCCACGGTTGCCCCTGCTGCCGTTGCCATCCTGCGTATCCTGCCGCTCCCCGGCGCGCTCAAGGTTCTGCTGTGGATTGTCGCGATCCTCGCTTCCCTCGTTGCACTTGCCAACGCGGCAAACATCATCTCTAACCGCCACATTCTTCCCTATACGTCCGGCGCGGTGTGCAACAAGTCTTCTGTCGCCGCTATGCTCGGCGTTATGGACAACGTTGCTCCCTTCCAGGGCGAGAACGAGTTTCCCGACGATGTTCCGTTCGATACCTATTTTGGGGAGCAGAAACGTCGTGCCGAGGAAATGGCGCGCGCGGCGGCGGAGTATGCCGCGGCCCAGCAGCAAAACGACTACGGCAACACCATCGAGTACGAAGAGCCTACCTACGCCGAGGACGAGTTCGGTCAGCCGATTGCTCCCGACGCTCAAACCGAGCCCGAACAGGGCGAGGCTTTTGACGAGCAGATTGAGGGCTTTGAGGGTGCGTCTGCCGACGAGACGCTGATTGGCGCCATCGTGCCCGAGGATCAGAATCAGGCTGTCCAGGCCGAAGAGTTCAATGACGAGGTTCCCGCTGCCGAGCCGGTGGAGGAGCCTGCCGCGGCCGAGCCCGAGCCCAAGCTCTATCGCAACGCCGCCGGCAACATTCGCTTTGGTTCGGATGCCATCCGTGCACTCGGAATGCTTCCCGAGTCCTGCACGCTCGATTACGAGGAGGGCGAGGAGCCGACGTTTGAGCCCGAGCCTGCGCCCGTTGTCACTGCGGATGATGAGTCTGCCGCGGTTACCGCTGCCGTTGCCGAGCCCGAGGCGGTGTCCGCGATCGATCCCGCGGCAGGACTGGACATTTTGGCTCCCGCCGCGCCGGCGCAAGACGTTGCGGACGAGTCTGACGACGATTACGTTGAACAGCCGAGGCGCGTGTCTTACGAGAGCGATACTGATTTCTCTGCCGAGATTCCCGCGGCAACGCCCCATGCCGATATTGCATCCGCGTTCTCTTCGATTGGCGCCAGCGCTTCCAGCTTCTTTAAGGGTGCGCTTGCAAAGGGCAGGAAATTTGTCGACGATTTTGAGGAGAAGCGCGCTGCCGCACGCGAGGCTGCCGAGCAGGAGGCTATCGCTCAGCAGCAGGCAGCCGAGGCGGCACGTGAGCGCGCGGCGCAAGAGTTCGAGCAAAACGAGGCTATGCAGTCCGGGCCCGTCGACGCTGCCGAAGCTACGACGTCCTTTGAGTCCCAGCAACCGACGTCAGCGGATGTTGTTGAGGCAACAACGTCTTTCGAGGCTCAGCAGCACGTCGATAGCACCATGTCGTTTGATGCCGCGCAGTTCGATTCCACGATAACGTTTGAAAAGCAAGGCACCGCAATTGCCGAGCCCCTTCCTGTTTCCGATGAGCAGGGCGACGCGGCAGACGATGACGAGCCCATTGATGCTGCCGAAATCCAAGATGCCGCCGAGGACGAGTCCGTCGAGGCCAACTCTGACGAAGAGCAATACACGGCAGCCGATCAAGGTGATTCGACCGAGGTCGAGCAGGAGGAAGTGCCTGCGGTTTCCGAGACTCCCGAGACGGATGAGTCGAGGCCTTACTCCACGCAGATTTTCACCATGCCGACCCCGAGTGGTTCCGGTGCCACGGTTGCCAATGTCGCTCCCACCCAGGACGAAACGGTCGATTCCCTTATGGCCCAGATTTCCTCCCAGGCATCGCCGCGTCCGCAGATGAATGTTCCCGATCCGGCGTCGGCACCGTCGCCTGCACCTTCCTCGTCTCCGCTGGCTTCGGTCCCCGATCCGTCGCTGCCGTCTATGAAGCAGGCAAACGTTGCGTCTCGCACGTCGCTGTTCGACCTTCCCGATCCCTCTGCCCAGGTCAACGACCCCTTTGCTACTGCCCAGGGTCCCGAACCCACATCGGCACCCGTTGCGCCTTCTATGCCCGTTGCGTCGGGCGCGCAGCCGATCGAGACCATTTCGGCTCCCGCCCCGGCGGCACCCAAGTCTCGCAAACGCGGCCTGGGTGGCCTGTTCGGTCGTAAAAGGAAAAACGAGCAGGACAGCATGAGTGATTGGCTGGGCGTCGAAGACGATTACGATGCCAAGAAGTCCGGTCGCGGTATCGGTT
>CALGZY010000122.1 GCA_937934355.1 uncultured Collinsella sp. | reverse complement strand
GTCCCTTGCGGCGTAGTTCTTATTTAAGCCGTCCAAGTTTTGGGGTGCAGTTCACTCGCACGCGCTGCAGGGTCTTTTTGCATGTCATGTTTAGTTGTGGCCAACACCTTAGAGGGCGGCGACGACCTCGATCTCGACCAGACCGCCAGCCGGAAGGGCGGCAACCTGGAAGGCGCTGCGCGCGGGGAACGGGGCCTCGAACTTGGAGGCGTAGATCTCGTTCACGGCGGCGAAGTCGGCGATATCGGCCAGGTAGACCGTGGTCTTGACGACATCGGCAAAGGTGGCGCCGGCAGCGGTCAGCAGGGCCTCGACGTTAGCAAGGGACTGCTTGGCCTGGGCCTCGACGCCCTCGGGCATCTTGCCGGTCGCGGGGTCGATGCCCAGCTGGCCGGACAGGAACACCATGTTGCCGGCCTGGATACCGGGGGAATACGGGCCGATGGCGGCCGGTACGTTATCGGAAGACACGACGGTCTTGCTCATGTTTTTCTCCTTACGATCAGATAGAGAGCGTGAGCGCGGCGTTCGCACCGGGAGGCACAATTCGGTCTGAACACCGCGCTTGATTGGGATAGTACTCAAGGTTTCCGTGCGATGCAAGAATATTATCAGCTTGCGAGAATATTTTATCGCCCAACGGTTTCTCCGAACCGCTGAACGGTTCTCATGTGGAGCAGCCAGTCCAAGCTGCTGAAGACTTTGTCCTGCTTAGGCTGCGGGCGTCGCCCACCGCAGCGACGCCACTATACTTTTGAATATCTGAGCATTTTGAAAGGCAGGATATGACCGCAACCGCCAGCCGAACCACTAACCGCAGGCCCGAGCTTTTGGCCCCCGCCGGAGGGCCCGAGCCTTTTGCCGCCGCACTCGCCGCCGGGGCAGACGCCATCTACTGCGGCATGGGCAGCTTTAACGCCCGCCGCAAGGCCACCAACTTTACCGACGAGGCCTTTGAGCAAGCCTGCCGCGCCGCGCATCTAGCCGGGTCGCGCGTCTACGTCACGGTCAACATCGTCATCAAGCAGTCCGAGATGGGCGATGCACTGCAGCTCATCCATCGCTGCTCCACGCTGGGCGCCGACGCCTTTATCATCCAGGACTGGGGCCTGTTCTTTGAAGTCAAGCGCACCATGCCCGGCATCGAGACACACATCTCGACCCAGGCGAACATCCACGACGACCGCGGAACTATCTGGTGCCGCGAGCAGGGCGCCGACCGCGTGACTCTCTCGCGCGAGCTCTCCATCGACGAGATCGCCGCCATTCACAACGCCGCGCCCGATGTGGACCTCGAGGTCTTTAGCCACGGCGCCATCTGCTTTTGCTACTCGGGTCTGTGCCTGCTGTCGAGCTTTGCCATGGCGGGCCGCTCGGCCAACCGCGGCATGTGCGCTCAGCCCTGTCGCCTGCCTTACGAGCTGATCGACGAGAACGGCCGCTCGCTCTCCCCTGCCGGTCGCGAGCGCGCGCTGTGCCCGCGCGACACCAACACTTCGCAGCTTGTTCGCCGTCTGTATGACGCCGGCGCCGCATCGCTCAAGCTCGAGGGCCGCATGAAGGCTCCCGATTACGTGTACTCCATCGTCGATGTGTACCGTCACGAAATTGACGACATGCTATCCGGAGCCGCCGTTGCCAAGGACGAGGAAGCCGCCCGCCAGCGCCAGCTCAAGCGCTGCTTCAACCGCGACTTTACGCACGCCTATCAGGACGGCACCTCGGGCGACGAGATGATGAGCTATGAGCGTTCCAACAACCGCGGCCAGATCGTGGGCACGGTGCTGGGCAGCCGCCCGGCCAACCGCGATGTGCGCGGCCTCAAGTCCGACGACCGCCGTCGCCGCGCCGCCATCGCCCGCATTGAGCTGTTTGAGCCCGTGGGCAAAGGCGACCTGCTGGAGCTTCGCCACGATAACGAGTTTGACCAGTTCCTGACCACCATTGCCGCCGATGATGCCGCTGCCGGCGATGTTATCGAGTGTCGCGTGCCCCGTAGCATGCCCGAGGGCTGCCGCGTGCGCGTGATTCGAAGCCAGCGCGCCATTGACGCCGCCGGCGCCGCACTCAAGCGCGATGTGCTGCGCCGCCGCGCCGTAGACGTGTCCGTTGTGGCGCGTCTGGGCGAGCCGTTTGCCGTTACGCTCACCTGCTGCGACGACCCCGCGCTCACCGCCACCGCCACCGGCTTTACCGTCGAGGCCGCCAAGACTCGCGCCGTCGAGGCGGCCGATCTGGTTGAGCACGTCGGGCGCATGGGCTCCTCTCCCTTTGAGGCCGCAAGCTTTGACGTTTCGCTCGACGCCGGCTGCGGTATGGGCTTTTCCGCCGTGCACAAGGTGCGCGCCGCCGCTTGTAAGGCGCTGGAAGAGGCCATTCTGGCACCGTACGAGGAGCGCGCGAAAACGCTCGAGCTGCCGGCGATTGTAACCAGTGATTCCCGCCCCGCGCCCGAGCACTACCGCGATGAGCCGCAGATCTGCGCCACCGTCACCTCGCTCGAGGCCGCCGAGGCCGCTCGCGCCGAGGGTGTAACGCGCATCTACATGACCACCGACGCGCTCGATGCGGCCGAGCTCTCCCCCGCCGATGCATTTGAGCAGGGCATCGTACCCGTACTCGACGAGGTCTGCCGCGCCGTTGACCACGTACGCGTCGACCCGTGGGTTGTTGCCGGCGCCACGGTCGCTATTGGCAACATCTCCGAGCTTGCCCTGG
>CALGZY010000121.1 GCA_937934355.1 uncultured Collinsella sp. | reverse complement strand
CGCACGATGTCGTTGGTGGCGACCCAGGCGGCAAAGCTGGCGTTGTCGGGCGCGCCTAGGCCCTCCTGTAGCACCGGCGTCGCCTCGGACAGAGCAAGGACAAGCTCATCGGTGGAGCCCACGCCCACGTTGACGCGGGCATAGACGCCATCGGGAAACTCGGTTTGGAAGTAGAGCGCCTCGGCTGCGTGCGGGCATGAGCGCACCAGGATGCGCAGGTAGTGCTCGGCGCCCTCGTAATCCAGCTCGCGCCAGGCTGCGCTCATCAGCGCGATGAGCGTCCACGGGTCCAGGTCGCGCTCCGCATCTTTGGGGCGGCGGCGCAGCGGGGTATTCGCGAGATAGGGTACGGAGTGGGCAGAACGAAATCGCTTGAGCTCCTCGGCAGGGTATTCAAGCTTTGCCATGGCAAGCATCGCAGTATGGCGGACGCCGGCGGGGTCGTTGGGCGCAAAGTCCAGGCTGCGATTCGCGGCATCCAGCGACATGCGGTAGCGGCCGCTAATGAGCGCGCGCGATGCCAAGGCGGCAAGCCAGCGCAGGTAGGGACGGCGGGTCAGGTCGCCTGCGGCCTCACGCTCGTAGGGGTCCTGCGCCGAGGCAATCTTGAGCGCCAGATCGTGCTCCACCTCGTCGCACTTGGACACCAGATACTGTACGTATTCCTCGTTGGATTCGGCGGTGAGCGCCGTCAGCATGCGCTGGGCATCCCAGTTTGCCGGATCGAGCGCGGCTGCCTCGCGGAGCATGTTCTCGGCAGCGGCCTCTTCTTGCTCTGCCTGGGCGTCGTCGGGGATAAAGGGGATGCGGTAGTCGACAGCCTCGACCACCTTGGCAATGAGATGCCCGGCGCGGTCGCGGTCGTGCACGATGAGCGGCGCGGGGTTACGGGTGAATTGTTCCATCAGACGCTCTACGGCGGCACCGTCGGTGAGCGGGATATTGTCGCGGCGCAAGGCCTCAAGAACGAGGCGATGGCAATCCTCTTGAATGGGATCGAATGCCATGGGGCCTCCTTTGCTGCGGTTAGGGTTCAAATGTCTCTATATAAACTTCTAGTTTACCCGCATGTGGCACACCGGGGGTGCCGCACTTGGACTTGCACCTTTGCACCACGAAGACGGATGTCGCACAAATGTCGGCACCGCGGTTGCGCGGGTGGTATCACAGTGCCGTAAACGGTCGATTTTTGGCGGCGAACGGGGCACATTTTGGAGGGGCACAGTCCTGCCCGGGATATGTGGTTAACCCTGATAAAACGTTTGCCCAGCTTGGGAGTATGAATGCCCCACAAGGGTCTTCAGGGATAGAAAAAACGTTTCATCATTATCGGCTTTAGGTGAATAACTGACCAACCAGAACGGTAAAATAATGTTTGTCTGAGCGTTGAGACGTTCAGACATCGCGCATTGTCATCGCCGGCAACGCGCAAAACGGTCCTAACGGAGCCAATCGGGTGCTCCGTTATATACGCAAGTCTAAGAGGGGCTTGTTTAGGAGGCACAGTATGGGACGTTTTACCAATCCTCGCGATCTGTACTTTGGTGAGGGCGCTCGCCACGAGGTGAAGAACCTCAAGGGCAAGAAGGCCATCATCGTTTCTGGCGGTAGCTCTATGCGCCGCGGCGGGTTCCTGCAGGACGTTGAGGCCGACCTTAAGGAAGGCGGTTTCGAGGTCAAGCTGTTCGAGGGCGTCGAGTCCGATCCGTCCATCGAGACGGTCATGAAGGGCGCCGAGGCCATGCGCGAGTTCGAGCCCGACTGGATTATCGCCATCGGCGGCGGCTCGCCCATCGATGCCGCTAAGGCCATGTGGGTCTTCTACGAGTATCCCGAGGAGTCCTTCGATAACATCATCCAGCCGTTCAGCTTCCCCGAGCTGCGTCAGAAGGCTCACTTCTGCGCCATTTCCTCCACCTCCGGTACCGCTACCGAGGTTACTGCCTTCTCCGTCATTACCGACTACGCCAAGGGCATCAAGTACCCGCTGGCCGACTTCAACATTACCCCTGATGTCGCCATCGTCGACCCCGAGCTCACCTACACCATGCCCGCCAAGCTGTGCGCTCATACCGGCATGGACGCTCTGACCCACTGCATGGAGGCCTACGTTTCCACCTGCGCCTCTATGTTCACCGATGCCAACGCTCTGCACGGCATCCGCGAGATCGTCGAGTGGCTGCCCAAGTCCTATGCTGGCGACCATGAGGCCCGTCAGCACATGCACGAGGCTCAGTGCATCGCCGGTATCGCCTTCTCCTCGGGCCTGCTCGGCATCGTTCACTCCATGGCTCACAAGACCGGTGCTGCCTTCGAGAACGGCCACATCATCCACGGTGCTGCTAACGCCATGTACCTGGGCAAGGTCATCCAGTGGAACTCCAAGGATCCCCGTGCTGCCGAGCGTTACGCTTACGTGGCCAAGGAGATCCTGCACCTTCCCGGCGAGACCAACGAGGAGCTCATCGCTGCACTCGTCCAGAAGATTCGCGACCTCAACGACCAGCTCAACATTCCGCAGTCCATCAAGGATTACGCGAATGGTGGCGTGAAGGTCGACGCCGAGAACCCGCAGATGGTTTCCGAGGAGGAGTTCCTCGCCAAGCTGCCCGAGATCGCCGCGAACGCCGAGCAGGACGCCTGCACGCCCGAGAACCCGCGTGAGACCAAGGCTGCCGACTTCGAGAAGATCCTCAAGGCCTGCTACTACGACACCGA
>CALGZY010000120.1 GCA_937934355.1 uncultured Collinsella sp. | reverse complement strand
GGTATATGGATGCGCCATCGACGTCTTCAATACAGAAGATATCAGTGCGGAGTGTTCTGAAAACTAAGCCCGGCCCCCGCCTGCGGTGACTCGGCTGCGAGCGGCCAGCGATGGGGCCGTTGTTGGTTGGGGCCACTGGGCTGATGTGAGGGCGCGTGGCCGCTGCGGGCCCTGGTCCCGGCGGCGGCCTCGGCGCTGTGCGCCTGCTGCCTTAGGTAACTTTGGGGTCGATTGAAGTTGTCTACACAATTCGCGGTATTATGGTGCGGAGTTTTGAAAGGAGCCGCTGGTGGTCACGACGACGTTTGCTTCGCCTTTGGGCGAAATCTTGCTTGCCGCTGATGGCCGCGGTCTGACGGGGCTTTGGTTTGAGGGACAGGAGCATTTTGGCTCCACGCTTCTCAAAGAAGATCCTGAACATGTTGAAGGCGCCGATGCAGTTTCTGGTGCTGGCGGCATGTCGTCGGTGAGTCCTGCAAATGGTGCGGCGTCTTCGGTGCTTGAGCGTTCCTGGGCTTGGCTGAATGCTTATTTTGCAGGGCAGGAACCTCGGTTTACGCCGCCGTTGCATATGATCGGTACGGCGTTTCAGCGTGAAGTTTGGTACGAGCTGCTTTCCATTCCGCGCGGCGAGGTTGCCACGTATGGCGAGATCGCCCAGCGTGTTGCGGCTCGACATCGTGTACCGGGAAACGAGGCGCCCGTTGTGTCTCCCCGTGCCGTGGGGGCCGCGGTCGCGCGTAATCCCATTTCGATTATTGTGCCGTGCCATCGCGTGGTCGCGGCAGACGGTTCGCTCAACGGATATGCCGGTGGGCTCGACCGCAAGGAGTGGCTGCTTCGGCTTGAGGGCGCCTACGAAGAGTAGTGCCCGAACACTTTGCATAGCCAAGATGCCGTGAAAGAACGGGACATGCTTTCCGAATGGAGGCTCAGACGGAAACTACGTCCCGGAATTCCGTTTTAAAGCGGGATGCGCTTTCCGAATGGCGTTCCAAGCGGAAACCGTGTCCCGGAATACAGCCTCAGAGTGGGACACCGTTTCCGGCTGAGACCACCTGCCTGGACATCGATCTACGCCCGCTCCTGCGGGGCGTAGATGGACTTATCCATGTTGAACAGGTAAGCCACAACGCAGACAATAATGAACATCGGCAAGTTACCAAAGCCGAAGACTTCGCAGCCAATAAGGATGGGTGCGAGCAGCGTATTGGTGGCGCTGCCAAAGACGGCTGCGTAGCCCAGTGCAGCGCAGAGCTCGACGGGCATGCCGAGTTGAGCCTCGTTATGGCGACATCTGGGTAACAGAAAGGCCCGCGTTCCTCAGAGGCAAGATAGGCAATTCTGCTTCTGAGGTAGATCTCAATTCTGCCGACCGCACTGCCGACCGCATCAAACATTAACTGCCGGAGGGCTCGGTCAAATTCATACGTGTAGATGATGGTTTCGAATGTTGTGCCTTCGCGAAAGATGGTAATCCCGGACTTGCATTTGGTTTTGTAGGGAAACCAGTAGGCCGACAGTCTGTAGTGGTTGGCTTCGACCAAAGCTCGCTCGAGTTCGCTTTGATCAGAGCACTTAAGACCCTTGTTTTCTGTCAATAGTGCTATTTGTTCGTTGATGGATATCCGCGACTTCTGGTATTTCATTAAGCCTCTTGATAGAAAAAGAGCTGGAGTTGCGCATCGTTGAGAGGCTTTCCAGCTTTAGCAAAACAAACTTATAAGATGCGACGGGCCGCGTCAAGATAATTACCGGACGGCCTAGGAGGCGGCTGGTTGGCTGGCTTAAAACCCAGCGCGTGAAATGACGCTCCACGCTATTCAACGCGCTTGATAGGATGACGAACCACAGTCTTAAGTTTCTCCGGCGCACACTTGCGTGGATCGGAAAGATAGATTTCGTGATGTAAACGGGTGTCTGAGAAGTCGGGGACATAGCCCTGCTCTGTCGCATATTCATGCATGGCGTCTACGGTTGCCGGCTCGCTGTCGTAGGGTCCGGTATGCATGCATTGAACGCAGAAACCCTCGTCAACTTTAAGCAGCTCGACGGCAGAAAAGTCCAGTTTCTTTTTGGCCGTGGCTTCCGCGACCGCCCAGTCAAAGTCATCCTGAGTGACGAAATCGGGCAGGCGGATGCACGAGATAAAGTTGAAATCGTCCTTGCGTACATAATCGATGTCGCCGCTCGGGGAGTCTTGCCACCAGAAGCCCTCGAGCGGCGGTACCACAAAGTCGAAATAGCCCTCGATACTCCTTGAGCCTTTCTTTGACATCTTGACGGTATAGGCGATGCCGTAAAGCAGCGGCAGGGCATTTTGATACTCGCCACCTTCGGTATTTGGGTCGCCCTTTCCGCGAACGGCAACGTAGCTCATAGGCGGGACAGTTATGATACTCGGCTTGCTTGCAGGTCTGTAGAGCTCCTTGCATTCCTTCTTAAAGTCGAACGCCATGTTGGCCGCCTTTCTGCGTATTGGCCTGCTTAGATAGCGGAATCATATCATAGAAACGAACAGCTGTTCGAATGATTTGGCTGACAGATTGAGATGCGTGCGTTGTGTTTGGCGGTCGGCCTGACCCCATCGATGATTTCTCTGCCTCCCCGGCGCCTCATCTATAGCTGCCGTTTCCCCATATAGAACCTGCCAAAATAAACCCGTCCCTTTTTAGTCGGTGCGAAATGGGTAATACTAAAGAGTTATCCGACCAGATGGGAACCGATCGATGGCTTATATCGAATTCAAAGACGTCATCAAGGCATACGGCGAGGGCGACGCCCGCATTCACGCACTCGACGGCGCGAGCTTTACGGTCGAGCGCGGCGAGCTCGCCATCATTTTGGGTGCTTCGGGTGCCGGCAAGACCACGGCGCTCAACATTCTGGGCGGCATGGATACGGCGACTTCCGGCACCGTGACGGTGGACGGGCGCGATGTGAGCTCCGCTAACGAGGCGCAGCTCGTGGAATACCGCCGCGCCGACGTCGGCTTTGTCTTCCAGTTCTACAATCTGGTCCCCAACCTGACGGCGCTCGAAAATGTTGAGCTTGCGGCGCAAATCTGCCCTGATTCGCTCGATGCCGAGCAAACGCTTTGCCAGGTTGGCTTGGGTGAGCGCCTCGCCAACTTCCCCGCGCAGCTTTCGGGCGGCGAGCAGCAGCGCGTGTCCATTGCCCGCGCACTGGCAAAGAACCCCAAGCTGCTTTTGTGCGACGAGCCCACGGGCGCACTTGACTATAAAACCGGCAAGCAGATCTTGCAGCTGCTGCAGGACACTTGCCGCAAGCAGGGCATTACGGTCATCATCATCACCCACAACTCCGCGCTGGCGCCCATGGCCGATCGCCTGATCCGCTTTAAGAACGGTCGCGTGGAGAGCGAGACGGTCCAGCAAAATCCCGTGCCTATCGAGACGATCGAGTGGTAGCGCCCATGGACCAAGACCGCCAAAACAGCCTACGCCGCGACGCGCAGAACACGGAGCGCGAGCAGGATTTTACGACCTACCGCACTGCCCAAAGCTCAAACGATATGGTGCCGACGGTTTTTCGCCGTGGCATCTACCGCACAATCCGAGGCAGTCTTAAGCGCTTTTTGTCAATCGTGGTCATCACCGCGCTTGGCGTGAGCGTGATGTGCGGCCTTAAGGCGGGTTGCGAGGACCTGTGTGATTCGGTTGATGCCTACTTCGACCAGCAAAATGTCTATGACATTAACGTGCAGTCGACCTATGGCCTGACTGACGATGATCTCGACGCCATACAAGAGGTCGATGGCGTCGAAACGGCCGAGGGCATCTACACCGAGACCGCCTACACCGCCGTGGGCACAACGCGCGAGCGCGTGGTCGTGCAGAGTCTCTCCAAGGAGAACATCGATCAGCCGGTGCTCGTGAACGGCGATTTGCCCGAGAGCGCTGATGAAGTCGCGGTGACTTCGAAGTTCCTGAAGGCATCGGGCAAGAAAATCGGCGATACGGTGAGTTTTGCCGCCAATGACGCGAGCTCGTCCAATCAAAGCGCCAAGGACCAGTTTGCCGCGGGCGATTACACCATTACGGCTGAGGTCCTCGACCCCACTGATGTAAGTTCTGACTCGACCGTCAACGCCTTTCGCGCTGCTTCGGCGGCGGACTATAAGTTCTATGTGAGCGAGGACGCCGCGACATCTTCTTCCTACTCCGCGGTCCACGTGATCGTCGAGGGAGCCAAGAGCCTCAACTCCTATTCGGATTCCTACGCGGCAAAGATCAATGAGGTCAAGGGCAATATCGAGAAGATCCGCGAGGAGCGTGAGAAGGCGCGTGCCCAGGAGCTGACGGTCGACACGCCGGCGAGCTTGGACGCGGCTGAGCGTCAGGCGAATATGCTCTTTGGGATTGAGCAGGACAACATCAATCGCATGGCAGAGGGCAGCGAGGAGCGCGTGCAAGCGCAGACCGACCTGGATCAGCGCCGCGCCGCCGCCGACCAGCAGTTTGCCGATGCCCGCGCCGAGCTTTCTGACCTTGGTGAATGCACCTGGTACATCCAGGACCGCGGCAATATCGCAAGCTACTCGAGCGTGGAGAGCGATAGCTCGTCAATTGAGGCTATCGCCACGGTGTTCCCGTTCATCTTCTTTATCGTCGCCGTACTCATCAGCCTTACCACCGCTACGCGTATGGTCGAGGAGGAGCGCACGCTCATTGGCCTGTACAAGGCGCTCGGCTACTCGCGCGAGCGCATCCTGTCCAAATACGTGGACTATGCGCTGTGGGCGTGCCTGATCGGCGGCGTGCTCGGCAACATCATCGGATTTGTGGGCCTGCCGCTGTTCCTGTTTACGGTGTTCGACGACATGTACTCGCTGCCCCAGATGTTGCTTTCGTACGACATCGTGTCCTCGATCGTTTCGGTGGCGCTGTTTGCCGTGGGCGTGGTGGGCGCCACGATTATCGCCTGCCGCCACGAGATGGCCGAGACCCCGGCCTCGCTCATGCGCCCCAAGGCCCCGCGCGCCGGCTCGCGTATCTTGCTCGAGCGCATCGGCTTTATCTGGCGCCGCATGGGCTTTTTGAACAAGGTGGCAGCACGTAACCTGTTCCGCTACAAAAAGCGCGCCTTTATGACCATCTTCGGTATCGCGGGTTGCACCGCGCTTGTGATCTGCGGTATGGGTATTCGCGACACGTCGGTCGCGCTTTCGCCCAAGCAGTATGGGCATATCACGCGCTATGACTTGCTGGCGGTTGCCAATCCCGACGATTTTTCGCAGACGTGCGCGGCATTGGATGAGCGCAGCGCGGCCAAGGATTCTAACGTGACGGTGTCTTCGACGCTGCCGATCATGACCGACAACGTTACCTTTACGTTTGGCGGAAAGAGCGAGACCGTGCAGCTGATCGTGGTGCCCGATGACCGCACGAACGACCTGGACGACTACGTGCGTCTCGAGGATGAGTCCAAAGAGCCGCTGTCTTTGCGTGACGGAGACGTGTATCTGAGCAAGAGTTCACAGCTGGTTCTCGGGATTCAGCCGGGCGACACGGCGCAGGTCCAAGATTCGTCGCTTAACGTCGCCAAGGTCAAAGTCAGCGACATTTCGCTTAACTATCTGGGCAACACGCTTTACATGACGCAGAGCACCTATGAGCGCGCGTTCGGTCGAAGCGCACGCCTCAATGGCATCTTTGCGCTGCTCAAGGGTTCGTCGGCCGACCAGATTGCGTTTAGCAAGAAGCTTAAGAGTGACGGCTGGCTTTCGATTTCGAGCACGGCCGAGCATTGGGAGAACTTTGAGGCGAACTTCACTATTATCAATTCCGTCGTGGTGCTCGTGACCTTTATGGCGGCGTGCCTGTCGTTTGTGGTGGTGTTTACGCTGTCCAACACGAATATCTCCGAGCGCGAGCACGAGCTGGCGACCATCAAGGTGCTGGGCTTCCGCCGTGGCGAGGTGCACCACTACGTCAACAAGGAGACGTTGAGCCTCACGGCGATTGGCACCGCATTGGGCGTGCCGCTGGGTGGCCTGCTTGCCGAGAGCTTTACGTACATCCTGCAGATGCCGTCGCTGTACTTTGACGTCGAAGTCGAGCCGCTGAGCTACGTGCTTGCCGTGGTACTTTCCTTCGGCTTTACGATTATCGTCAACCTCGCCACCAACCGAACTCTCAACAAGATCGACATGGTCGGCGCCCTCAAGAGTGCCGAGTAACCTGTCCTGGGATTCAAACTGTAGCGAGCTACCGACGCACCCACATCCGCATTATTGCATAAACCGCCTCGTTGAATGCATATTTCGGCGGGGCAGTTGCTACTTGTCCACGGGTACCCCAGGGGGCGGCGTGCAAATTCCGGAGTATTCAGCATCCCGGGGTCCGCGGGCGCGGGGGCGGGAGTGCAAAACTGCGCTGAAAGCCCCGATTCTGAGCCCCAACGCCTCTAGAGCCGCTCGTTTTTTACAGGATGCGGTCCATGGTGCCTGCCTTTCGCCCAAAATCCAGTATGCAGGCACCCTTGGCTGCTGAATACTCCCAAAAATGCACGCCGCATCCTACCCTAGGCACCCGTAGCTACTCTGCGGGTGCGTGGCCTGATAGTAAGTTGCGGTGGAATAGTTCCTGTTTTATGGCTCTGCTATGCCAAACAGGAACTATTCCACCGCAACATATTGAGAGGGTTCTTGGCTGTTATGCGTACTGACATTTGTTATGAAATGGCAGGCCATTAGGGGGTTGCTACTCGTAGCTGCGGTAGGGTTGGGGCAGATTCTAACTAGAAATGGTGGTCGCTACCGGTTATTCTCGGCATACTCGGCTCACTCGATTACGGTCGCCACATGAAAGGAACCACTATGGATCTTGCGATGGCACAGCGCCTCGTCGATCGCCGCAAAGCTGCCGGTCTTTCTCAGGAGGCTCTTGCTGCCCAGTTGGGCGTAAGCCGCCAAGCTGTCAGCAAATGGGAACGCAGCGAATCCTCGCCCGATACCGATAACCTTATTGCGCTCGCCGCGCTGTATGGCGTGTCACTGGATGAGTTGCTATATGGGGAAGCGGCTAGCGATGTCGACACCTCGGCCGACGATGACGTTGACGCCAATAATTCAGGCGAGTCTGAAGGCGCCGAGTCTTCTACCGAGCACGTGGATCCTGACGGCAAGCCACTTGTCGATATTTCTCTCGCACGCGGTATCCATGTTATTGATCCCAACAAAGGCGAAGAGGTTCATGTTGGTTGGAGTGGCATCCACGTGGCTAACGAGCGCAAGGGTGAAGAGGTCCATGTGGGGCCGGGCGGATTGCATATCGATACGCTAGAGGACGATGGACACAGTGTACATACCAATGACGACGGCACCGTCACCATCGACGGCGAGACGTTTTCCAGCTGGAAAGAGGCACACGACAAGCTCGACCGTCATGGCAAGCATTTCCACACCAAGGTCGGACGTGCATGGAACAAATTCCCCTTCCCCGCACTTGTCACTCTCGCCTATCTGGTGCTCGGCATTGTCTACGGCACATGGGGCATGGGGCTTTTCCTCGTCTTTTTGGTTCCCATCTACTACGCGATTGGTGACTTTATCGATCGACGCCATTTGTCAAAGCTCACTGAATGCGTCTATCCAGCAGCCGCCATCGCTTGGTTCCTCTACATGTGGCTCTGTTT
>CALGZY010000119.1 GCA_937934355.1 uncultured Collinsella sp. | reverse complement strand
TCGAGCTCCTCGACAATGCCGTCATGCTCAATCGTAAAATGCGCCACCGTGGGGTTGGGTGTGGCGAGCGCCGACAGGAAATAGGCGATCTCACCGATGTCGTTTTTGGCGGGGGCGGCCTTCATCATGATCTCGGCGTCGAAGCCCGAGCCGGCGATGATGATAAAGCCGTGGCGCTTCTCGTTGCCGTTCTCGTCGAGCCAAAAGAGCTCGCCCATGTCCACTTTGACCGTGCGACCGGCGCGGCAAGCCTTGGCAAGCGCCGCCGCCTCGGGGGCATTACCGATGTTGTTGAAGAACAGGCAGGCCGTACCGGAGGGGAAGACGAGCGTGGGGACACCACACCCGCGCATTTGGTCGAGCACGTTGGAGACGGTGCCGTCGCCGCCCGAAACGACCACGCGATCAAACTCGCGCACGTCTGCCACGGCGTCCTCGGGTTCCATGCCATCGCCGATAAAGCGCATCACGACCTCGTCGCCGCCCTGCGCGAGGGCGTGCGTGAACGCGTAGATTTCATCTGAGCTGGGGCCCGATGCCGGGTTGTGGATGATAAGGCAGCGCATACTTACGTTCCCGTTCTGTGACTAACCGAGTATAGTTGTAAGGCAATGCCGATATCCTACCCGTGTTTTTCGGGCCTAACCTTATTCGATGGGTTGATATGTACATTTCCACACATCAGGCTCTACTCGACTTTTGCCAGCGCGCCCGCGAGTTCGACGCGATTGCCGTCGATACCGAGTTTTTGCGCGAGCGCACGTTCCACCCGCGCCTGTGCTTGGTCCAGATTGCCACCCCTGCCGAGAGCGTCGCGGTCGATCCTCTGGTGATCGACGACCTATCGCCGCTGGCCGAGCTTATGGGCGATGAGAGCGTGACCAAGGTGTTTCACGCTTGCTCGCAGGATATGGAGGTTATGCTCCATACCGTGGGCGTGCTGCCGCGTCCCATTTTTGACACGCAGGTGGCCGCCGCCTTTTTGGGCGAGCGCCAGCAGATTTCCTACGGCGCGCTCGTGCAGACGTTTTGCGGCGTCTCATTGCCCAAGACCGAGTCGCTTACCGATTGGTCGCGCCGCCCGCTGACCGATAAGCAGATCGAGTACGCGATCGATGACGTCAAGTAC
>CALGZY010000118.1 GCA_937934355.1 uncultured Collinsella sp. | reverse complement strand
GACCAAGGAGGGTGCCGATTCGCCTCTTCTGCGTGGTTTCCCCGAGGGCGCCAACATGTACTTCACGCATTCGTATGCGGCAGACCTCGATGTGCCCGCTGCCGATACCCTTGCCCATACGCACTATACGCGCAGCTTTGCCTGCATGGTGCGGCGTGGGAGCGTTTTTGGCTGCCAGTTCCATCCCGAGAAATCCTCGGCGCGCGGCCTGCGGCTTATCGAGAACTTCGTGGGCATCGTCGAGGGTGCCATGAACGGTGGGGAGGTAGGCGCATGATTTTGTTTCCCGCTATCGATCTGATTGGCGGCAAGGTCGTTCGTCTGGAGCGCGGTGACCGAAGCCGTTGCAAGGTGTATTCCGACGACCCCGTTTCGGTTGCGCGGGAGTTTGCCGCGCAGGGCGCAACGTGGCTCCATGTGGTCGATCTTTCGGCTGCGTTCGAGGAGGATGAAGCCGCTCGCGAGGCTAATTCGCGCGCTATCGAAGCAATCTGCCAGGTAGATGGCCTGTCTATCGATGTGGGCGGCGGCGTGCGCTCGCTTGCACGCATCGATGAGCTTGCGGGGTATGGCGCCAAGCGCATTGCCATGGGCACCGTTTTGGTAACGGAGCCGGGCTTTGCCGAGGTCGCAGCGCGCGGCTTTGGCGACCTGCTGGTGGCCGACGTTGCCGCTCGTGACGGTCAGGTCAAGGTGAACGGCTGGCGCGATGGCGTGGGTCTGGCGCTTGACGAGGTCGTGGGCCAACTTGCCGAACAGGGCTTCAAGCACTTGGTCTATACCGACATCGCGCGCGATGGCATGCAGACCGGTATCGATGTGGCGGCATATGCCCACGTGGCCCAAGTTGCCGGCTTTCCGGTTGTCGCCTCGGGAGGAATCTCCACGCTCGACGACATTCGCGCGGTTGCCGCCGCAGGCGCGGATGTTATCGAAGGTGCCATCACCGGGCGTGCCCTGTATGAGGGCAACTTCACGTTGGCCGAGGCCTTGGCCGTGGCCCATGGAGAGGAGGGTGCATGCTAACCAAGCGCATCATTCCGTGTTTGGACGTCAAGTGCGGACGCGTTGTGAAGGGCGTCAACTTTGTGGAACTGCGCGACGCAGGCGACCCGGTGGAGCTTGCTGCGGCGTATGACCGTGAGGGCGCCGATGAGGTCGTGTTCTTGGACATTACCGCCACGAGCGATAACCGCGCAACGACCATCGAGATGGCGGCGCATGCGGCCGAGGAGCTCGCCATTCCCTATACCGTGGGCGGCGGATTTCGCGACCTGGCGGGCATGCGCACCATGGTTGCAGCCGGTGCCGACAAGGTGTCGCTCAACTCGGCGGCCGTGCGCAATCCGTCGTTGATTGGCCAGGCTGCCGCGGCGTTTGGCAGCCAGGCCGTGGTCGTGGCGATCGATGCCAAGCGCGTCGGTTTGCCCGGCGCATCTGGTGCCGACAAGTGGGAAGTCTTTACCGCAGGAGGCCGCAACGCCACGGGCATCGACGCGGTGGCGTGGGCCGAGGAGGCGGCCCGTCGCGGCGCCGGCGAAATCCTACTGACCAGTATGGATCGCGACGGCACCAAGGCCGGCTTTGACCTGGCGCTCACCCGCGCCGTGGCGCGCGCGGTGCCGATTCCGGTGATCGCAAGCGGCGGCGTGGGCACGCTCGAGCATTTTGCCGAGGGCGTGATCGAGGGCGAAGCTGACGCCGTACTGGCGGCGAGCGTCTTTCACTTTGGAACCTTCAGCGTTCGCCAGGTGAAGGAGTATATGGCGTCGCAGGCTATTCCCGTGAGATTGGATTTTTAAATGGAGCAAGTGACAACTGCGTCCGAGCTCAAATACGACGCCAAGGGGCTGATTCCTTGTGTTGTTCAGCAGTATGACACCGGCGAGGTGCTTATGGTTGCCTGGATGAACGAGGAGTCGGTGGGGTTGACGCTCAAGACCGGCACCACGTGGTTTTGGAGCCGCAGTCGCCAGGAGCTCTGGAACAAGGGCGCGACGAGCGGCAATATGCAAGCGGTCAAGGAGCTCTGGGCCGACTGCGATAGCGATACGCTGCTGGTCAAGGTTGACTCGCCGGGTCCGGCCTGCCACACCGGCAACCGTACCTGCTTCTTTAAGAAACTCGCGTAGGACGGGCGCTCGACTAGGCGCTTGGCCAACCAGAAAGGATTGAACTATGGGTGTGCGCACCGCAAACGTTCAGGATGGAAATATCGGTGAGACGCTGACAGGTCTGGCCGAGGTGATTCACGGTCGTCGTGATGCATCGCCGCAGGAGAGCTATACCGCGCGTCTGCTGACCGACGTCGAGGATGAGCTGCTCAAGAAGCTTGCCGAGGAGTCGAGCGAGGTGATCATGGCCTGCAAGGATAACGATCACGATCACATCCGCTACGAGGCCGGCGACCTGGTCTACCACCTGCTCGTGACGCTCGAGCGCTACGGTATCACCCTCGACGAGCTTGCCGGCGAACTCAACGCCCGCCGCCACTAGTCATTGGGGACGTTCTTAAACGACCAGTTAGGCGAGGGGCGTGGATTCCCATTCGCCGGTGGCGTGGGGGATGTCGAAGGTTC
>CALGZY010000117.1 GCA_937934355.1 uncultured Collinsella sp. | reverse complement strand
CGGATGGGGTCACAAGTTCGAATCTTGTATCGCCCACCATCTAAAAATCAGGTCAGAGGTTTTGAGCCTTTGACCTTTTTTATTTTTGAAACCAAGAGTGATTCTAAAAATGAATTTGTGCTATCAGAATCGCTATTTTGGCAAGAGCGTACGCAAGGTTGCCAGACGAGGTCTTCGATGCTGCAGTGTAAGGTTTTTGAGAGCGCCAATGCCGAGGATACCGAGTTCTCATGGCGCCTAGTTCATCATTCCGCCCGCTGTCCTAAATAAACTCTCCCGATTCCAGGTCTACGAAATCCGCGAGCTTTATCTTTCCGGAGAAGCCGCTCCCCTTATACTTTCCTGCATAGGTCTCAGAGTCGAACTTGAACGAAATGTTATAAAGCTTTCCGGTCTTTGTCTTCCTGATCAGCCCGTTTTCCAGCATGTAGCTCAGTACCCTCTTATGGCTTTCTCTATCGTTGCCGTTTAGGTAAAAGCAACAGACACCTTGTTTCGATCCTGCCGCGATGAGCGTTTCGGGATTCGAGTATTTGGCTTCTACGACGACGCCATCAAATACTGCGGTTCCGACAATGTCGTCCATGAGGGCTGTTTTGAATGGAGAGAAGAAGAACATCCATTTGCCGCATTGGACGGGATCTATGTCGTGGATTCGCTCCTTATTGATAAACCAAATCCATGAGAACGATTTGACCCTGGCAATCGAGCCAGATTCGTTAAGAAGCGTTTCTTCGACGGACGGCGTTAATTCCTTGTTGTTGCCTGTGTTATTTGAGCTTGCCATTTCATTTATCCTAATACTCACCCTCAATATAGCTCCTCGCCAGCAGCCTCGAGTGCTTGTATCGCTGCACGTTTGAGCTCATTGAGATTTTCGTAGCCGCTTTCCGACAGCGGGACTATGCGCACGCTGAATGAGTCGCCGTACTTGTAGTCGGCATACACATCGCAATTGCCCCTACCGAGAAACTGTATGGCCGCTCGATCAATTGCCTTTGCGCTTTGGCCTACGTAGTACAGATCTTTGGTTGCATTATGGACAATGAAGATGCCAGTAATTTCACCTTGCTGTGTCAGGGCCTTTCGCTGAGACATAAACTCATCGGCGCTCGCAGCGATTTGAGGATCATCTTCTAGGAGCGATTGGCGTATCCCCAGCAGTTTCTCTTGTTGCTTTGATGCCGTAATAACAAGAAGGAGCCCGTCCACAAGAAAGAACAAGCCAAAGAGCAAGAAAGGAAAAGAAAGCGAACCATATATGTTGGCACTCGATGACAGAGCGGAAAAGAGACCGACAATTGCCAATACAAGACCAGTAGCGCTGAAGACTTTTCCAATCGGGATGAGCCTTCTTGGAGGGGCCGATGCGACGGTTTTGATTTGATAGTAGTTCCTCATGGTATGACTCCAGTGATATAGGCAATTGGGTCCAAATGGAGCTTTATAAACGTCAGCATTTGGATTGCAATTATCTTATCGCTCAGGCAGATGGGGTGTAAGGCTCAACAGGGGTAACGGGTTGTGAAGCTATCAAGCACAGCTAAAAAGTGCCGTCGCAGCTATAGCCGATACACCCCAATCTCTAAGAAATTGATTCAGTAGTAGGCTAAAGACTTCTGCAGTAGCTGCATTCACCCCTCCCTTGGTCTCGCTTAAACGGGCCTTAGCAGCGATATGCGGCAGCCAGGAGCGCTGTTCCTAGAATGAAGAGCGTTAAGGGTGCGACGATCCAGTTGTTGTCACCGGTCTTGGGGAGTGTCGCAGTGGTTGTGGTTGCGGTCTTGGGCCTAGAGGTCTTGGTCACCGTGGTCTTGGTAGTTATGTTGGTCTTGGACGACGTAGCCGTTAAGCTCCAGATCGTCGGCATCGGTCCAGGCCCAGCCGGAGCCCGATACACTGCGAGCCGGACCCCGGCTGTCAATCAGGAAATAGAAGGGACGCTTTGTGGCCTTCACATAGCGTCCCTTCCTTAAATTATCGTGTGAATATGATTTAAGCATACGGCGGAGCCTGAAACCGCTATGCTCCAACTTGGCTACAAATCATAATTCTGCAACGTCGAATACTTGAGAAGCAATTGATAGCGCGGATGTCCCGATCGAACAGCCCGCTTGTAAAGCTTGATATATTTTTCAAATCCCTTTTGAACTGCGAATTCATTTCCGCGAAGAGCTTCATATTCGTTCTGGCACAAGTGTGGACGCACCTGTTGATCTATATATTCTGGCTTGTCTACAACAACGGCTTTCGAATAATCAATTCCGCATTTGTTTTCGGGATCGGTAAAGAATGCGTGCCCATGGCGAATATGCGAGCGAAATGGTATGGCCCACGTATGTCCCTCTATTTCGACCAAAAAGACGATGTAAGGACGATTTTGCTTTTGTTCCATCTCTTTGAACGGCGGGTTTGGATGATCTTTGTAGAACGAGTTTGTCAAAAAGACGATTTTAGAATTCATGCAGACCCTCCGAAAAAGAAAACGCCTCCAACCCAAAGAGATTGAAGGCATCTTCTCAGTGGGCTTTCTTTTGATTCCGTTGGTCGCGCCCTACGACCAAAATCTTCTCAGTGGGCTTTCTTTTGATTTCGTTGGTCGCGCCCTACGACCAATTTCTGTTTTAAGTATACCCAAGTAACAAAGGAAATGACTGAGGTTTCGAAAAAATGAATTAGGCAGAATTGGGCAGAGTCAAATAACAAATACCCCGTGTCATTTTTTACCCTTCGTTCGGAAGCAGAAGTCTGGTATATATCTGGAAGATGGCAAGAAGAAATAGGTCCTCCATGGTTTCGATTCTCTCGTCATCGAAACCTCCGGGGCACCCGTAGTCCCTATCGTTGACCTCGTTACCAGAGCCGTAGGTCGCCGCGTAGAATGCAACGGTCGACGCGAATCGGCAGGCCTCTATCTCGGGGCTCGATTCGAATTGATACTCATTTTTTAGATAAGAAATAGGGGTGAAGGAAGCGTCCCTCGACTCGAAGGCCTCGGAAAGGACTTTACGGATAAGATAATCGTACTCCAGGGTACAGCTATCAGGGGGCAGGAACGAAGAGTCCAAGCACTCAGGAAGAAGGTCAACCCGAGGTGCTGGCAGTCTCTCCCCCGCATACCTTTCCAGGCTGCGAAGCACGTATTTCCCGTCATCATAAAGAACAGGTTCATCTTCTGGGAAGCGGTCACGGAGGGCGGCTTCGACTGCGGCGATGCAACGGACGAACAGGTCATTCTCTTTCCTGACCCGCAAGTCAATATCGCTGAATTTAAGAACCAGATTCTGCACCTCCGGCACAAGGCAGCAGAATTCCCAATACATCTTACATGAATAATGGAAAAGAGCATTGTGCATGGCGGCGACAGCGCAAAGCGGAATTAAGCCTCTGTCTGTGTAATACTTCGAGATAAACTCGACCGCCTGCGCCTAATTCCCTTCGGCGTGTCTGCGTTCGTCTCTTTCGTCCTGGCGGCGCTCGAATTCTTCCATGCGCTTACTCTGGCAATACTGTTTCATGCCAATGATGGCTGTTACAAGTAAAGAGATAACCGCGCATATTAATTCAGCCCATTCGTTACACTTCACAAGATGCTCCCAGAATACTTAATGATGTTGCAATTCTATATACCAAGCAATTCTACGCATGGGACGTAGACATCGACTGCATCAGCCGGGTATACGCAAAAGAGGGGCTATACCATACTGCTCGCACTAAAAATGAACTCAGCGAATTTATATCCGCCTTGTGCCCGACCATGATCGCCGTATTGCGGAGCTCCGTGTACTG
>CALGZY010000116.1 GCA_937934355.1 uncultured Collinsella sp. | reverse complement strand
AGGTCGAGCCGTGGTCGCCCGGCTTAAACACGTCGGCAATCTCCTTCTTTGCCACGACGGCACCCATGGGCACGCCATCAGCAATGCCCTTGGCAAGGCTCATAATGTCAGGCTCCACGCCATAAGTCTGGAACGCAAACGGCTTACCCGTGCGGAAGATACCGCACTGGACCTCGTCGGCGATAAGCACGGCGCCCACTTCGTGTGCCAGGTCGCGCGCTGCCGCCATAAACTCCTCGGTCATAGGGTGCACGCCACTCTCACCTTGGATCGGCTCGAGCATCACGGCGCAAATTTCACTGCCCAGCTGCTTAAAGATCGCACGCAGTTCATCGACATCGTTGGGCGTGCAGGCCACAAAGCCACCCGGCAGCGGGCGGAAGCTGTCCTGTAGCCAATCCTGCATGGTGGCGGCAATGGTCTCGAGCGTACGGCCGTGGAACCCGCCGCGCATGCACACGATGGTGTTGCCGCCATTACCGGCACGCTTGGCGTACAGGCGCGCGAGCTTCATCGAGCCCTCGTTGGCCTCGGCGCCAGAGTTGGCAAAGAAGGTCTCCCAAACCTGCTCATCCGCAGCCGGGGCACCAAGAGCAGCTGCCGTGGTCTCATCGCCGGCGACAATGGCATCGGCAAGCACGCGCGCACCATCTACGTCGTCGTTAGCAAGCTTGGACAGCAGCGCCGCGACCTGTCCGCGCTGCTCGATGTAGAAGTAATTGGAGACATGCATGAGCTTTTTGGTCTGTGCCTCGAGCGCCGAGAGCACAGCCGGGTCGCCATGACCTAGGCTGCACACGCCGATGCCGGCAAGAAAGTCGAGGTACTCACGGCCATCGTCGCCGGTGAGCTTCATGCCGTGACCCTCGACAAACTCGACCGGAGAGCGGCCAAAGGTATGCATAACGTAATGGGATTCAAGCGATTGCTGAGCTGCAAGTGACATGGGATGCCTTTCGTTGGGCGCCAGACGGCGCGGGGCTATGGGTGCAGGAATGGGGCGGCTGCGGGTCAGCTAGACCGTCTGAAGCTTCTCGACCTCGTCAAGGTTTTCGGTCAGACGCGCAGCAAACGTCGAAAGCGGATGCGGATGCGTATCGAACTCGTAAGCCGTCTCGGTGGAATGGATCACGGTGCCGACGCCGGCATCGGTCAGCAGCTCCAGGAGCAGCGAATGCGGCGTGGTACCGTTAATGATGTGGGCACGAAATACGCCGCCGGCAAGCGCATCGACGGCCGCACGCAGCTTGGGAATCATGCCCTTATCGACCTCGCCACCGTAGAGCATCTCGTTAACCTCGTCGAGCGTTAGGTTAGAGATAAGCGAATCCTTATCGCTAAAGTCCTTGTACAGGCCATCGACGTCGGTCAAAAAGATCGCCTTATGCGCGTGAAGCGCTGCCGCGACGGCACCGGCGGCGGTATCGGCATTGATGTTGAAGAAACCGCCGTCCTCCCCCGCCGCGACGGTAGCGATGACGGGGATGTACTCGCTATCGAGTAAGCGCTCGATATAGTCGGTGTTGACGTGCGTCACTTTGCCCACGCGACCGAGTTCGGGGTCGAGCGGCTCGGCGATGAGCGTGCCGGCATCGCTGCCCGACACGCCCACGGCCAGGTTGCCGTGGTGGTTGATGGCAGCAACCAGCTCCTGGTTAACCTTGCCGCCCAGCACCTCGCGCACGATATCCATAGTCGCCGGCGTAGTCACGCGCTGGCCGTTCTTAAACTCGACGGGAATATCGTAATGGCTCAGCGCCTCGTTGATGGCCTTGCCGCCGCCATGCACAATGACGGGGCGCATGCCGATGATCTTGAGCAGGACGATGTCGCTCATCACGTCGCGGCGCAGCTGCTCATCAACCATGGCGGCTCCGCCATATTTGATAACAACCGTCTTGCCGGTCAGGTTCTTAATCCACGGCAGCGCTTCGAACAGCAGCTGCGCGGTTGCTTCGTTGGATTCGCTCGAACGACAATCGCGTGCGAATTTCATAATCTGCCTCGTCTTTCGTATCGTTATCGCGCCGTGCTCCGCTGTCCGCAATCGCGGCAAGATGCGCAGCGTGCCTGGAATCTAGGAACGGTAGTCGCTGTTGATGGAGATGTATTCATGCGTGAGGTCGCAGGTCCACACGGTCGTTGCCGCGTCGCCTGCACCCAGGTCGGCCGAGATCACGATCTCGGGCGCCTCGAAACGTCGTAGAGCCTCGTCCTCGTCAAAGGGAACAGTCAGACCGTCGCGACAGACGGGCATGCCCATCATGTCGATGGAAACGTCTTCCTGATTAAACTTCACGCCGCACTTGCCAAGCGCCATAGCAACACGGCCCCAGTTGCAGTCGTGGCCGGCGATGCAGGTCTTAACGAGCGGCGAGTTGGCAACGGCACGGGCGGCGATATCGGCGTCCTCGTCGTTCACGGCGCCGGTAACGTTGACCGTAACAAGCTTGGATGCGCCCTCACCATCGGCGGCGATATTGCGCGCCAGGCTCTCGCACACCTCGTGCACGGCAAATGCCAACTCGTCGAAGGCATCGGAGCCCTCGACGATAGGCTCGGCATCTGCGGCAGCGGCGCCGGAGGCAAGCATGATGCAGGTGTCGTTGGTCGAGGTGTCGGAATCGACCGTTACCTTGTTAAAGGTCTGCTTGACGGTCGAGAGCAGCAGGGCATGAAGTGCCGCAGGCTCGACGGGGGCATCGGTGGTGATAACTGCGATCATGGTGGCCATATTGGGCATGATCATGCCCGAGCCCTTGCACATTCCGCCTACCGTATAGACATTGCCCGCATGACCCGCGGCCTCACTGACGTAGGACACGGCGTACTCCTTGGAGTGCGTGTCGGTCGTCATGATGGCGCGAGCGGCATCGGCGCCACCGTGGGCGGAAAGTGCCTCGTAGGCAGCAGGAATGGCAGTCTCAAACGTGTCGATCGGCAGAATCTGCCCGATCACACCCGTGGAGGCAACCAGAATCTGCTGGGGCTCGCAGCCGATGACCTGCGATGCGATGCTGCATGTCTCGCGCGCGCATGCAAGGCCGGTCTCACCCGTGGCGGCGTTGGCATTGCCAGAGTTGACCGAAACGCCGGCGATGATACCGTAGCCCTTGTCGGCACCGCCCAGGTTGGCACGGCTCACCTGCACGGGCGCCGCGCAAAAGCGATTGGTGGTAAACACGCCGGCGCCGGGACAGGGTTTATCGGGCACGACGAGCGCATAGTCCAAGCGCTCGGGATTCTTCCGGAATCCCGCATGGATGCCTGCGGCCTTAAAGCCGGCCGCTGCCGTAACGCCACCCTCGACGGCGCGAATCTTGATATCAAACAGCTCGGTATTCATCGTCTTTATGACTCCTTATGTCAAACAAAAAACGGGCATCGGTTGGTGCGCCATGCCAGTCGTGATCATGAGACCGGCTTAAGAGTGGCGCCCCACTCGATGCCCGACTACCAAATCGTTAACAATCGAATGTGCTACACCGGGCACGCCACTGTGGGCAAGCCTCGTCGCTCGTCAAAGCCAAAGACGATATTGGCGCACTGGATTGCTTGGCCCGCAGCGCCCTTGCACAGATTGTCGATGGCGCCC
>CALGZY010000115.1 GCA_937934355.1 uncultured Collinsella sp. | reverse complement strand
CCATTGTCAGCACGCTCGAGCACGACCTGGTGGGCAACAAGATCCTGACCATCGCCGGAATCCTCAACGGCACCACCAACTACATCCTGTCGCGCATGGACGCCGAGGGCGCCGATTACGCTGACGTGCTCGCCGACGCCCAGGCAAAGGGCTATGCCGAGGCCGACCCGTCCGCCGACGTCGACGGCTTCGACGCTGCCAGCAAGACGGCAATCCTCGCCTCCATCGGCTTTGGCACCCGCGTGACCACCGACGATGTCTACCAGCAGGGTATCCGTGCCATCGGCGCCGAGGACATCGCCCAGGCCCGCGAGCTCGGCTACACCATTAAGCTGCTCGGCATCGCCCGCAATACCGACGCCGGCGTCGACGTCCGTGTGCATCCCACGCTGATCCCCGCCGACCACATGCTTGCCAAGGTCAACGGCGCCATGAACGCTGTCTACGTGGTAGGCGACGCCGTGGGCGAGACCATGTTCTACGGTGCCGGCGCAGGCTCTTTCCCCACCGCGAGCGCCGTCGTGGGCGACATCCTGTCGCTCTCCGAGCAGATCAGCCGCGGCGTGGCTCCGCTGCCCGAGATTGAGCCCTATGGCCACAACCTCGCCTTTAAGCCCATGGACGAGCTCCAGACCAAGTACTATGTGCGTCTGAAGGTCGCCGACCGCGTGGGCGCCCTGTCCGAGACGGTCGACATCTTTGCCAAGCACAACATCTCGATTTCGCTCATCAACCAGGTCGAGGACGGCAAGTCGGGCGTCAGCGATGCCTGCTCGGTCATCTTCCTGACGCACCGCGCGCTCGAGAAGGACGTCCAGGCTGCCGCCGCCGAGCTTGCCAGCGTCGACTGCGTGGCCGAGGTCGCCAACGTCCTGCGCATCGAAGATGTCGAGGCCTGGACCGAAGGCGTCATAGCCAACTAGCCCGATTCTCGGCAAATCAAACAACGCATGAGGGGCTCCCGTCCGATCGGATGGGAGCCCCTTTTAGTTACATCTTTTGCACGAAGTGGTCGACTAACGTTTGAACAACTTGACCGTTCGTCAACAACCGTGGATACCGTTTGCCGATATGCGACGGCAGCTGTATTTTGCCGCCGCTATGCTGTGCCGTGTATGTCCGCCCGCGATGAGAGGAAGCACCATGTTGCTCGAGGGCAAGAAAGCAATCATCACCGGAGGCACGCGCGGTATCGGCTATGCGATCGCCTGCCGTTTTATCGAGGAAGGCGCTGCCGTCACCGTCTTTGGCTCGCGCCAGGAGACTGCCGACGCGGCCGTTGAGAAGCTGACAGCCGCCTATCCCGACGCCAAGGTCTGGGGCCGTTCCTGCGACCTCACCTCGCTCGAGGCCGTGACTGAGGCCTTTACCCAGGCTGCAACCGACATGGGCGGCCTGGACACGGTCGTCAACAATGCCGGCATCTCCCAGCGCTCGCCCCTTTTGGACTACACGGCCGAGGAGTTCGCCAAAGTCATGGACCTCAACGTCGTCGCTGTCTTTAACGGTCACCAGGCGGCCGCCAAGATTATGACCGAGGCCGGCCACGGCGGCACCATCACTACCACGAGCTCGATGGTCGCCAAGTACGGCCAGCCCTCCGGCGTCGGTTACCCCACGTCCAAGTTTGCCGTCAACGGCATGGTCCAGTCGCTCTCGCGCGAGCTCGCCCCCATGGGCATTCGCGTTAATGCCGTCGCACCCGGCGTGACCAAGACAGATATGGTCGCCAACCTGCCCGAAGAGGTCATCAAGCCCATCGTCGCCACTATTCCGCTCGGCCGCATGGGCGAGCCCGAGGATGTCGCCAACGCTTTTGTTTTCCTGGCGAGCGACATGTCCTCCTATGTCACGGGCGCCGTGCTCCCCGTCGACGGAGCCGCCCGTTCCTAAGAGGCCACAAGCCTCAGCTCCTAGCTTCAACATTGCTCAACGCAAAAGGCGCGCTGCCTGCATCAACTGCAGGCAGCGCGCCTTCTTCTGTTTGAAGTGGAAGCTGCGTCCCAGAATTCCGGCTCAGACCGGGACGCAGCTTCCCTCAGGACCTCCTTGCGGAAACCGCATCCCACTCTGAGTGTCCATTCTGGGATGTGGCTTCCCGATGGGGGCCGATGCGGAAACCACATCCCGTTCCGAGCCTTCAAAGCGGGACACGGCTTCCCCGAGAGAGTATCGACTACTTACCGTCATCGTCCTCGGCCTCTTCGCGCGCGTAGAGCTCCAGCATGCGGCGGCGGTATTCGTGCACGGCGAGCTTGGCGCGCTCCAGGCGGCGGCGCTCACGCGGAGTGAGCTTGCTGGGGTCGACCTCGTCTCCATAGGTCTTATCGGCAAGCAGATGCGCCGCGTCCACGATGCGGGCATCGATGTGGCCGCTCGCTGCCTCGGCGGAAAGACGCTCGGCAATCGTATCGAGCGTAGGCAGGCCCTCGAATACGCGACCGTGACCATGCGAGGTCAGTAGCTCGTGCTCGCGTGCGAGCAGGCTTGCCAAATCGTGATGAGCACGCAGGATGTCGAGCGCATCGGATGGATGCTCGGCAACTTCTGCCACGGCGGCAACCGGCGCGGCGTCGACCACACGGTAGAAGAGCTGCGCGAGCAATGGCATCAAGAACACCGTGATGGCGCCGGCGGCAACCATGACCGACGCAATATCTTGCGACAGCGCGCTCGCGTTGACGGCAACGCTCGTCACGGCAACGATGATCGGCAGGGCCGTGGTGCAGTACAGGGCCACGGTAATGCGGCCATACGCCGACACATCGCGCGTCGCAGGACAAATGCTCATGGAAATAAGAATGGGCACGGCACGAATAATCAACAACGCCACGATAAAGCCCACGAGCAGACCCGGGCGCGACGCCACGGCCGTCAGATCGATCTTTGCGCCCGATACGGTAAAGAACACCGGAATCAAAAAACCGTAGGCCAGACCGTCGAGCTTGGTCTCGAGCGTATGGTTGCCCTCGGGGATGATATAGCGCAGGACAAAGCCGGCGGCAAAAGAACCCAACACGATGTCGAGATCAAAGACAGCCGAGAATGCCACGAGCGTGACCAGGATGAGCACCGTCAGGCGCACGAAGGTCTGCGACGTGGTATCGGCGCGCTCCTCAACAAACGCAAAGAAGCGGCTGCCGACGCGCTTGGAGCGGCTCGGGACCACGGCCAGCAACACGCAAACCACCGCAAACAAGCCAAGGATAACGAGCGTTTGGATGCCAGTGCGGGCAGACAACAGCACCGACATGGCGAGCACGGGACCGAGCTCGCCCCAAGTGCCATACGCGAGAATCGAGTCGCCCACGCGCGTGCCGGTGAGCGAGCGCTCACGCATGATGGGCACGAGCGTACCGAGCGCCGTCGAAGTGAGGGCAAGCGTCACGGCGATACCGTCGAAATGGCTGACCGAGAACCACGGGGTAAAGCGCACGGCAAGCCAGGCGATACCAAACGTGACGACCCACGTCGCCAAGCCGTAGCGCCCCTCGACGCCCGTGATGCTCTTGGGGTCGATCTCAAAGCCGGCAAGCAGGAACAAAAAGGCCAGGCCGAGCTCGGACACGAGCGAGACCTCGGCATCTACATGGATAATGTCGAGCATATGGGGTCCCAGCACCGCGCCGAACACGAGCAAAAAGACCGTCTCGGGAACGGGTTTCCCGGGAATCGCCGAGGCGATGAAGGGGCTTGCAAAGGCCACGAGCGCGATGATGGCGAGTGAAACGAATGCCATGTGATGCCTTTCTCTTGTTTGCGCTTCACTGTAGCACCCTCGCCGTCCTCAACGCGCCGCGAGCTGTCGTATCATAGTGAGGTTTACAAACATGTGGCTCAAGGCGACTGCAGGGCAGACCCCGCAAACCGACCGCTGCCGCATACCGTACCGTACGCCCAACCGATCAGGAAGGCAGGAACCAATGGTCTCTCGTATCTACGTGGAGAAGAAACCCGGGTTCGACGTCGAGGCTCAGCAGCTCAAGGGCGAGCTGACCGAAATTCTCGGCATCAAGGGCATCGAGGCCCTGAGGATCATCAACCGCTACGACGTCGAGGGCATCGACGAGGAGCTTTTCCGCTCCTGCGTGCCGACCGTCTTTAGCGAGCCCCAGGTCGATGTGACCTACGACGAACTCCCCGCAAGCGATGGCGCCGTCTTTGCCGTCGAATTCCTGCCTGGCCAGTTTGACCAGCGCGCCGACTCCGCCAGCGAGTGCGTGCAGCTCATCAGCCAGGGCGAGCGCCCCGCCGTGCGCTCCGCCAAGGTCTATATGATCTCGGGCGCTCTGGACGAGGCCGCCATCGATGCCATCAAGCACTACGTGGTGAACCCCGTCGAGGCGCGCATCGCCTCGCTCGACCTGCCCGAGACGCTGTACATGGAGACCCCCGAGCCCCAACCCGTCGAGGTGCTCGACGGCTTCCGCGAGCTCGACGAGGCCGGCCTTGCCGCCTTTATCGCCGATCGCGGCCTTGCCATGGACGAGGCGGACATCGCCTTCTGCCAGCAGTACTTCCGCGATGAGGACCGCGACCCCACCATCACCGAGATCCGCGTGATCGACACCTACTGGTCCGACCACTGCCGCCACACCACCTTCGGCACCGTCCTTGACGACGTGACGATCGACGACGCCGTGGTGCAGCAAGCCTTCGACCGCTACATGGAGATGCGCCACGAACTCAGCCGCGACGCCAAGCCCGTCTGCCTCATGGACATGGGCACCATCGGCGCCAAGTACCTTAAGAAGACCGGCGTCATGACCGATGTCGATGAGTCCGAGGAGATCAACGCCTGCACCGTCAAGGTGAAGGTCGATGTCGATGGCGAGGACCAGGACTGGCTGTTCCTGTTTAAGAACGAGACCCACAACCACCCGACCGAGATCGAGCCCTTCGGCGGTGCCGCCACCTGCGTGGGCGGCGCTATCCGTGACCCGCTCTCGGGCCGCAGCTATGTGTATCAGGCCATGCGCGTCACCGGTGCCGGCGACCCCACCGTCCCCGTGTCCGAGACGCTCGAGGGCAAGCTGCCGCAGCGCAAGCTCGTGACCACTGCCGCTGCCGGCTACTCCAGCTACGGCAACCAGATCGGCCTTGCCACCGGTCAGGTCAACGAGCTCTATCACCCTGGCTACGTGGCCAAGCGCATGGAGGTCGGCGCCGTCGTGGGCGCTACCCCGGCAAACCACGTGCGTCGCGAGTGCCCCGCCCCCACCGACAAGATCATCCTGCTGGGCGGCCGCACCGGCCGTGACGGCATCGGCGGCGCCACCGGCTCCTCCAAAACTCAGAACACCGAGTCCATCGAGACCTCGGGCGCCGAGGTCCAGAAGGGCAACGCTCCAGTCGAGCGCAAGCTGCAGCGTCTGTTCCGCCGCGGCGACGCCTGCCGTCTGATCAAGCGCTGCAATGACTTTGGCGCCGGCGGCGTCTCGGTCGCTGTAGGCGAACTTGCCGACGGCCTGTACGTGGACCTGGACACCGTGACCAAGAAGTACGACGGCCTGGACGGCACCGAGCTCGCCATCTCCGAGTCCCAGGAGCGTATGGCCTGCGCCGTCGCCGACGGTGACGTCGAGGAGTTCATGGGCTACGCCGCCGAGGAAAACCTGGAGGCGACCGTTATCGCCGAGGTTACCGCCGAGCCGCGCATGCGCATGGCCTGGAACGGCGTCGCCATCGTCGATCTGTCCCGCGAGTTCCTCAACTCCAACGGTGCGCCCAAGCACCAGGCCGCCCATGTGTGCGCCCGCAGCGTGTGGCAGCCCAGCTGGGCCGGCACCACGCTTGCCGAGCGCATGACCTCGCTTGTCACCGACCTCAACGTTGCCTCCAACAAGGGCCTTTCCGAGCGCTTCGACTCCACCATCGGTGCCGCGACCGTGCTTATGCCTTTTGGCGGCAAGACGCAGCTCACCCCGAGCTCGGCCATGGTCGCCAAGTTCCCCGTGGACGGCGAGACCACCACGGCAAGCGCTATGGCATGGGGCTTTAACCCCTATCTGATGGAGGCCGACCAGTTTGCGGGCGCCTACCTGTCCGTGGTCGAGTCCATCGCCAAGCTCGTGGCCGCCGGCTTTGAGCACAAGCGCGCCTACCTCTCCTTCCAGGAGTACTTCGAGCGCCTGCGTACCGAGGCAGAGCGCTGGGGCAAGCCCATGGCAGCCGTCCTGGGCGCTCTCATGGCCCAAGTCGACCTGGGTGCCGGCGCCATCGGCGGCAAGGATTCCATGAGCGGCTCGTTTGAGGACGAGGCCGGCGAGCTCAACGTTCCGCCCACCCTGATCAGCTTCGCTGTTGCCGTGGGCCGTGCCGCCCGTGCCGTCTCGCCCGAGTTCAAGGGCCTGACGCATCGCGTCGTGCGTATCGCCCCCGCCACCTATGGCGAGGACTACCGCCCCGACGCCCAGCAGCTGCTCGCCGCGTTTGATGCCGTCGAGGCGCTCACCGCCACCGGTGACGCCCTGGCCGTCTCCACGCCCGGCTACGGCTGCGGCGCCGAGAGCCTCTTTA
>CALGZY010000114.1 GCA_937934355.1 uncultured Collinsella sp. | reverse complement strand
TGTTGCGGTTGCGGTCCATCTCGATGACGCGGGCCTCGATGCGGGTGCCCATGTAGGAGGTGAGGTCCTTGACACGACGGAGGTCGACGAGGGAAGCGGGCAGGAAGCCACGCAGGCCGATGTCGAGGATCAGGCCGCCCTTGACAACCTCGATAACCTCGCCCTCGACGTTCTCGCCGGAGTTGAACTTCTCCTCGATGCGGTTCCAAGCACGCTCGTACTCGGCACGCTTCTTGGACAGGACCAGACGACCGTCCTTGTCCTCCTTCTGGAGAACCAGAGCCTCGATGGGATCACCGAGTGCAACGATGTCTGCAGGGTTAGCGTCCTTGCGGATGGACAGCTCGCGGACCGGGATAACGCCCTCGGACTTGAATCCGATGTCAACGAGCACCTCGTCATGCTCGATCTTAACGACAGTGCCGTTAACGAGATCGCCCTCATCAAAGTCGGTAATCGTACCGTCGATGAGGTTGTTCATCTCCTCCTCATTGACATCGTCAAGAGAGAAAATGGACGAGTTCTGAATCTCACTCAAAGGTGGACCCCTTTCGAACTACGGGGCCCCGATTGCTAGGACCTACAGAAGGGTGCGACAAGCACACAACGTTTAGGAACACTCGGGAGCCGACAGATACTGATGTGACGCTTATGCAATCACGTTCGTATAGGTTACGGGGAAATGAGTTCGATTTCAAGCGTGAACTGCGATTTTTTACTCGTGTGGAGACTTTTTCGTAATCTTATGAACACACGTCTCCGCAACTTGACGATAACCAGCCAGGCATTCGGCTTTGGGGTAAAGTATCCGGAGCCAACGATTCTAGATCGATTTTTCGAGAAAGGTGCCCGCGTGCTCAAAGCAGTCGTTTTCGATATGGACGAAACGCTTCTTAGCATCAACCTCAACGCGTTCATCCTTCGCTATTTTAAGGATGTCTCTTCGATGCTCGCGGATATCGGGCGCCGCAGCCGCGGTGGCACGATGGCACGCCTCGGCACCATCCTGGTCGACCTCAACGCCAATCGCCGCAGCGGCACGGACAACCGCACCAATCTTGATTTTTACCAAGAAGAGGTCGAGCGCCGATGCGGGATCTGCCTCTCCGATCCCCTCATCTACGAGGCGTTTACCTACTATGACCGCGAAGTTCTTCCGTACAAGAACGACGATGTCATTAACGCCCACGCTATGCCGGGCGCGCACGCCGCGCTCCAGGCCGTACAGGACGCTGGACTGCGTTGCGCGCTCTTTACCAACCCCAGCTTTCCCCAGGGGGCCATCGAGTGCCGCATGGGCTGGGGCGACCTGGCCGACGCCCCCTTTGAGCTCGTCACGCACATGGGAAACACCACCCGCTGCAAGCCCGATGCCACCTACTATCTAGAGCAGCTTCAGGTGATGGGGCTCGAGCCACACGAGGTCCTTATGGTGGGCAACGATCCCAAACGCGACTTCCCCAGCCCCGCCTGCGGCATTCAAACTGCCTATGTTGGTCAGGGAAAACCCAGCCGAGCCACCTGGCACGGAACCATGGAAGACTTCGCCCGCGATTTCAACGCCGTAATCGAAGCCTTCTACGAACACCAAATAGCCGACGTACTGTCATAGCCAATAGAACAACAAACGAAGATAACGCCGATGTTTTGGCAACGACAGACACTATGACCCAATCCGAGGGCACTAAAAAGATAGGA
>CALGZY010000113.1 GCA_937934355.1 uncultured Collinsella sp. | reverse complement strand
GCCTTCGAGGCCGAGCGAAAAATGGATTCTAAAAAAGACCTTGCCATATAGGAGCGTCAGGACGCAAGAAGCCCTCGCCGCACGAAGTGCGCAGCGAGGGCTTCTTGCATGTCCGAGGACGTGCCTAAAAGTAAACTAATGGCGGGCCCGGACGACTACAGGGTTATCGATTACCCCGTGTTCTGCAATCCTGCCGAGACGCCGGTCACAGTCGAAAGAATCAGGCTCATGTACTCGGCCTTCTTCTCCTCGGCCATCTCGTCCTGGTTCATACGTACCTCGCGAAGTGCGCGGACCTGGGCGATAGACAGGGCGTCGACGTAGGGGTTGCGCACGCGAACGGCGCAGCCGAGCACGCGGCGGCGCTGCAGCGGCCACTCGTCACCGACGATGGCAAGGACCCACTTACGCGTGAGCTGCATCTCGGTGAAGACCTTCTTGGACAGGTCTTGGCGATCGCCCAGGTGCAGATACATCTTGGCGATGCGCTGGTCGGTCTTGGCGATCGACATCTCGATGTTGTCGATGAACGTGCGGAAGAACGGCCACTCCTGGTAGGCAGCCTTGAGCTGGTCAAGATCGCCCAACTGCTCGCAGGCGGTGCCCAGGCCGTACCAAGCGGCAAGATTGATGCGCGCCTGGCTCCAGCTGAAGATCCATGGAATGGTACGCAGGTCGTCGAGCGACTTGGCACCCAGGCCGCGCTTGGCGGGACGCGAGCCAATCGGCAGCAGACCGACCTCGGTCAGCGGCGTCACGGTCGAGAACCACGGTGTAAAGTCCTCGGTGTTCAGCAGGTCCAGATAGCGCTCGTGGCTTGCAGCGTTGAGCTTCTCGGCCATATCCCAGAACTTCTGCGTGGTCTCAGTGTTGGTCTTCTCGACACTCGGGGCCGACTGCAAAAGCGTTGCGGCGGCAACGGACTCAACATGACGCTGAGCCAGCGTGCGGTTGCCGTAACGGGCAAAGATGACCTCGCCCTGCTCGGTGAGCTTAAAGAAGCAGTTGACCGAACCCTTGGGCTGCGCCAGTACGGCCTTGTTGGCCGGACCGCCGCCACGGCCCACGGCACCGCCGCGACCGTGCATGAGCACCAGGTCGATATCGTTCTTCTCTGCCCACTTGGCAATGCGCTCCTGCGCGGAGTGCAGCGCGAGCATAGCCGTGGTAGGACCGGCATCCTTGGAGGAGTCGGAATAGCCCAGCATGACCTCCATGCGGCGGTTGGTCTGGGCAAGGCGCTTCTGCACCACGGGCAGCGTAAGCATCTGGTCGAGCACGTCGACACAGCCCTCGAGGTCCTCGAGCTGCTCGAACAGCGGGATCACGTCGAGCTCGGGAACGTCCTCCTCGTGTGCAAAGGACAGGTGGGCAAGCTCAAAGACGTCGGCCACATGCTGGGCGCTCTTGGTGAACGAGATGATGTAGCGGTGCGCCATCTTCTTGCCGTAGCGCTTTTGGATGGAGCCGATAGCGCGGAAGGTATCGATGACCTCGCGCGTCATGGGCTGCAGGTCGCCATGGATACCGTTCTCGTGGATATCCTTGAGGGCGCGGGCGTGCACCACGGAATGCTGACGGAACTCCATCTCGACCATATGGAAGCCGAAGGACTCGACCTGCCAGATGATGGTCTGGACCGGGCCGTAGGCGGCACGGACGGCACCGCAGGCAGCAAGCGAACGCTGGACGACGCGCAGGTCATCCAGGAACTCGTCGGCGCTGTGGTACATGGTGTCGGTGATGCGACGGACGGTGGCGTTCAGACGGTCGGCCATGACGAGCATGACGGCGCGATGTGGCTCGTGCTCGGAGATCAACTCAGCACGTGCGGTGTACTGGGTGCTCATCTCGACCTGATGGTTCCACAGGTTGATGAGCTCGGCAGACGGCTTGCTGTAGGTGGCCTCGAGCGTGAGGTTGCGGCCGATGCGGCGGCACTTGTCCTCGAGCTTGAGCACCATGTGGGTAAAGTACTTGGCGGCGACCTCACGGCTCACCTTGGCGGTGACGTTGGGGTTACCGTCGCGGTCGGAACCGATCCAGCTGCCGGGATGGAAGAACGCCGGGCACAGCGGCGGCACGGTACCGGCCTTGTCGCCCAGCACCCAGTCGTCAAAACGACGATAGATGACGGGGATAACGTCGAACAGCGTGTTATCAAAGATGTCGATGATGGTATCGGCTTCCTCGACCGGCGTGGGCTTCTTGAGCGCGATGGGGCTCGTACGCACCAGGGCGTCGATCTCCTGCAGCATATGGCGCTCGTTCTCCACCAGGTCGGAGCCGCCCAAACGCGGACGCTCCTCCAGCAGGTTGGAGATACGGCGAATCTTGCCCTCGACGGCCTTACGACGGGCCTCGGTGGGATGTGCGGTAAAGACAGGGTGGAACTCGAGCTTGCCGAGCAGCTCATTGGCACCCTCGACGCCCATCTCGTTTACCAACTGGTGATAGGCGACGGTGAGTTCGTTGGCGGGATCGACCTCGGTATCGGTCGATGCGCCGGCCTCGCGCTCGCGCAGCTGCGCCACACGGTAGTTCTCCTCCGACAGGTTTGCCAAGTGGAAGAAGCTCGTAAAGGCGCGAACGATGACCTGCTGCTTATCAAGCGGCAGGCTGTCAATCAGATCGACGACTTCGCGAAACGCCACGGCGGTGGGCTCGTCGGCAGTGGGCACGCCCTGTTCGTCAACGGACTCGTCGGCAGCGCGGCTGCCGGGGTTGCCAGCATTGGCCACAATCTCGGCTGTCAAAATCTTGTCGAACAGGTCCGCGATCTCGGGATCATACTCGCTAAGCACACGACGTTCCAGGCGCAGGAACAGCGCCAGATTATCGCGCAGCTCCTCGGGGATCTCGATCTCGGCGAGACGCTCCCTGGACTCGGCATTCGAGCCGATTCGGTTAACGAGGCGGTTGACCACGGCAGCGACGCGCGCCGCGGCTTCGGGTACAGACTGGTTGCTTAGGTTCTCAGCCACGTTTCCTCCCATTCCTCCTTCTATGCACGTAACATGCGGTATTCATTATAGGCGCTTGAGAAATACTTTCGACACTGATTGCGCTTTACCACACAAAAGTATTTTCTGCATTGCAAAGGTTTTTGCCCTAAATGGTCGTATTTCTCGGTGGGCGGCATACGTAAACGGGGGCATTCCGCATAAAAGCGAAACACCCCCGTAACAATCGCCCGCAATGAGCTGAACTTTTTAGTGAGTCCACAGCTCAAAAATCATGCGCTACAGGCGCTCGCGAACCGCCTCGACAACGTTAGCCAAATCGACCAGTACCTCGTCATGGCTCTCCATGTCGCGCACTTTGACCTTGCCGGCGGCAAGCTCGTCGCCACCCAGGACCAGGATGAGCTTGGCGCCCACCTTATCGGCCTGCTTAAACTGAGCCTTGAGCGAACGACCCTGATAGTCCGCCTCGGTCACGATGCCTGCGGCGCGAAGCTCCTGCGTAATGGTAAAGACGTTCTGGCGCAACTCCTTGCCGGCGTTGGCGACGTAGACACACGGGGCCTCATCGGCACCCAGATCGCTGCCAAAGGCCTGCAGGGCCAGCAGGGCGCGCTCAAAACCGACGGCGAAGC
>CALGZY010000112.1 GCA_937934355.1 uncultured Collinsella sp. | reverse complement strand
TTGCGATAGATCTTGGCGCCGACAAAATCCCCGGCGCGCATTATGCCTCGGTCGAGGGCTCCGCAGCCTCGGTATCAGCCTCGACGGCGTTCTCGACCACGACGTCGGCGGCAGGCGTCACGTTGCCGCCCGAAATGGCGTCGTTGAGCTGCTCGCGCAGCTGGTCCATGCGCTCGCGGGCCAGGTCGACCTTGGCGCGCAGGTCGTCGGTCTTGGCGTCGACCATCGGGCCAAAGTCATTCACCGCAGCACGGGCCTCCTCGGCGCTGTGCTCGTAGGTGTCGCGCATATTGTCCCAGGCGTCGTTGGCGATATCGGCAGCCATGGCGCGGGTCTCGGCGCCCGAGCGCGGGGCCAGAGCAACGCCGACAATAGCGCCGGCAGCGGCACCAAAAAGTGCGCCGGAGACAAAGCTGAAAGTCTTACCCATGATCATTCCTCTCCTGCGGGCACGTCGGTGCCCACCGTTTGAATGCTGTCCATTATACCCGCAGCGCATCACTTGCCGCTCCGCTCATCTGCGTACGGCAAAGGCGCAGGTACGTGATGGTGATAAACGCGTAGGCCTACTCCTGGGACATAGCCGGCATGGCCACCGTGGCACCCGGGTCCTCGCCGGCGCCGTCCACGAGCGGCAGGCCGCCCTCATGCGCAGGTCCTGCCGGAACCGTCGCCGCACCGCCAAAGACGGCAGCGGAGGCCTCGTGGTTCTCGGCAACCGCACCCTCGGTATCAATCGCCACCTGGGGCTCGTCGTCAAAGTTGGGGACGCCTTGGGGCTCGGTGGGAACGGGCTCGGCGGTCGCATCGGCAACGGGCTCGGCGTCGGCCGGCACATTGCCCTCGTCAGCGCCCTCGTCCTCGGCAGCATCTTCGCCGTTCGCAGCGGCGACGGCCTCGTGAGGATCCTTGCCCTCGGCCTCGGCGCGCATGCCCAGCACCAGGTTGCGCAGGCCCGCGACCGTGCCCTCCACGTCGGGGGCAGGCTGGTCGGCGTGCAGATAGGCCCAGTCCATCATAAAGGTGGCCGAAGACAGCGCACCGATGGCCAGCGCGTCGTCGGGGCACGAAAGCTCAACCTCAAAGACGCGCTCGTCGTGCTCGCTTACGCGCGTGCGGCCGCACGAGATGCTGCCGGCAAGACCGGTCTCGTTCATGAGCTCGACCGTCACATGCTCAAGCAGATGGCAAAGCTCGGTCTGGCCCATGCAGTCCTGGAACTCGCGACCGGAATCACCCAGGCACAGGTGCTTGGCAATCGCCGGCACCAGGTAGTACACGCGCGCCGTGGCCTCGATATCCTCCGAGGTCATGAGCGGCATGCCGGGGTTCACCAGCACATGCGCGCAGATCTTGTCCTCGCTGACGGTGACCTTAAGGATGTTGAACAGGCCTGCCATAACTCTCCCCTACTCTTCCTTGTCCTACTCGTCGCCGTCGTGCGGATTCGCGGAACCCGCACCCGACGCCGCCGGCTTCTCTGCCGAAGACTCGGAATCCTTCTTATCGGTTTCGGCCGGAGCGATCACGCGAATGAGCGAGATGCGCTGGCCACGCATCGACTGCACCTTGAACTTGTACCCCGCAACCTCAAATACCTCTCCGATGTCGGGCACCGAGTCGCAAAGCTCCAAAATCCAGCCGGCGATGGTCTCATAATCATCGCTTTCCTCGAGCGGCCAACCAAGCTCAATCGCGTCATCGCACGAAAAACGCCCATCAACGAGCCACTCGCGGCGCGAAAGGCGCGTGAGATACTTGTTGTCGGGGTCGAACTCGTCCTCGATCTCGCCGACGATCTCCTCGACGATATCCTCGATGGTGATAATGCCGGCCGTGCCGCCGTACTCGTCCACGACCACCACGATCTGGTCGTGCGAGGTCTGCATCTCGGACAGTAGCGGCAGGATGTCCTTGGTGTCGGGCACAAAGGTGGCGTCGCGCAAAAAGTCGGCGATGGGCTGGTCGCCCTTGCCGTCGAGCGCGATGAGGTTGTCGTCGTTGTCCACGACCAGGGGATTGATTTCGGCGAGCATGCAATCGTAGTCCATGAAGCAGCGATACAGATTCTTGAGCAGCGTATCGAGCTGTTTGGTATACGTAAGCGACTGATTCGTGCTCGAGAGCAGATAGCGCGCCATGTAATCCTGAACGCCGATCATCGGATCGATCACGATCTTCTTGATCGCGTCGGGCTTTTCGCGTGCGGTATCCTCGATTTCCATGCCGCCCTCGGCGGAGAAGATGATGATCGGCTGCTTGGTCAGGCGGTCGAGCATGATCGAAAGATACCATTCGATCTTGTAATCCGCCATTTCCACCAGATACAGCTTGTTGACCATCAGGCCCAGAAGCACGCGGCCGAGCAGATTGCCCGCGTGCCGGCGCGCCTCTTCGAAATTGTGGGCGAACTGGACGCCGCCGGCCTGTCCGCGATGGCCGCTCTGGATCTGCGCCTTCACAACCACGGGATAGCGCATGTTCTTTTCTTCCATGGCGGGCGCAATGCTTTCGGTATTGTCGATTACGCATCCGGCTTTTACCGGAACGCCGAACTTTTCAAAGAGCTGCTGCGCCTGATATTCCATCAGTTTCATTGAAATTTACCCCCAGATTTCCGCGTCGGTCGGCATCGTGGCGCCGGGACGGACGTAGGCGATGCGGCTGACGTTGAACAGATGCCGCCAGGACAGGTTTTCGGAGATGGAGTTGTTGCCCCAGCTGCCGCAGCCGAGCGTGGTGGTGGCGGACA
>CALGZY010000111.1 GCA_937934355.1 uncultured Collinsella sp. | reverse complement strand
CTTCTTGAGCCGGATTCGCTCTAAAACTGGCGTGCGAAGATAGTCCTCAAACCCATCTAGCAACGTCTCGGTCGACAGCCCGGCGTCACACAATATACGCTTTTTGCCGTCCCGCATAATCAACCCAGGAGCTATAGCGGCGATTTCCGAAAGATAGCCGCTGACGCTAGCCGCGCTTTTGCCACACAGACGCGCTAGGTCGCCGGCGGAGCAGTCAACCCATCCCGCAATGAGATTTAGGACGATTCGTTGAGATTGGGACGAAAGCGGAGCAGCGGGAGAAGCACCCAGCACTTCATCGGAAATAACGGCTCCGATAAACGGCAGGAACGCATTTCGCTCATCTCGGATATATGCGATTCCCTCCGAAGAAAGCGCGCGCATAAAACCTAAATCCATAGCATCCCAGCAAATTGCCACCGGACGAGCATCTAACGTACGCACTGCATTGACGAGATTTCGCGCCGAAATGACACTGGGCGGTTCTTTAGGTTCCGCAACAATAAAACGGCCCTGCTCAGACATGCCGAGCCGTGCCAAGCGAAGCGAATACCGCTCAAGATACATGCGAGGAATCTGCATCTCAACTGGCTCCGGGTCGATGGCGAGCTCTAAAGAGAAGAGTCTTTTTGGGAGACAATTTAGCAGCATGTCCAATCACCCTTTTCATTTCAGTTACATTTTAGTATCTATCTGAAATTATACTGAATCGTATAAAACGCTCAATCCCTAAAGTCATAAGAAACAATCCAAACGCAATAAAGAGGCTCCCCCGCTCATCAAATGGGAGAGCCCCTACTCACATCTATTTTTCTATCAGCCCACCCGGCTCTCCAGATCAAAAAGCGAACGAGCAGAGCGACGTTCGCAAACAACGTTATCTAAGGACCTGGGCGGGCGTACGGGGCAACATCGATCGCGAGTTCCGCACGCAAAGGAGAGCACTTAATGTGCTCTCCGTCTTGCGCAGGACTGCCCGAGCAGGCGATGTTGCCCCATACGCCCGCCCGGGTCCGCCGGGATTACGACAGCTTGACAATTGGAGCAAAGCCCTTCATCAACTTTTTGGTCTGGCCGGTCTTTTCGAATTGAACCTCGATCATGTCTCCGGCGACCGAGATCACGGTACCCGTGCCAAAAGTCTTGTGGCTCACGGTATCGCCCGCGGCAAAGTCCTGCGATGCGCTGGCACGATCGACCTTGCGCTCCACCGTCGGGGACACCTTGGAAGACGGCTTTTTGGCTCGCGACGCGCCCGAACCAAAAGTCGAGGCAACACGGCCGGCGTCAGGCGAAACCCCACGATGGCGCTCGGTCCCGTAACTGCTGCCGCCAAAGAAATCGTCAAAGCTCGATCCGCCGCGCGAACCGGAACCGCCGGTCGAGCGCGTATGCGAGCCAAACACCTTGCCGCCGTACATATCCGAGCCCATGCCCGAGCCAAAGGTGCCGTGACGGTCGCCGCGCTTCTCCCAGCCCGTGCCCTCAAAACCGGCAGAACCGATGCCGCTAAACTCGATATCCTCAAACGGAATCTCGTTGAGGAAGCGCGAGCGCGGGTTGGCAGAGGTCGAGCCGTAGGTGCGACGCGTGGCCGCATAGGTCAGGAACAGGCGCTTGCGAGCACGCGTGATGGCGACGTAGGCCAAGCGACGCTCCTCCTCGAGCTTGCCCGGATCGTCACCACCGCCAAAGTCGTGCACGTGCGGGAAGATACCCTCCTCCATGCCGGCCACGAACACCGCCGGGAACTCCAAGCCCTTGGCGGAGTGGATGGTCATCATGGTAATGGCATGCGTCTCGCCGGCCAGGGAATCCAAGTCGGAGCGCAGGGCCAGCCACTCCATGAGCGCCGGCAGCGCCTTACAGGTGAGCGGACCGTAGGTGCGCTCGATCTCGTCGGCATGCACGGCACCCGCCGGCATCTCCGTCGGCGCGGCATACGCGTTGCCCGCGATGGCGGCGGCCAGGGCATCCTGCGGAGACAGCGCCGGAGCGGCCAAGCTATCGAGCGGATTGGAGCCCGCGGCGTCACGCGCGCCAACGAGCGCCTCAAACGAGGATACCGGGGCAGATGGCCCCGGTTCGGGCGCAGGCGCGCTCACCACGACAGGCTCGGGCTCGGCGCTAGCAGGCACATCGGCAACACCGGCAGCGCGCAGCTCTTCCAAGCTCTCGAGCGTACCTTCGATATCCTCGTGCGTCTCCTCAAATTCGGCGGCGACGCCCAGGAATTCCTGGATGTTCTCGGCGCGGCTCTCGGACTCCATGGTGCCCTCGGCGCGGAAAGCCTGCAGCAGGCCCGTCTTATCGACGATTATCTCGACGACGTCCTTGAGCTCGCCGTCCATGCGGCGACCCTCGCGCACCAGCGCCACAAAGCTCGACAGGCCGTTGCGCACCTTGGCGCTAAACATGCCCGTCTCGGCTGTTGCGATCTCGCAGGCTTGGAAGAACGAGCAGCGGTTGTCGCGTGCCAGCTGCTCAATCTTTTGAATCGAGGTGGAGCCGATGCCGCGGCGCGGCGTGTTGATGACGCGCTTGACGCTCATCTCGTCGGCCGGGTTCACAATCATCTTAAGATAGGCCATGACGTCGCGGATCTCGGCACGGTCGAAGAATCGCGTGCCACCCACGATCTTGTAGGGCACGCCTGCGCGCAGGAACATATCTTCGAGAATACGCGACTGAGCGTTGGTGCGGTAGAACACGGCGATGTCGTCGTAACTCGTGCCCTTGGAGTGCAGCTTCTCGATCTCGCCGGCAATCCAGCGGCCCTCGTCGCGCTCATCGCTTGCCTGGAAGGCCTGGATCTTCTCGCCATCGCCCTCGGCCGTAAACAGGCGCTTGTCCTTGCGCTGCGAGTTGTGGCGCACCACGGCGTTGGCGGCGCTCAGGATATGGCCCGTGGAGCGGTAGTTCTGCTCCAGCTTAACGGTCTTGCAGTTTTTAAAGTCCTGCTCAAAGTCCAGGATGTTGGTGATGTCGGCGCCGCGCCAGCTATAAATGGACTGGTCATCGTCGCCCACGACCATGAGGTTTTGGTACTTGGCGGCCAGCAGGTTGGCGATCTCGTACTGGACGTGGTTGGTGTCCTGATACTCGTCGACGCTAATGTAGCGGAAGCGCTCCTGGTACTTGTCGAGCACCTCGGGGCGGGTGCGCAGCAGCTCGAGCGTGCGCACGAGCAGGTCGTCGAAGTCCATCGCGTTGGCGGCGCGCAGGCGGCGTTCCAGCTCCAAGTAGACCTGCGCGGCCTTTTTGTCGTTGGGGCTGTCGGCGGATTTGAGCATGTCCTCGGGGCCGATCATGGCGTTTTTGGCCGAACTGATCTTGCTGCGGATCATGTTGATGGGGAATTGCTTTTGCTCGATACCGAGCGCCTGCATAATATCGCGCACCATGCGCTTGGAATCGTCGTCATCGTAGATGGTGAACTGACCGGTGTAGCCCAGCAGGTCAGCGTCCTCGCGCAGCATGCGCACGCACATAGCATGGAAGGTGCACACCCACATGCCGCGGGTGCCGCTGGGGATGAGTGCCGCCAGACGCTCGCGCATCTCGGCCGCGGCCTTGTTGGTAAACGTGATGGCAAGGATCTGCCAGGGCTTAACGCCCAGGTCGCCGAGCATATGTGCGATACGGAAGGTCAAGACGCGGGTCTTGCCCGAGCCGGCGCCGGCAAGGACCAGCAGCGGGCCCTCGGTGGTCAGGACCGCCTCGCGCTGAGCGGGATTAAGGCTGTCGATGTCGACGAGCGGCTTGGCGGGCTTGGGCGCCGGCGCGGGAGCGTCGTAGATGTCGAGCGGGACGAGCTCGGGCTCCGGCGCAGCGGGGGCGGTGTATGCATCGAGCGGCACGGGTTCCGGCGTGGGCGGCACGGGTACCGCGGCGTTCTTTTCCCAGGGCAAGGGCTGGGTCATGGGCGACTCCTCATCTGACGGACGGCGCGCCTGCGGGCAGCGCCATAGTTTGAGCCGTACCAGTATACCGAGCCGCGCGGACACCGATGCAAATCACACCACGACTCCGTGCGCCGCCGTCAGGCCCGCCCCAACGGATTTGGTGCAATGGGGTCAGGTTACTTTGCACCAATCTATTGACAATCACGAAACCGCCGATGTCATGGCAGCAGCAGCGAGCGACGGTCAGGGCGAACAAATTGGCATGAAAAGGGGGCGGCATAGACCTTTTGGTCATGCCACCCCCTTTGAATGACAAGTCGTCGCCCTGACCGCCGCGCAGCGTCGACTAAGTTAGAGGCCGAGCATCGGCTCCAGGACGAAGAAGTACGCCAGCACCACGATACCCAGAATGATGCGGTAGACGCCGAAGCACTTGAAGTCGTGACGGCGGACGAAGCCCATGAGCCACTTAATGGCGATGAGCGAAACCACAAAGGCCACAACGCAGCCCACGCCCAGGATGGCGATCTCGTTGGCGCCAAAGGTACCGCCCTTGATGAAGTACTTGACCAGCTTGAGCGCACTCGCGCCAAACATGACGGGAATGGCCAGGAAGAACGTAAACTTGGACGCCACCGAACGCGTGCAGCCCAAAAGCAGGCCGCCGATGATGGTGGAACCGGAGCGCGACGTGCCCGGAATCAGCGAGAGCACCTGGAAGCATCCGATGCCCAGTGCGGTCTTCCAACTTAGGTCCTCGAGCGTGGCGATGGAGCCAAAGTCCAGATCCTCGTCATCGTCATCGTCCTCGGCAACATCTGCCGCGGGCGCCGCAAAGTGCGCACCGGCGGGACGTCCACCCGACACCACAGCACGCGAACCAAACGAACCGGCAACGGCCATTTCCTCGCGCTTGCTCGCGCGCCAGTTCTCGATCACGATAAACAGCACGCCGTACACAATGAGCGCCAGCGCCACGACGGGAGCATTGTAGAAATGCTCCTCCATCCAGTCGTTGAGCGGCAGGCCGATCGCCGCGGCGGGAATGCAGCCGAGCACAATCTTGCCCCACAGCACCCAGGTGTCGCGACGGCCCTCCTTGCCCTTGCTGGGCGAGAACGGATTGAGCTCATGGAAGAACAGCACACAGACGGCCAGAATGGCGCCGAGCTGAATCACGACCAGGAACATATTCCAGAACGTCTCGCTCACGTTCATCTTGACGAACTCGTCCACCAAGATCATGTGACCGGTCGACGAAACAGGCAGCCATTCGGTGATGCCCTCGACCAGGCCCATGAAGGCAGATTTTAGAAGCTCGATAATATCCAAAGGGACCCCCTCGTTAGACACCCGCCGGTAGATGTTCTGCGGACGATGCGGGCGATGTCCCATTATCAACCGTTGGCGGTGCGACCGCGCCTACCCTTACCAAAAAACTCGCCCGTTCACAGAATTGCGAGCAGTCAAACCGAAATCCTTGGGTATAACTGCAACAAGATAAAGTGTCCGGCGGCCAACGCGCCCGCGCCCGCCCGACGCACGAGCCCCGCGCCCGTGCGATAGACCAAGGAGGAAACCATGAACGAGGGCTACACCAAGGTATTTGTTTCACTCGACGGTACTGAGCAGCAGGATTTTGTGCTCGCACGCGCCATCAAGGTCGCCGCGAACAACGGCGCCAAGCTAATCATCGGCCACGTTATCGATTCCACGGCGCTCGAGAGCGCCGGTTCCTATCCGGTCGATCTGGTCAACGGCCTAGAGGAGGCATTTAAGAACTCCATCGCCAAGCAGCTCGAAGAGGCCAAGGCCAATCCCGACATTCCCGAGGTCGAGGTCATGATTCGCGCCGGCCGCATTCGCGAGACGCTCAAGGACGAGATGCTCGACGTGGTCAAGCCCGACCTGGTGCTCTGCGGCGCCCGCGGCCTGTCCTCGATCAAGTATGCGCTGCTGGGTTCGATTTCGACGTTCCTGCTGCGCAACACCGACTGCGACATTCTGGTCGTGAAGTAGGTTCCTTCCCGCCGGCGCAAGGCCTGCGGGGTTATCACGCCGACGTCCTCGCCGCTTCGCGGCTGCGGAATCGCTCAGGGGGTAATCCCCGGGTCAGACCTGCGTTGAAGTGGTATGTGCATCGATCATCAATCTTCAGTCGCTTCACTCTGCAGCGATCGCAAAAACAAAGAGCCCGCCCTCAGGTTGAAGGCAGGCTCAAAACGCATGAGCTATAGTCACTCGAATCTATAACTTAGCTGCGGCGACGATTGAGATGTACTCCGGCGGCGCAGACGGCGGAGCCGAGGGCCAGGAACGCCACCGTTGCGGCAAGGG
>CALGZY010000110.1 GCA_937934355.1 uncultured Collinsella sp. | reverse complement strand
TTTCATGCCTCTTGCTGATGTCTTTAGCCTGCTCGTTTTGGGTCAGGGCAAATCCGGTCTCGATGTCGCCCGCTGGGCGCTGGCACATCCCGAGCGCGTAAGTGCCGTTACCGTGTATGGCGGCGGCACCTCTGAGCCCAATGACGCCACGCGTGCGCTCGAGGCTGCTGGTGCGTCGTTTGTCTATGGGACCGAACAGGTCGAGGGCGCCTATGACGTATGCGTGACGTGCCCGGGCATCTCGGAGTTCTCGGGCTTCTTTAAGGCCGGGCGCGAGCATGCCGCCCAGATTATGGGTGAGCCCGAGTTTGCCTATCGCCTGTCGCCCGATAACTGGATTGCCATCACGGGTACCAATGGCAAGACGACTACCACGTCGCTGACTGATTATCTGCTCAAGGCTGCCGGCGAGGCCAGCGTTGCTGTCGGCAACATCGGCGAGCCGCCGGTCAACGAGATTGACGGCCGAGCCCACAACGAGTGGTTTGTGGCTGAGCTCTCGAGCTATCAGATTGCTACGACTACCGAGCTCCATCCTCGCGTGGCGGTGCTGCTCAACATCACTCCCGACCACTTGGGCTGGCATAAGAGCCATAACAACTATGCGCTTGCCAAGATCAAACTGTTTGACAATATGGTTGATGACGATCTGGCGGTTGTCGACGTCGAAGACGCCGGCATTCACGAGTTCGATGAGTACATCTACACGCCGGGTCGTCGCATCTGCAAGGTTGCCTTTGACGAGCCTGAGGGCGAGGATGCCGCCTTTGTGCGCGATGGCAAGATGATCGTGCGTCTGAAGGGTGTCGAGACCCCGCTCATCGCTATATCCGAGCTCAAGATCTCGGGCCATCACAATGTTATCAATGCCCTATGCGCTGCCACGGCTGCCTTGGCGGTCGGTGCCGATGTCGATGGTGTCTGCCGCGGTCTTGCCTCGTTCCAGCCGCTCGAGCACCGTGTGGAGCCGTGTGGCGAGATTGACGGCGTGCGCTACGTCAACGATTCCAAGGCGACCAACACCGATGCGGTCGAGAAGGCACTGACGGCATTTCCCGATGACGACGTGATCTTGCTGCTCGGCGGCCACGATAAGGGCACGCCGCTCACGGACTTCGCGCGCGTCGTTATGGATAACGTGCGCTCGGTCGTCTGCTTTGGCGATGCGCGCGAGCGCTTCACCGCCGCTATGGACGAGGCTGATGTCGATGGCGATGTGGATATCGCCCAGGCGGATGACCTGCGCGACGCCGTGGACGTCGCCCGTTCGCTTTCGAGCCGTGGTGATGTGATCTTACTTTCTCCTGCCTGCTCTTCGTTCGATGAGTTCTCGGGCTATGAGGAGCGCGGCCGCGTGTTTAAGGACTACGTGGCTCAGCTTGCCGCTACAGCGAAATCACAAATGGAATAGGGGTTGCGGTGAGAGAGGAGAGCCCCCGACAAGGTATGAGGAGGCCCGACTCGGACCGTGCTTCCTCACGTCGCACCACACCGCGTTCCAGCCGCGGCGGGCAGTCGTTTAGCGAACGCTATATTGCCGGCGTTCCCGCCCGTATCATGCGCCCCCGTTTGATATTCATGGCCTGCTTGTTTACCTTGGTATGCTTTGGCCTGCTGATGGTGTACTCGGCGTCTTCGGTCGAGGCGCTGCACGAGAATGGCTCGGCGACGTTTTTTCTGGGTCGACAGGCCGCGTTTGCCGTGGTCGGTGTTCTGGCGCTGATTGCCATCGTGCGCGTTTTGCCGGACAGCTGGTTTGGGGAGGATGTGCTCAGGATCTTCCTCATAGGTATGATAGGGCTACTGTTTTTGGTGTTCTTGGTGGGCAGCGGCAGCCGTGGCGCCACGCGCTGGCTCAACATCGCCGGCATTCAGTTCCAGCCTTCCGAGTTTTTAAAGCCATTTGCCATTGCGTATTCGGCCATCATGCTTGACCGCTTCTTTTCGCCCGGTGGCAACATCAACGAATTCCTTCGCAAGATGGGCATCTACCTGGGCATTTCGCTCTTTCTGATCTTTATCCAGCCCGATTTCGGTACTGTCCTGATCATCCTGTTGACCCTCATGTGCATGGCGTTGTTTGCGGGTCTCGACCCCAGATTTATCATCGGCGTGATAATCTTCGGTATTCTCGTGATCGTGATTGCGCTTGTCGCAGAGCCGTACCGTATGGTGCGTATTCAGGTTGCCTTGAACCCTTGGGCCGACGAGTATGGTGATGGCTATCAGGCCACGCTTGCCATCATGGCCTTTGCTTCGGGCGGTCTGTTCGGCCGTGGCATCGGCAACTCAACCATGAAGTACTCGTATCTGCCCGAGGCGCACAATGACTACATCCTGGCTATCATTGGCGAGGAAGTCGGCTTTGTCGGAACCGTGCTGTTCTTCTTGGTGTTTGCGATGCTGATCTACTCGGCGTTTCGCATTGCCGAGCAGGCGACCGATCGTCGGGGCGCGCTCATGGCGTCTGGCTCCGCGGTCATTCTCGCAGTGCAGTTTTTGATTAACGCGCTGGGCATCCTCAACGTGTTTCCCATGACGGGCAAACCGTTGCCGTTTATTAGCTACGGCGGTTCGTCGATTATTGTGTCGCTTATGCTTGCCGGGTTGATCCTGCGCGTTTCGTACGAGAGCGCCCGCCGCGATGAGTATGACCGCCGCCGTGAGAGCTTTGCCGTTATGGACGAGAGCACCGCCGGCGTAGCCCATGTGCGCGGTGAACGACCTTCGCGTAGCGGCTTTACCGTTCTGGATGGTTCTGCATCCGAGCCGGCAGCTCGTCCACGCCCGCGAATGGCTCCGCAAGGTCGTCCGCAGCGCCCCAGCCCTCGCAACGCGGGCGGCGGATATAATCGAATCGATTTGAACTCGGACCCGTCGGCGCGTCTGCGTACCGACGACCAGGGACCGCGTGTACGAAGGGACTACCATGACCGATAAAATGACCGTTGCTATTGCAGCCGGCGGCACGGCAGGACACATCAACCCCGCGCTCGCCTTGGCCGAAGAACTGCGTGACCGTGGCCACCACGTTGTGTTCGTGGGCCAGTCGCGCAAGCTCGAGGGTCGTCTGGTCCCCGAGGCTGGGTTTGATTTTGTGCCCATTACGGTCACGGGCTTCGACCGCTCCCGTCCTTGGACGGCGCTGACCTCGCTGTGGCGTGTCAACAAGGCCAAACGTGCGCTCGCCAGTCATTTCTCAAAGGTCGGCAAGCCCGATGCTGCCGTCGGTTTTGGTGCCTATGTCGAGGTTCCGCTGCTGGGGTGGTGCAAGGGCGCAGGCGTTCCGTATCTGCTGCATGAGCAGAACTCTGTTCCGGGCCTGGCCAACAAGATGATGAACTCCCACGCCGCCCGCGTGTGCATCTCGGTGCCGGCAGCGCGTTCGGTCTTTGAGCGCGAAGGTGACCCTGACCACGTGCTCATGACCGGCAACCCCGTACGTCGCTCGGTAATCGAAGGCGATCGCGCTCGCGGCCGCAAGGCACTTGGCGTTCCCGAGGACGCTACGCTGCTGCTCGTCTTTGGCGGTTCACTTGGCGCCCAGCACCTCAACGAGCGCGTGGTTTCGCTCAAAAACGAGCTGCTTTCGCGCAAGAACCTCTATGTGTTGCATTCGACGGGTGCCGACGGCTTTGAGGAGACCGAGCGCGCTTTGGCGCTGACGCCCGAGGAGGCGAAGCGTTACCGCGTCCAGCCTTACATCGACAACATGGGCGATATGTTGGCTGCTGCCGATTTGGTGCTCTCGCGTTCGGGCGCATCGAGCGTGGCCGAGATCGCTGCGCTCGCCGTGCCCTCGGTGCTCGTGCCGTATCCGCATGCGACGGCCGACCACCAAACCACCAATGCCCGGTATCTGGTCGACGCCGGGGCCGGCGTGCTCTGCGCCGATGCCGATATCGACGGTTCTGCCTTTGCCGATGAACTGCTGCACCTGGTCGATGACGCGGCGGCGCGCGACGCCATGCGTCAGGCGGCGCGTGGTCTGGCTCAGGATAGGGCCGCCGCTCTTCTGGCGGATGCGGTAGAGGGTTTGCGTTAGTTAGACGGGATATCGTCGGTCGCCCTCGCGCTGATGCGGTAGGTGCGGTACAGTTAACGGGTTACAGGCAGTGTTTACGCAAGGAGTACACGAGCACATGGCTGATTCCCAGACTGCAACCTCCGCGCCCGAGTTTAAGAGCGCCCACTTTATCGGTATCGGCGGCGCCGGCATGAGCGGCATCGCCCTCGTTCTGCACGAGCGCGGTTATGCCGTTACCGGCTCCGACCTTAAGACGTCACGTTATATCCGCCAGCTTACCCGCGCTGGTGTGAAGGTGCATGTGGGCCATGAGGCCGCCACGATCGACGAGGTCAAGCCCGACGTGGTTGTTGTCTCCACCGCTATTCCGGAGTCCAACCCTGAACTCGTGCGCGCTCGCGAGCTTGGTATTCCCGTGTGGCCCCGTGCCAAGATGCTCTCTGCCTTGGGCCACGGCTACACTACCGTCGCTGTTGCCGGCACGCACGGCAAGACCACCACGTCTTCGATGTGCGCCACCATGCTCGACCGCATGGGTCTGGATCCGAGCTTCCTGATCGGTGGCATCGTCGAGGGCTATGACACGAACGGCAAGAACGGCTCGGGTGACTACTTTGTCGCCGAGGCCGACGAGTCCGACAGCTCCTTCCTGTTCCTGAACCCCAACGTGGTCATTGTGACCAACGTCGAGGCCGACCACCTCGATCACTACTCGGGTATCGAGGAGATCGAAGCGACTTTCGCCAAATTCATGAGCCTGGTGGGCGAGGACGGCACCGTCATCGTCTGCGGTGAGGACCCGCATCTGGTCGAGCTCGCCAAGTCGACGGGCCGTCACGTGCTTTCCTACGGCTTTGCCGAGAGCAACGACATCGTCTGCATGCACCCGGATGTCAAAGGCATCCAGAGTGACTTTATCGTTCGCTTTGAGGACGGCACTGAGCATGCCGTGGAGATCAAGAGCAATCCCGGTCGCCACAACATGCTCAACGCCACGGCGGTGCTCACCGTCGCCCATGTCCTGGGCCTTGACATCGACGCCGCCGCCAAGGCGCTCTCGAGCTTTGAGGGCGTCCGCCGTCGCTTTACCCACGTGGGCGATATCGATGGCATCACCGTGGTCGATGATTACGGCCATCACCCCACCGAGATCAAGGCGACGCTTGCTGCCGCTTCGTCGCTGGGCTACAAGCATGTCGACGTCGTGTTCCAGCCGCACCGTTATTCGCGCCTGCAGGCCCTGTGCGACGACTTTGCCGATGCATTTGCCAATGCCGATAAACTGCTGCTGATTGATGTGTTCTCGGCTGGCGAGATGCCCATTCCGGGTGTTACCTCTAAGATGCTCGCCGATACCGTGCGCGCCAAGCATCCTGGCAAGGAGGTCGTGTACTGCTCCAGCCGTCTTGAGCTCAATCAGGAGCTCGAGCAGATGGTGGGCGAGGGCGATCTGCTGCTCACTATGGGTGCCGGTGACGTTACGACCGTCGGTCCCGAGTTCATTGAGTATCTGACTGCCAAGAAAGACGCTTAAGTCTAATGGGTCTGTTTAACGCCGTCATGGCGCTCTCGGGCATGATCGACACGGATGTGATCGAGGACGAGCGCCTTGCGCGTCATACGAGCTATCGTATCGGCGGCAAGGCCGACCTCTTTGTGACGTGCCATAGCTATCATGCCCTCCGCCGCGCCGTGGCGGTGCTCGATCGCGAGCAGGTGCCGTGGGTCATCATCGGCAAGGGCTCCAATCTGCTGGTTGCCGATGGCGGTTATCGCGGTGCCGTCATTTCGCTCGGACGTGAGTTTCAGCGCACGGTTGTTGCCGATGACGGTTGTACGCTGACGGTCGGTGCGGGCGTGATGTTTGCGCGCCTGGTCAACGATGCCCTGTCGCGTAGCCTCTCGGGCCTTGAGTTTGCCGTTGGCATCCCTGGCTCGGTTGGCGGTGCGATATCTATGAATGCAGGCACACGGACCGAGTGGATTGGCTCGCTGGTTGAGGATGTCGTAACGTTTGACCCGGCATCCGGTATCAAGCATTATGCGGGGTCCGAGATCACTTGGGGCTACCGCGAATGTAGCCTTCCCCGCAATGAGATTATCCTCGAGTGCGTGCTCAAGCTTAAACCGGCGCCCAAGGCCGACATTCGCGAGCGCATGGAGCGGTACCTGACGAGGCGCAAGCGTACGCAGCCCATGGGTCGCGCATCCTGCGGGTCGGTCTTTCGCAACCCGCCCGATGCGAGTGTGGGCAAGCTTATCGAGGATTGTGGATTAAAGGGTTTTTCGATTGGCGGCGCGGAAGTTTCGCCCGTTCACGCTAATTTTATCGTTAATAACGGAACTGCCTCGGCCGATGACGTTGCCGCGGTTATCAGACATGTGCACGGAAAGGTGAGGGAGGCGTATGGCATCGAGCTCAGACCGGAAGTTAAATTCCTCGGCTTCTAGAGCATCGAAACCCACCCTCCGCCGCGCCGGAGGGCGTTCCGGCGCGCCTGCCAAACCTCAACGCAATACCGTCGCGCACTCTAAGTCTGTCGGGCATGCTCGACAGACCAGTCGTCCGGTTGTCGGCTCGCAGCTCGGTAATCGTCCGGCCGCAAAAAAGTCCTCGCGTCCCTCGGTGACGTCAAAGCCTGTTATGGGCGCCAAACCCGCCCGTCCCATGGCAACTCCTAAGCCCTCGACGGGAACTAAAGCGCCGCGTCCAGGTCGCACGCTGGGCGCATCGAAACCGCGCTCGCTGACATCGGTGCCGGCTACCGCCAAGAAGCCTTCGGGTAAAAAAAGCGTCAACCCGTTGTCTTCACTTGGGGCGATGGTAAATAAAACATCAGACGCCGCTTCTGTCGTTGCAGGCAAAGGCAAAATCGTGGGCGGCGTTCTGGCCGCCTTGGCCGTGCTCGTCGTCGTTGCCATCGTGGTGATCAACTCTGGATTGTTTACCGCCACTGATATTCAGATTCAAGGCAGCGAGCATGTGACGAAGCACGATGCTATCCAGCTGATCGATTTGCCCGAGGGAACGTCGCTTTTTAACGTCGATCCCGACCAGATTACCGAGGACCTCAAGCAGAACCCGTGGGTCTCGGGCGTGGATGTCCAGCGTCAGTTCCCGCATACGCTCATCATTACGCCGATGGAGCGCAAGGTCATCGCAATTGCCTATATCAGTTCCGATGACCTTGCCTGGGCCATCGGGGATGATGACACCTGGATCGCCCCACTGTCGACGTCGGTCGAAGTGGACGACCAAGGCAACGTCATCACGACAGGGCAGGGCTCAAATACCTTGACCGGAATCGATGCCGCGCTGGCGCTCGCTAAGCACTATGGCGCGGTGTTGTTGACTGATGTCTCGGCGGATGTCGCTCCGGTTTCCGGCCAGGCAGTGAGCTCCAAGGCCGTTAAGGCTGGCTTGGATTATGTGCGTGGTTTTTCGAGCGAGTTCTTGGGACAAGTCAAGGATATTTCCACGCCTTCGGTCGAAGCCATCTCGGCAAACCTCAATAACGGCATTGAGGTGTCGCTGGGCGATTCGAACGATATCGTCAAGAAGGAGCGCGTAGTCACCAAGCTGCTTTCGCAGGTAGAGGGCGTAACGTATATCAATGTGCGCTCTCCGGGTAACTATACATTTAGGAACGCTCCGACCTCGTAGCGCTGGTTGATGCTTTGTTGAGGGGCCATACCACGCCGTTTATCTGGTTTGTTTGGTTTTCACGGTCAATTATTTGACTGATACGTTCATAATGTGCAAACATAATACGGTTTACCTTTGCATTTACTTTCAACCTGAAGGTTAATGTGCGCAGGGGTCGACCCATGCTATGGCTATAACCTTTGTTCGGAGGACCGACATGCACGAGACAGAGATCAACAACTACCTTGCCGTCATTAAGGTGGTCGGCGTCGGCGGCGGCGGTACCAACGCGGTCAATCGAATGATCGAAGAGGGCATCCGCGGCGTCGAGTTTGTTGCCATCAACACCGATGCTCAGGCACTCGCGATCTCTGATGCCGATATCAAGGTGCACATCGGCACCGACCTTACCCGCGGCCTGGGCGCCGGCGCCAACCCCGAGGTTGGCCGCAAGGCTGCCGATGAGTCCCGCGACGACATTGCCGAGGCGCTCGCTGGCGCCGACATGGTGTTCATCACCTGCGGCGAGGGCGGTGGCACCGGTACCGGCGCTGCTCCCATCGTTGCCGATATCGCGATGAACGAGGTCGGTGCGCTGACCGTCGCCGTCGTGACCAAGCCCTTCACCTTCGAGGGCCGCAAGCGCAAGAAGAGCGCCGAGGAGGGCATTAAGACCCTCTCCGATTGCGTCGACACCATGATCGTCATCCCTAACGATAAGCTGCTCGACATCGCCGAGAAGAAGACCACCATGCTCGAGGCCTTCGCGATTGCCGATGGCGTCCTTTCCCAGGGCACCCAGGGCATCACCGACCTCATCACCGTCCCCGGTATCATCAACCTGGACTTCGCCGATGTTAAGACCATCATGAAGCAGGCCGGTACCGCCATGATGGGTATCGGTACCTCTTCTGGGGATACCCGTGCCGTCGACGCTGCCCAGCAGGCCATCTCCAGCCCGCTGCTCGAGAGCTCCATCGATGGTGCCACGCGCGTGCTGCTCTCCATCGCCGGTTCCAAGGACCTGGGCATCCAGGAGATCAGCGACGCCGCCGACGTTGTCGCCAACGCCGTCGACCCCGAGGCCAACATCATCTTCGGTACCGTTGTCGACGAGTCCCTGGGCGATCAGGTGCGTATCACCGTCATCGCTACGGGTTTCTCCGACTCCAACGTCAACCGTCAGGACGAGCTCTTTGCTGCTCAGCAGTCTCAGAGCAAGGCCGCTGCCTCCGCTGAGCCGCAGCGCACCGCTCCTGCCACGAGCCCGGCTCAGGCCGCTCCGACCCGCAACGTCGGTGGCACCGAGCTTCCTAACTTCGGCAACGATCAGTTCGAGCTTCCCGACTTCCTGAAGCGCGGTAGCTTCTAAGTCGTTCTTTGCATTGTTGTGCACAGGGGCGTGTCCGTATGGACGCGCCCTTTTTATTTCGACTTTGTAAACTAGAACCTCCAATCTCTTTACGTTCCCTTTACGATTGCCTCCAGCGCAGCAGGTATCCTTTTAGAGAAGTATGACAGCCGTATAAACGCGGGCTGTAGCGGCGATGCCGCGGTACTTGTGTTATTAGGAGGCTTTAGTATGGCAGCACGTGCGGACAAAGTTTCGCGTGTCGACCATGATGGAGTTACGTTGGTGGAGGGCGCGACATCCGATGTTCGCTTTGCCTTCACCGAGCGCGCCGGTGGCGTTTCCGAAGATGCGTACTCCTCACTCAACTTGGGCTCGCATGTTGGCGATGACCCCTTTGCTGTTCAAGAAAATCGTTGTCGTGCGCTCGAGGCTATGGGTGCCGCCGAGTGCGAGCACAACCTGCTCGTTCCCAATCAGGTCCATGGTGATCATATCGTTGCGGTGACCTCGAACGGCGCCGATGACCTTGAGGACGTTCGCGAGCAGATTGCCGAGGGCTGTGATGCCATCGTCTGCACGGCGCATAACGTGCCCGTGCTGCTCTGCTTTGCCGACTGCGTTCCCGTGGTGCTGGTGGCCCCCGGCGGATTTGCCGTGGTGCACTCCGGTTGGAAGGGCACGATTGCACGTATTTCTGCCAAGGCGTGCCAGGCACTTTGCGATGCTGCCGGCTGCGATGCGAGCGACGTTTCCGCCTATATCGGCCCCCATATATTGGGTGACGAATATGAGGTATCCCAGGAACTCATGGATCGCTTTGCCGCCGAGTTCTCTTGCATCGATGCGAATACCTCTCGCATGCTTGATCTTTCCGCTGCCATTCGCGAGGCGCTGGTAGATGTCGGTGTCGACGCGGATAATATCGTGGATACCCAGCTTTCGACCGTGCGTCAGAACGACCGCTTTTATTCCTACCGTAACGAGGACGGCACCTGTGGGCGCCATGCTGCGATCGGCGTGATGCTATGAGAAAGATCGTATCGGTCCTGAGCGCCGCTGTGCTTACGCTTACGCTGTGCGCCTGTTCTTCGGGATCTTCTACCTCTTCCATTACCGTTGCCGGCTCCACGACCTGCCTTCCTATCGCCGAGATTGCGGCCGAGGGCTTTAAGGAGGAGACCGGCATCGACGTGCTCGTTTCCGGTTTGGGTTCTTCCGCTGGGATCGAGGCCGTCAGCGCCGGCACGGCCGATATCGCCAGCTCCTCCCGTGGACTCAATGCCGACGAACAGGATCTGGGCCTGACTCCCATCGTCATTGCCCACGACGGTATTGCGGTCATCGTGAACGACGACAACCCCGTCGATAACCTCTCGACCGAGCAGCTCCGCGATATCTACGCCGGCAAGATTACCAATTGGAAAGAGGTCGGTGGCGAGGACCTGAGGATTCAGGTCATCAACCGAGACGAGGCGTCCGGTACGCGCGAGGCCTTCCGTACCATCGTGATGGATGGCACGCCGTTCGATCGCCGCTCGGCTGTTCTTTCGGGTACGGGCCAGGTGCGCGACGTGGTATCTCGTTCGCGTGGGGCCATCGGCTACATTTCGCTGGGCTTCGTCGATAGCCTCAACGCCAAGACCTCGGTCAAGGCTGTCTCGGTCAATCATGTTGAGGCGTCCGAGAAGACGGTCGCGAGTGGCGGCTATCCCATCTCGCGCGACCTTTACTTCTTTGTGAAGGGTGCGCCTTCGCAGCAGGCGCAGGATTACATCGACTACGTGACGTCCGAAAAGATGGACAAGCAGATTCGCGAGGCGGGCTTTATTCCCGTCACCAACGACGAGAAGGGGAGTGAGTAGCATGGAAGCACAGGAAAACTCCCAGACTGAGCAGAATGCTCAGGCACCCAAGAAGCGCGAGCTGGCGCTCGTATCGCGCAGTACCTATATCAAGGAGAAGGCGCTGCAGTGGATCTTCTTTGCCTGCGCGTTTTTGGCGGTCGTTATCGTCATCCTGATTTTTGTCTTTACCACGTACTCGGCGCTGCCCGTCTTTACCGACATCGGTCTGGCGGACTTCTTTAGCTTTACGTGGGCGCCCTCTGAGGGCCACTACGGCATCATGTCGCTGCTTGCCGGCTCAGGTCTGGTGACCGTCGGTGCGCTCGCCATGGGCGTGCCGCTAGGTGTGGGCACGGCCGTGTACCTGGTCGAGATCGCCGGCAAGCGCGTGCGCAAGCTCATCAGCCCTGCCGTCGACCTGCTGGCCGGCATCCCTTCTATCATCTACGGCTTTTTCGGCATGATCATCATCCGCCCGTTTATCGCACAACTGACCGGCGGCCTTGGTTTTGGTGCGCTGACGGCGTGGTTTGTGCTCGCCATCATGATCGCCCCTACCATCACCACGCTCACCATCGATGCCCTCAATTCCATTCCCATGGGCATTCGCGAGGCATCGTATGCCATGGGTGCTACTAAGTGGCAGACCATCTATAAGGTCGTGCTACCTGCCGCTAAGCTGGGTATCGTGGATGCCATCGTGCTGGGTATGGGCCGTGCCATCGGAGAGACCATGGCCGTGCTCATGGTCGTGGGTAACGCCCCGGTTATTCCCGACAGCATTGCGAGCCCTATCTCGACGCTCACGAGCCAGATCGCGCTCGACATGAGCTATTCCTCGGGTCTGCATCGCTCGGCGCTGTTCGGCATGGGCGTGGTCCTGTTTATCATCTCCGCCACGCTGGTGGGCATCGTCCGTCTGATTTCCAAGAAGAAGAGGGGGTAGGCTATGTCCGATTCCGTTGACACGACGGTCGATACGACCTCGTCGCGCGAGCGCATCAAGCGTGCCCTTTCCCACGGCAAGAAGGGCCGCATCAACAAGGACCTGTCCAACAAGATCATGCTTGGCGTGTTTCGTGCCGCTGCCTACATCACCACGCTGGTGCTGGTCGCTATCATCGCCTACGTGGTCATCAACGGCCTGCCACACATCTCGCTCGACTTTATCTTCGGTTGGCCCCAGGGCGTCAACGCCGAGGGCGGAATTTGGCCCACGATCGTCTCGACCGTCTACGTGACGGCGCTCGCCATGCTTATCTGCACGCCGATCGCTGTGCTGGCAGCCGTCTATCTGGCCGAGTACGCCAAGCAGGGCAAGGTCGTCGAGCTCATTCGCTACGCTGCTGACGCTTTGGCCTCGGTGCCCTCCATCGTTATGGGCCTGTTTGGCTACGCCTTGTTTGTCGAGGCCATGGGCCTGGGCCTTTCGATGGTCTCGGCCGCCCTGGCACTCGCGCTCTTGATGCTTCCCATCGTCATGCGTACCACCGAAGAGGCCATTCGCGCCGTTCCGCGCTATATCCGCTGGGGCGCATATGGCCTGGGCGCCACCAAGTGGCAGGTTGTCTCCAAGATCGTGCTTCCTTCTGCCTTTGGCCGTATTGCCACGGGCATCGTCCTCGCCATCGGCCGTGCCATTGGCGAGACCGCGGTGGTGCTCTATACCATGGGGCAGGCCATCAATCTACCTATTTCGCCGCTCGATTCCGGCCGCCCCATGACGGTTCACCTGTATCTGCTTGCCAACGACGGCATCAACATGAACGCAGCCTACGGCACCGCGCTCTTGCTGATGGTGATCATTCTGGCCTTCAACCTGTTTGCGCGCTTCCTGTCGCGCAAGCGTCGCTAGTTAAGGAGTCCCATGTCCGTTTATCAGTCCGCTCCCACGTTGGAGCAAGCGGCCATTACGGCCAAGGATTTCAACTTTTGGTACGGTGACTTTCATGCGCTGACGGGGCTTGACCTCAACATCGCCAAAAACGCCATCACCTCCTTCATTGGCCCTTCGGGCTGCGGCAAGTCGACGTTTTTGCGCTGCATCAACCGCATGAATGACCTGATCGAGGGCACGCGCGTCGAGGGCACCATGACGCTCGACGGCAACGATATCTATGCCGAGGGTGTCGACCCGGTCGATCTCCGTCGTCGCGTGGGCATGATCTTTCAGCAGCCCAACCCGTTTCCTAAATCCATCTACGAGAATGTCGCCTTTGGCCCTCGTCTGCAGGGCGTGACTAGCAAAAGTGACCTCGATGACATCGTGGAAGAATCGCTCAAGCGCGCCAACCTCTGGAAAGAGGTATCCAATCAGCTCAACAAGGATGGTTTGGCGCTCTCGGGCGGTCAGCAGCAGCGTCTGTGCATCGCGCGCGTGCTTGCGGTGCAACCCGATGTCCTTCTGATGGACGAGCCCTGCTCCGCCATCGACCCCACGTCCGTCTCTAAGGTCGAGGATCTGATGGCCGAGCTGGCGCCCGAGATGACGATCATCATCGTCACGCATTCAATGCAGCAGGCAGCTCGCATTAGCGACTACACCGCATTCTTCTTGCAGGAAGTTGCCGGCGAGCCCGCTACGCTCATCGAGTATGGTCAAACCGACGCGATCTTCACCAGCCCGGTGGACTCGCGGACGGAAGACTATATCACCGGCCGCTTTGGCTGATCGGTGCGACTAGTCCCAAGCCGATCGGATCTGGTCCGGTGCGTATTCACTGTGCGGGCGGCATGACCGCACCCAACTGATTGGAGTGAACCATGCGCAAACTGTTTTCCCGTCAGCTCATCGAGGCCCGTCACGAGATGCTGAGCATCTACGAGGCCGTCGATCTGGCCCTCCACGATGCCGTGAAGGCCTATGTGACCGACGACCGCAAGCTCGCCACCAAGACCAAGAAGCGCACGCTTTCGATTGACGCACGCTGCGCCAACCTGGAGGCCGTCTGCTACAACCTGATTGCCACGCAGTCACCGGTCGCCTCCGACTTCCGCTTGCTGCAGACGATCATCTACGTCGACTTTAACCTGCAGCGCATGACCGATAAGGTTCGCCAGATTTGCCGCGCCACGCGTCATATGATCACGGCCGACATCTCGCTGCCCAAGGAGCTTGTCGGCACGGTCGAGGCCGAGGCTGAGGCCGTCTACCAGGTGCTGGGCTCTTCGCTTTCTGCGCTCGTCACCAACGACATGTCCATCATCTGCAACTTGGCCGTCGAGGACGAGCCAGTGCACGCCGCCTACGAGAAGTTCTTCCGCACCTTTAACCGCATGGACACGGGCGATTTTATGGACGACGACAGCAACTATGACGACCTGCGCCGCGCCATCATGGTATCGCGCTATCTCGATCGCATCGCCTCGATTTCCATCGATGCCGCCTGCCGTCTGACCTTCCTGTTGACCGGACAGCGTATGACTGCCGGTGATATCGCCTGCACTGATGAGGATGAGCTCGAGAGCATGCGCGTGCCTTCGGGCGAGGGTGTTATCATGAGGCCCGCCGTCGATGCACGCTACGTTGCCAAGGTGCCCGTTAACGAGGTCAGCGAGGGTCTTCGCTACCTGCTCGATCATCTTGAGGATGAGGACGATGGCGAGGACGACGAGGAGTAAGTAACCCCTTTCGTCGAAAGATTGTAAATACCTAAGTGAGCGCGGCCTTGCACATGCGGGGCCGCGCTCTTGCGTTAGCATGGGACTACTTGTTTGGCTGTCAGCGGAGGCGATTGGCAATGGATAACTATTTGGACTTGATGCGCGCTCGCCGCGAGCAGATTCTGGAACGTTTTTATGCGGCGCTCGATCGCGCGGGCCGTCCCCACGACGCCGCGAGCCTCATTGCCGTGTCCAAGACCGTTGGTGTCGATGAGACCGTTGCCGCCATCCAGGCGGGGTATCGCCATTTTGCCGAGAACCGCCCGCAGGAGCTGGTTCGCAAGCTCACGGGTCTGGCGGAGCATCCGGAGCTGCCCGAGGTGCGCTTCGATATGATCGGCAACCTGCAGACCAATAAGATCAATGCGGTGCTGGGCTCAGCCGAGCTGATTCACTCGGTGGGTTCGCTGCATCTGGCGCAGGCGATCTCGAGCCGTGCTGTTCGCAAGATTGAGGCAGGCGAGCTCGTCGGCCCCCAGCGTGTGCTCATTGAGGTCAATGTGAGTGGTGAGGAGTCGAAGGGAGGCTTTTCACCCGATGAGATTCGCGCCGCCGCGGGTGAGCTTGCAGAACTTGAGGGAATTTGCGTACAGGGGCTTATGACTATGGCGCCCCGGGGGAATAAGGATGTGGCACGCCGCACCTTTGCGGGGCTTCGTGAGCTGAGGGATGAGCTGGAGGCGGCGCATCCCGATTTGAACCTGCCTGAGCTTTCCTGCGGTATGAGCGAGGACTTTGAGTCTGCCCTTGAGGAGGGCTCTACGCTCGTTCGCCTGGGCAGGGTAGTATTTAGCCCGGAGTTTGCAGTAAAATAAGGCTCTGAAGTGCGCACTGATTATCGGGGCGCCTGCACTAAACCGCGAGAGGACACAACCATGGGCTTCCTTGACGAGATTAAAAATAAGATGCACCTGGGCGGCCAGCAGGGTTACGACCAGGGTTATGGCCAGGACGACGACTACGGCTACGATGACGGCTACGACGATGGCTATCAGAACAACGGCTACAGTGGTGCTTCGGGCGAGGGCTTCTACACCCAAGACGAGCCGAGCAACGGCCTGCTTGGCCAGACGCGCCGCGGTGAAGCTGAGTCGGTTGCCGTGTATACGCGCTCCGGTCAGCTGGTCGGCGATGACTCCCGCCATGCCACGACGTATAACCCGCCTTCGCGCTCGCAGGACAGTGTTGCGAGCGGTTATCGTCCTGGTGCCTATGACACGCCGTCGAGCTACGCCGAGAATACCCGCGCCCGTGCCGCCGCTGCACCCGCGCCTGCACCGAGCGATGCCTCGGCCTATGCGAGCAATATCATCAACGCCACGCCGCAGCTGCCGGCCTATGTCCTGCGCCCCGAGAGCTATGACGACGTGGAGACCGTGGTGCGCCGCGTTCGCACCAAGCAGCCTGTCGCACTGATTTTTGTGGGCGTACGCACCGAAGTTGCCAAGCGCGTCTTGGACTTCTCTTACGGCTTTGCCTGCGGTCTGGGTGCCACGGTCAAGGAGGTGGGCGACCGCGTGTTCATGGTGCTGCCCGCCGGTTGCGAGGTCAAAGATTCCGATCTCAAGAAGCTTCGTGCCGACGGCTACCTTAAGTAAAGACAAGACGAGGAGATTCCCATCAACATCTACACTATCGTCCAGCTGGTCAACACGCTGTTCAACTTCTATTCCACGCTCATTGTCGTCTACTGCTTTATGACGTGGATTCCCATGAAGCAGGGTGGTTTGCTTCAGGATATTGCCGCGGTGCTTGATAGCGTGTGCGGTCCGTGGCTCAACCTGTTCCGTCGTTTCATCCCGCCGATGGGCGGTATCGATTTTTCGCCGGTCGTTGCGATTATTGCGTTGCAGTTGGTGCAGAGGCTGGTTCTGCAGCTTCTTATAGGTATACTCGTGTAGAACTGACTTAGTAACTTACGTCGGGCGTGTAGCGCCGAGGCGATGAAAAAGGAGACTTGTTATGGCTATTACCCCTGCAGACATCCAGGCTCAGACTTTCTCTGAGGCCAAGCGTGGCTACGATCCTGCTGAGGTCGACGTCTTCTTGGAGACGCTGTCCTCCGAGGTTGACGCTATGCTCGCTAAGATCGTCGACCTTAAGGGTCGCCTGACTGCTACCGAGCAGCAGCTTGCCGATGCGCAGGCTCAGCTTGCCCAAGCTCAGGATGCCACCGCCCAGGCCGTTCCTGCCGCCCCCGTGGCTGCTCCCGCCCCTGACTTCTCCGCTCAGGAGCGCCAGATTTCCGCTGCCCTGATCGCTGCCCAGCAGACCGCTGAGACCATCGTCAACGATGCCAACGAGAACGCTGAGCGTATCCGCAACGAGGCTGACGCCAAGGCCCGCGAGGTTATCCGCCAGGCTCTGACCGAGAAGCAGGCCGAGCTCGAGGAGATCGATCGTCTCAAGGCTTCCCGTGAGGAGTTCAAGGCAGAGTATCTCAAGCTCATCCAGCACTTCATGGACGATGCCCAGAATTCCTTCCCGGCCGATCTGATGGCCTCCACGCCGGTCGGTTCTGCCGCTTCTCCTGCAGTGACTGTTCCCGCCGAGCCGCTGCCCGTCGCTGACCCGGTTGTCCCCGTGGCCGATCCCTTCGCCCCGATCGACAACTTTGTTGCCGACGACCTGGACTAACATTCGGCCTACAATTTAGTGCCTAGAAAGGACCCGCAGCTTGCGGGTCCTTTTTTATGACTGTGCCGGAGTGCGTAACATAAAAAACCGAGCCCTGCACATAATGGCGCAGAACTCGGCGAACGGGTGAGCGGTCAAGGGTAGGTTTTAAGGCATGTCCCAAAACCTACTTGAGGAGGAAGTCGGAGAGGGGAATGGTACGGACCTCGCGATGCTCGGGATCGGCGATGTGGTCGGCAGGATATCCACAGACGAGCATGTGATAGGGATAGACGCCCTTGGGCAGATTGAACTGCTCCTGCGCCACCTCAGGCTTAAAATGGCATACCCAGCACGTTCCCAGGCCCTGCTCGGTGGCCTCCATCATCATCTGATCACACACGATTGAGGTGTCGATTTCACTAGAATTCATCTGGTCATACGGGCGCACCCAAGCATCATCGGTAACGCTGCAAATAAGGAAGACAAGCGGAGCGCCAAAGATAGACCCATCACGAGCAAACCGAGGCTGACAAGCAGCAGCCTTCTCCAGAAGCTCAGGCGTATCCAACACCATCACACGGGTTGGATGATTATTACAAGCAGAAGGAGCAATACGCCCAGCCTCAACAATGGCATCCACCACAGCCTGCTCAACAGAACGATCCTGAAATTCACGACAAGAATACCGACCCCGAGCCAGATCCAAATAAGACATACAAGCCCTCCAGCAATTAAAAATCAAACAAACCCAAAGTAACCCAAACAGTACCCAAAGCAGCAATCAGCCAAACGCTCATCGAGGGCCAAAGTGTCCGAACGGATACCAAAGGTCCCTTCAGCCAAACCCCCATTGCGCTATAACTATCAGCCAAAGTTCCCAATGGTGGTACGTAAGGGAGCGGGCCCGGCCACTAATAACCTTTTGAACGACTCTGCTTGCAGCCGGAGTGAGAAAGCAAACAGGTGCCGGCCCTTCGCCGCCGGGACACGTACCCCCAATTAACTGTTCTTCATGACAATCGAATCCACAACATCGGCCACATTCTCACAGCAGTCAGCGCAGTACTCCAGGAAGGCGTATACGTCACGCCAGGCGATGACCTCGAGCGGGTCCTTGCCGTTAACGTGCAGGTTGCGCATGGCGTTGATATAGAGCTCGTCGGCTTCGGACTCGATGGTGTTGATCTGGATGACGAGTTCGCGCAGGGTCTTGGACTTGCGGTAGTTGGGCAGCTCGACCATCAGGTCTTTCATGGCGCGGCAGGCGTCAGTCACCTTGTGGGCGATGACGATGGCGTCGGGATGGATGCTCTGGATGTTGGTGAAGTAGACGCGCTGCACGACGCCCTCGATGCGGTCGAGCACGGTGTCGAGTGAGCAGCTCATCAGATCCAGATCCTCGCGCTCGAGCGGGGTGATAAAGGCGGTGAGCAAGGCGTCTTCGAGCTCGTGGTGCTTCTTGTCTGCCGCATGCTCAATCGCATGCATCTTATCGAGCATGTCGTGGATCTGCGCGGGGTCAAAGTTCTCAAAAATCTTGGTGAGCAGCTCGGCTGCCTGAACGGCGAGGTCGGCGCAGGCAACGTAGTTATCAAAGTAGAACGAATCGGGTTTCTTTGCCATGGGTGGGTCCTTTCGAGGCGAAGACGGGTGGGCGAGGTAATGCAGTCCGGATGGACGTTCGGTTTGACTAGAGGAACATCATGAACAGCTTGGCCATGACAAAGCTGATGAGTCCGCAGGCGGGGAAGGTGAAGAACCAGGTGAACATCATGTCTTTGACGACGCCGAAGTTGATGGCTGAGAGGCGCTTGACGGCACCGACGCCCATGATGGCGCAGGTCTTGATGTGTGTGGAGGACACGGGGATGCCGGTAAGGGTGGCAAGCAGCAGGTTTGCGGCGCCCGCCAGGTCGGCGGAGAAGCCCTGATACTTTTCGAGCTTGACCATGCTCTGGCCGACGGACTTGATGATGCGCTCGCCGCCCACGCTGGTGCCGATACCCATAGTGGCCGAGCACAGCAGCATAATCCAGATGGGGATGCCTGCATCGCCGACGCTCGTCTGGCCGCTGGCAAAGGCCACGCCTAAAAAGAGCACGCCGATGAACTTCTGTCCATCCTGCGCGCCGTGCATAAAGCTCATGGCCGCAGCGCTCGCGATCTGAGCGTATTTAAAGAAGACATTGGCACGTCGCCTGTTGGCGGCGGCGAAAAGAATCGAGACGAGCTTGCACAGGACCCAGCCCATGACAAAGCCCAGGCCGATGGAGAGCGCCAGGCCGTAGATGACCTTCATCCACTCGTGGACGTTGACGCTGCTCGCACCGCCGAGGGCGATGGCGGCACCGGTCAGGCCGGCGATAAGGCTGTGGCTTTGCGAGGTGGGGATGCCAAAACGCGACGCTGTGGCGCCGTAGACGACGATGGAGAACAGCGCCGCGCATAGGCAGGCGAGCGCCATGGTGCTGTTTCCGCCAAAGTCGACGATATGTGAGATGGTGTTGGCGACGCTCGCGTTAAAGTGCGTCATGATGAGCACGCCGAGGAAGTTGAATGCGGCGCTCATGAGAATGGCGGCGCGGGCGGGCATGCAACGCGTAGTGACGCAGGTCGCGATGGCGTTGGGCGCGTCGGTCCATCCATTGACGAAGATGGCACCCAACGCGAGGATCACGGTGACGGCAAGGACTGGGTTCGACACAATTTGGCCGAGGAAGGTTGAGAACGTTACGTCCATATATGGGCTTTCTCGAAGTTTGCAGACACGTTACAAAAACATGATAAATCGTATCACCTCCTGCGGGTCTCTTTACCGAGTTCTGATGGGAGAAGTGAACTTTTTGGCACTAAAATTGAATATTAGCCCTGTTGACCGCGGGTGTTCTTTTTGCTAACACGCCATGCGGACACGTGCGATTACTACGACACTCCAAAACCACAGTCTGTTCGCTTTACAACATGCAAACATGCGTTCGATAATAGGAGGCATGGAATATCGACAGACAGACGGCAAAACTCGGCGCGTACACAAGCAGTATGTGGACGTCGTGGCTCGCATCCTCGCGGGCGGACAAGTCGTGCCGGTCACCGTCTGCTGGGTCGACGGCCGTTGTTTTACGATCGACGAAATTATCTCGACCACCGGGTTTGGCCTGATGGTCCACGGCATCCGTACGGCAACATATAAGGTGCGTTTTGGCGGGCACGCGACCGAGTTGTATCTGGAGGACCAGACGCGCGAGCGGGCAGACGGCTCGCAGACACACGTGATGCGTTGGTGGGTCTGGGCCTTTGATCGTACGCTTGAGGGCGAGCGCCGTAGGTAAGGACGTGCGGCATTCGGGTACAATGGCAGGAATGTTGTTACCTACGGCGCTGTCGTGCGCTTTTTGAAAGGACGAAGTATGAACGATATCCAGGGCTATCAGAACGGCCCCATCGAGACCGGTGCAAGCCGTGCCAAGGAGATGTCGCCGCGCGCGTACAATCTCGCCATGTCTGCCCTGATCTTCTTGGGCTTTTGCGCCATGGGCGCCGGCGCCTACTTTACGAGCACCATGTCGTTTGCGCGCATGATGATGAGCGGCGCCGCCTTGCCGCTGGTCTTTGGCTCGTTTATTTTGACCATCGTCGGCATGGTCATGATGTCGGCCGCCGCCAGCAAGCAGTCCGTGGGCCTGTCCCTTGTGGGCTACGTAATCTTTGCGAGTACCTTTGGCCTGACCGCGTCGTTTGGCCTTGCCAACTATGACCTGCCCACCATCAACACCGCTTTTATCGCCACGGCCGCCATCACCTTTGTCTTTGGCGCGCTTGGCGTGACCTTCCCCAAGTTTTTCCAGCGTGTGTATGGCATCGGTTTTGGTATTCTGCTCGCCACTATTCTGGTTGAGATCGTGCTGATGTTCATGGGCGTTTCGCAGTCCATCACCGACCTGATCGTGATTGTGGTGTTCGCCGGCTTTATTGGCTACGACACCTATGTTGCCACGACGGTGCCGCCTACGCTGCCCAACGCCGTGCTCATGGCCTCTAACCTGTTCGTGGATATTATCAACGTGTTCCTGCGCATTTTGAACATCCTCGGCCGTCGCGATTAAAGCGCGGCATTGCGACGCTTCCTGCCGGACACGGTAAAACGATGCGAAAGGCGGTCCTTCGGGGCCGTCTTTTTTGTGCGCGGCGGGGTATCATGGATGGGAAAAGCCGATAGCGGCAGCGACAGGAAAGGTGGCCACGTATGGCAGACGTCGACAACAGGAACCGTAACCGCAGGTCCAACCGAGCGGGTCAGCCCAATCCCAAGCGCGAGGCCCGTGCCAAGGCCGCCGAGCGTCACGTGGCAACTGTGTCCGAAGCGTGCGCCAAGGATATCGAGCGTTCGCTTGCCGGTGTTCGCGAGTTTGACGGTATGCCTGCCGGCTTTGTCGCGGCGATGAAGGCCAAGGCCCAAGCGGCCGACGCTGTCGAGGAACAGGTTGCCGAGGAGTCTGAGGCCGCCGAGGCCGAGACCGCTGAGGTTGCGTCCGCCGAGACCGAGGTTACGGCCGAGCCTGCACCCGCAGAGGAGGCCACGGAGACCGAGTCCGCGCCTGCCGCCGAGGAGCCCGCTCCGGTCCTGCCCGAGGTCACCGTGCTCGACGCCTCTGCCACGCAGGCCATTCTGGATAATGGCCGAGGCTACGCGCAGTTCTGCGACATGGCCGTGCTCGCCTTTGCCTCGTTCACCAATCCGGGCGGTGGCTATATTCAGGGTTATCTGGGCCAGGAGGCCACGCTGTGCGCCGATTCGTATCTGTACAACGTTCTCGATAAGCAGCGCAAATGGTACGGCGAGAACCGTCGCCGCAACATCAACTGCGAGCTTTACCGAAACCGTGCGCTGGTGGTGCCTGCGGTGCGCTTCGACCGCAACCACGTGCATGCATACGCCGACGTGATCGTGGCCGCCGCGCCCAACGTTAAGCGCGCCCGCCAGGAGTATCGCGTGAGCGACGATGCTCTGCTGGATGCCCTGCGCGACCGCATTCGCTTTGTGCTTGCCATCTGCGACGAGCTGGGTCGCGAGAAGCTCGTGCTGGGCGCTTGGGGCTGCGACAACAACGGCTTTGACGCAGAGGCCGTGGCCGAGCTCTTCCGCAAGGAGCTCGCGTCGGGCGACTTTAAGGTCAAGCAAGTCTTCTTTGCCGTGCCTTCTACGCGCTGGGATGAGGATTTTGCCAAGTTCGAGCACGTGCTGGCAAACTTCCCCGAGCGCAACGAGGAGTCCTATGCCCAGGTTGCCGCTCGCGCTGCGGCAGCTCGCGCCGCCGAGCAGACCCAGGCTGCTACCGAGGATGATGAGGACGAGGACGATTGGCGCAAGTACCTGTAATCGGTACGTGCTGACAGATAGGTCGAGCCGGCGGGAGAGGCTGCTTCCGTCGGCTTTTTACTGAGCGAGGGGCTTACGATGAAAAACGTTCTATGCTTTGGCGACAGCAACACCTATGGTTACGATCCGGCGGGCATGCGCGACGGCACCGCGGTGCGCTATGCGCAGGATGTGCGCTGGTGCGGCGTGGCCCAACGTGACTTAGGCGAGGGCTGGCATGTAATTGAAGAAGGCCTCAACGGCCGCACGACGGTACGCGACGACATGTGCCATCTGGACACCAATCTTAACGGCATCCGCGCACTTCCGATGCTGCTCGAGGCCCATAAGCCGCTGGACGCCATTGTGATCATGCTGGGCACCAACGACTGTAAGACGGTCTTTAACGTGACAGCTTCCGATATCGCCCGTGGCGCCATGGCGCTGATTCGCGCCGTCCGCGCGTTTCCGTGGACCGACGCTGCGCCTTGTCCGCGCATTCTGCTGATGGCGCCTATCAAGATCAAGCCGCAGATCGCCGACGTATATATGACCGATTTTGACGAGCATTCCGTAGAAGCCTCGGAACATTTTGGTGAGTACTACGCGCATGTGGCTGAGCAGTTTGGCTGCGACTTTTTGAATGCAGCCGACTTTGCCGAGCCGGGCGATATCGACTATCTGCATATGATGCCCGAAAGCCACGAGAGCCTGGGTCACGCCGTGGCAGCCAAGCTCCAAGAGATGCTCGGTGAGTAGCACGGCCCCAAACCACCACAATAGTTCTCCTTGCGGTGGCTTGTTTCGTTGATTTGTCTTGATCTGTAACAGTTGTAAGGCCGAAAACGGGCTAGATGTTACAGATTGAGATTTTTTTAGGTCGATATCGGTCGTTTGTCTCGATCTGTAACATCTAGGGTCGATTTTGCCGAGTTAATGTTACACATCGAGATTATCTTCTCAATGGAATTTGGATGTCTCGATTTGTAACAGGTGGGCCGAAAAATGGACTCTAACTGTTACAGATCGAGATGTTTGTGGGAACCACCGCAAAGGTGCCTGTCCCCTTTGCGGTGGTTTTGAACTGCGAGTCTTAATACTGCCACATATGGTTAACGGGGCCGGAGCCTTTGCCCATGTCAAAGCCGGCGGCGAGAGCGCCGGTTAGGTAGGCCTTGCCGGCGTTGACGGCGTCGGCAAGATCCATGCCCTGGGCCAGCGCGCAGGCGATGGCGGACGAGAGCGTGCAACCGGTGCCATGCGTGTTGCCGGTCTCGATGCGCTTGTGGCGGAACCACGTGGTGAGCGGATCGCCCAGGTGGTTGCCCTCGTCATCGAGCGGCGCGGGCTCTGCTAGCACATCGTTGGCCTCGTTGACAAAATGCCCGCCCTTAACGAGAGACGCGCAACCAAAGCGGCGGGTGAGGAGCATGGCAGCATTTTGCTGCGTGCGCTCGGAGTCGACCTCATAGTCGAGCAGTGCCATGGCCTCGGGAATATTGGGCGTGATAACCGTCGCTAGCGGGAACAGGCGGCGGGTGAGCGCCTCGGCGGCATCTTCGGCAATCAGCCGCGCGCCCGAGGTGGCGACCATGACGGGGTCGACGACCACGTTCGTTGCGTTCCAGGCGCTCAAGCGGTCGGCGATGACTTCGATAATCTCGACAGAAGAAACCATGCCGATCTTGACGGCGCTGGGGCGGATATCGTCAAAAACGGCGTCAATTTGCGCGGCTACGATATCTGGCGAGATATCCTGCACGGCGGTAACGCCCAGGGTGTTTTGCGCTGTGATGGCGGTGATGGCCGTCTCGGCATACAGGCGGTGCGCCGTGATGGTCTTGATGTCGGCCTGAATGCCGGCGCCACCGCTGGAATCGGATCCCGCGATGGACAGGACGGCAGGTACCTTACTACGATCCATGTTCGCTCCCTTGTTCGGTCGGAATCAAATGGGTCTTTAAGCCAGCATTATAAAGATGCCCGGGCCGACTCTATGCCGAACCCGGGCGGGCGATGCAATCTCTACGCAAGTGTAAGTAAATGTTCACAAGTCAACAATTGACAGGCACCAGCTCGCCGCCAGAAGCGGCCGCGGCGACAGGGTTAGTCCTCCATGCCGAGGTCGATCGTGGTGCCCTCGAAGATCTTGTTGACGGTGCGGACGGCGCACATCTTGCCACACATGGTGCAAGTGCCCTCGGTGGCGGCGGGGGACTCCTCGTAGCGCTTCTTGCCCGTAACCGGGTCGAGCGCGCACTTCCACATGGCGTCCCAGTCGAGCTTGCGGCGTGCCTGGCCCATCTTGTCGTCCATGTCGCGGGCGTGGGGCACCTTTTTGGCGATGTCGGCGGCGTGTGCGGCAATCTTGGTGGCCATGAGGCCGTCGAGCACGTCCTGGGCGTTGGGCAGGCACAAGTGCTCGGCCGGCGTCACGTAGCACAGGAAGTCGGCGCCGGAGCTGGCGGAGATAGCGCCGCCGATGGCAGCGGTGATGTGGTCGTAGCCCACGCCGATATCGGTCACCAGCGGCCCGAGCACATAGAACGGGGCGTTGTGGCACAGGCGCTTCTGCAGTTTCATGTTGGCGGCGATCTCGTCGAGCGCCATGTGGCCCGGACCCTCGATCATAACCTGGACGCCGGCGGCCCATGCGCGCTTGCACAGCTTGCCCAGCTCGATCATCTCGGCGGTCTCGGTGGCGTCGTTGGAGTCGTAGAGGCAGCCCGGGCGACAGGAGTCGCCGAGCGAAATCGTCACGTCGTACTCGTGGCAGATTTCGAGCAGCTCGTCGTAGAACTCATAGAACGGGTTCTCGTTACCGGTGACCTCCATCCAGCCAAACAGCAGCGAGCCGCCGCGGCTCACGATGTTCATGAGGCGGCCGGTCTCCTTAAAGGTCTTTGTGACCGACTTGTTGATGCCGCAGTGGATGGTCATAAAGTCCACGCCGTCCTCGGCGTGCGCGCGCACGACCTCGAACAGGTCGTCCTTGGTAAGCTTGACCAGCGGCTTTTCCATGTAGCCGATGGCGTCGTACATGGGGACGGTACCTACCATGAGCGGCGTCTCGTCGATGAGCTGCTGGCGGAACTGGCGCGTCTTGCCCGAGTTGGAGAGGTCCATGATGGCGTCGGCGCCAAAGTCCTCGGCGATCTTGACCTTCTTCCATTCCTCGGCGGCATCGGCCTTGTCGCCCGAGATGCCCAAGTTCACGTTGACCTTGGTGGACAGGCCCTCACCGACGCCAAAGGCGCGCATGCCTTTTTTGATGTGCACGATGTTGGCAGGAATGGCGATGCGGCCGTCGGCCACGCGCTCGCGGATGTACTCGGGGTCGCGATGCTCGCGCTCGGCGACCTCCTTCATCTGCGGTGTGATCTGCCCGGCGCGGGCGAAGTCGATTTGCGTGACGAGCTTGGGCTCGGTCTGTGTGCTCATTGGCACGGCTCCCTTCGTTGGCATTACCCATATCAGGTTTGCGGGTCAGGGCGGGCGCGCCCAATCTCAGCCTGCCGTCTTGTCCTGCAAGCCCCCCGTTTATGTAATGGGCTCAAGTATAGCTCGAATGGGTACGATTGGCCTAACGAGCGTGCCTGTGAGGAGGCGAACATGGAAGACAAGCATCTATATCGAGAGACGCAATGGGATGTATCGGCCGAGGAAAGCCGTGCGCACCATGGCCTTGTCGCGATCGGTTTTGCGGTGCTTGCCGTGCTGGTGATTGCCTTTTGTATCTGGACGTTTGGTGGTCGCGGCGGCGCTGCATGGGAGTTCGAGGCTGATGATAGCCTACCGATTATGACGGTGAGGAGTACTGGCGGTAATGCCAATACGCTCGCCGTTCCGGGCGATTATTGGTACCCGTGCGATGAGTTTGTGCAGTTGCAGCTGAGTGGTGGGTCTATTCCTGGTGAGGAAATCGAACGCGTGACGTATGATGAGGCACTCAAAACACTCATGGTGAAGCTCAAAGATCAGGGCGATGTGCCCACGACCATGGATATCGCTCTGACGGAGTGGCGTCTGGAACCTCCGTCGGGCGTTACGGTATCCGACGTAGAGCACGTTAAGATTACCTACCAAGATGGCTCGACGAGCGAGATTGCAAAGGCCGATGGCTTGGCGGAGTAACGGGGTGTTTGGAAACGGCGGGCCTATAGTGCCTGCGCGTTCATGAAAACCAGGGTGTTTTTGTCTGAAAGCTCGGGGATGTGCCGATAGCCGATATTGAATGCGGTAAGTTCGCTTGCATCCTCGAGCTTGTTTTCTGCCATCCACCGCACCATGGAGCCGCGCGCCTTTTTGCTGGCGGTCGACCGTTGGATGGGCTTCCCGTTGCGGATACCCTCGCCAAAGAGGCACGTGACGGCTGTGGCGTCGCCCGCGAGGTGGGGCAGAACGGCTTTGGCATACTCTACGCTGGCGAGGTTGACGATCGTGGTGTTTGAACCTGCCGGGGCGATAGCCCGCGCGAGCTTATCGCTCCAAAATGCGTAGAGGTCTCGGGCACCGTCGACGACAAGCTTCGCGCCCATCTCCAGCCGATACGGTTCGACGGCATGAAAGGGACGAACGCACCCGTAGAGGCCGGAGAGGATCCACAGATGGTCTTGCAGCCATGCGAGCTGCGCGGAATCCATCACCTCGGGTGCCATGCTCTGGTATTGAATGCCGTGATAGGACATGGCGGCAGGGGAGAGGTGACGGGCGAGTGCGGGATTGTCGAGATCGCCGCTTTTCAGGATGGGCCCGAACTCATGCAGGGTGTTGAGGCAAGGTCCCAGCAGTTTGTCACTCACGTTCCACAGCGCCTGCAGGCCGCCGCTGCCTTCATTCCGCTCGATATCTAGCAGTGCGCGGTGGAGGCGAGCCGTCTCGCGCACAAAGGGTGGGATGCCCAGGACTTCAAAAGCATCTTGGGCCGCGCGCATCTGCTTGGCGGGCGAAATGATGACCTGCAGCATGGGCTCTCCTCTGCCAAAAAAGTTGCGGTGGAATACGGTCTGTTTTGGCTGTTTATGGGCCAGTTTAGTCCGTATTTCACCGCAACTGATGAAGGGTTGGTTAGGCTCGCTCGATGAAGGCCTTGTAACCGCGATATGCCTCGTAGATGTCGGCCTTGTTGGCGACCTCCCACAGGGCGTGCATGGACAGGACGGCAACGCCGGAGTCGATGACGTTCATGCCGTACTTGGCCATGATGTAGGCGATGGTGCCGCCGCCACCAGCGTTGACGCGGCCGAGCTCGCAGGTCTGGAAGTCCACGCCGGCCTCGTCCATGATGTCGCGGACGAGGGCCACATACTCGGCGTCGGCGTCGTTAGAGCCGCCCTTGCCGCGGCTGCCCGTGTACTTGTTAAAGCACAGGCCGCGACCCATGAAGGCGGCGTTCTTGGTCTCGAACTTGCCGGCATAGCCCGGGTCGAAGCCGGCGGACACGTCGGAGGAGAGCATACGGCTGCGGGCGAGCGCGCGGCGCAGAGCCAGCGGGCTGTCCTCGCCGGCGAGCATCATGATCTCGGCGACGGTGTTCTCGAAGAAGCGACTCGTCATGCCGGTGGCACCCACGGAACCGATCTCCTCCTTGTCGACGATGAGCGTGATGCTCGTGCGCTCCACGTTGGTGACGTTGATCTGGGCGAGCATGGAGGGGTAGGCACAGACGCGGTCGTCATGGCCATAGCCCAGAATCATGGAGCGGTCGAGGCCCATGTCGCGGGCGGGGCCGGCGGGCACGACCTCGATCTCGGCGGAGAGGAAGTCCTCCTCCTCGACGTCGTACTGCTCCTTGAGGATATCCAGGAACATCTGCTTGACGGGCTCCTTGGGGGCGTCCTTGTCGTCCTCATCGAACTTGACGGGACGGCCGCCCACGATCACGTCGAGGATCTCGGCGTCGACGGCGTCTTTGGCAGGCTTAGACATCTGCTCGCTCGAGAGATGGATCAGCAGGTCGGAGATGGTAAAGACCGGATCGTCCGCCTTGTCGCCGATATTGATGTCGACGGTGGTACCGTCCTTTTTGCAGATGACGCCCACGAGTGCGAGCGGGGAGGCTACCCAGTGGTAGCTCTTGACGCCGCCGTAGTAGTGCGTGTCGAGATAAGCCATGTCGCCGGCCTCGAAGGCGGGGTTCTGCTTAAGGTCCAGGCGCGGCGAGTCCACGTGCGCGCCCAGGATGTTAAAGCCCTGCTCGAGCGGGGCGGTGCCCAGATTGACGAGCATAAGGTCCTTGCCGTGGTTAGCGGCATACACCTTGTCGCCTGCCTTAAGCTCGCGGCCTGCGGCGATTACGGTCTCCAGGTCGACGTATCCCGCCTCCTCGGCCATCTTGATGCCGGCCTTGACGCACAGGCGCTCGGTCTTGTTCTCACTCAAAAACTGCTTATAGCCGCGGCAAAGCTCCTCGAGCTCCTCGATTTGCTGTGGCGTGTACTTTTTCCATGCGCAGGGACGCTCCATGACGCAGGCTCCTTTCGGATCGATCGTGCTGGTTGATGTACCGTGAGCCATCGTATCACGCGCGGGCTCACGGTGGCGGGGGAGCTTGATGTGAGGTGGCCGCGGGGCGGGGAGCGTGTAAACTGGAGTGAGCAAACCGTGCCCAGCCCAAAGCGAGGTATTCAATATGTCTGACAAGCGCCGCACCTTTGCCGTTATCGACGGCAACTCGCTCATGCATCGCGCCTTCCACGCCGTGCCGCCGACCATGAACGCGCCGGACGGTCGCCCCACCAACGCGATCTTTGGCTTTCTGAACATGTTTCTCAAGATGATCGATGCCTTTAACCCCGACGGCGTCGTCGTGGCGTTTGACAAGGGTAAACCGCGCGTGCGCATGGAGATGCTGCCGCAGTATAAGGCGCAACGCCCGCCCATGGACCCCGATCTGCATGCGCAGTTCCCTATGATTAAGGAGCTGCTCGCCGCGCTCAACGTGCCGATTCTGCAGTCCGAGGGCTGGGAAGGCGATGACATCCTGGGAACCATGGCGCGCCTGGGTGAAGAGGCCGGCTGCGACATGCTACTGGTGACCGGCGACCGCGACATGTATCAACTCGTGACCGAGCACGTCAACGTGGTCTCGACCCGCAAGGGCCTGTCCGACGTGGCGATTATGACGCCCGAGAGCGTGGACGACCTGTATCACGGCATTACGCCGGCGCTCGTGCCCGATTTTTACGGTCTAAAGGGCGATACGTCCGACAACATCCCCGGTGTACCGGGCATCGGTCCCAAAAAGGCGAGTGCGCTCATTGCGAAGTACGGTAGCCTGGACGAAGTCATCGCGCATGCCGATGAGGTCAAGGGCAAGATGGGCGAGAACCTGCGTGCACACATCGATGACGCACTACTGAGCCGCAAGGTTGCGACAATTCGCACCGATGCGCCCGTCGCGCTCGACTTTGAGGTGACGTCCTTCCCGGCGTTTTCTGCCGATGAGGTTTCCGCGGCGCTGGGTACGCTTGGTATCACCGCCATGCAGAACCGTTTCTTGGCGCTGATCGGCGGCGAGGGCGGGGCTGCTGCCTCCAGTGTGTTTGAGATACCTGCTATGGTTCGCGCAGCCGCCGGCGATGCCGACGCGCTTGGTGCCGTTGCGGCTGAGGTCTCCCGCGCGATTGATGCCGGCGAGTGGGTCGCCGCCGTGGTGGACGACGACAAGGAAGAGGGCGCGCTCTTTGGACTGACGCGCACGCTGTGGTTGGCGACGTCCAAGGGCCTGTTCGCGCTCGAGGAGGGCGACAGCTGTGCGGCGGCTGAGGTTGAGGGCTTCAACTTCGTCCACGGCGTGATTGCCGGCGTGCTCGCGCGTCTGTTTATGGAGGGTCGCGTGGCGAGCCCGGATATGAAGGCGCTGTTGCACGAGCTTTCGCCCATCGATTCTTCTGAGCCCGAGCTTATGGACCCGCTGGCAGTCGATTCCACGCGCATCTTCGATACCGTGGTTGCCGCCTACCTGCTGGATTCCGACCGCTCCGAGTTCGATGAGGCGTATCTGGCCGATACCTATCTGCAGATGGCGCTGCCTGCGGCGCGCGGTGCAGAGGGTGCCGGCGAGGACGCCCCCGCGCCCGCCGCTCGCACGGCGGCCTTAACGCTGGCGCTGGTCGCACCGCTGCGCGACCGCATGGCCCGTGAGAACGCCACCAACGTGTTCGACGGCATCGAGATGCCGCTTGTGCCGGTGCTTGCCAAGATGGAGCGCGCGGGCATGCTCGTAGACCCCGACCGTCTGCATAGTCTGTCCGAGGGCCTGGCGACTCAGATTGCCGAGGTCGAGCGCAGCATTCGTGACCTGGCCGGCGACGAGACCTTTAACATAGGCAGCCCCATGCAGCTCTCGCACGTGCTGTTTGACGTTATGGGTCTTCCGACCAAGGGTCTCAAAAAGACCAAGCGCGGCTATTATTCGACCAACGCCAAGGTGTTGAGCGACCTTGCCCGCGACCACGAGATCGTGCGCCTGATCTTGGACTGGCGCGAGAAGTCCAAGATCAAGTCAACCTATCTGGACACGTTGGGCCCGCTACGCCGTGGTGACGGCCGTGTGCACACTACGTACAACCAGACCATCACGGCAACGGGGCGTCTGTCCTCGAGCGACCCGAACCTGCAGAACATCCCGACGCGCTCGGAGCTGGGTCGTACCGTCAAGACGGCGTTTTCGGCAGGCGAGGGAAGCGTCTTTTTGGCGGTGGACTACTCGCAGATCGAGCTGCGTCTGCTGGCGCATCTCTCGGGTGACGAGCATCTGGTGCGCGCCTTCAACGAAGGCGAGGACTTCCATGCCGAGACGGCCGCGCGCGTATTTGGCGTGCCAGTGTTCGAGGTGACACCCGACTTGCGCAGTCGCGCCAAGGCCGTGAACTTTGGCATTGTGTATGGCCAGCAGGCCTACGGTCTGTCGCAGTCGCTGCATATCTCGATGGCCGAGGCACGTGGCATGATCGACCGCTACTACGAGGCCTACCCGGGCGTGCGCACGTTCCTCGACAACGTGGTGGCGCGCGCCAAGCAGACGGGCTACGCCGAGACCATGTACGGCCGCCGTCGTCATATTCCGGAGCTCAAGGCCAAAAACCCGCAACTTCGCGGCTTTGGCGAGCGCACGGCCATGAACCACCCCATGCAGGGAACCGCCGCCGACATCATCAAGATCGCGATGGCCCGCGTAAGCCGTCGCCTGGAAGAAGAAGGCTTTGCCGCCCACATGATCTTGCAGGTACACGACGAACTGGACTTTGAGTGCCCCGTCGACGAAGTCGAGCGCCTCACCGCCATGGTCCGCGACGTCATGGAGCACGTAGTAGACCTCCGCGTACCGTTGATCGCCGAAGCCAGCACCGGCATAACCTGGGCCGACGCCAAATAGGGAAGCGCCAACAGTTCCAAAGTAACCAAACCAGAAGGGGGCTCCTTGCCAACAAGGAGCCCCCTTCATCCAAATATATTCAGCTAAGTATCTAGACACTCAAGACGCCATCTAGGCGACATGAACGAATATGTAGCCATGCCCGGCGCCGGCCGTTTGATTTTTGTAGATTCCGCACGAGCCGAAGAGCACTAAATGTGCTCTTCGAGCGAGCCCAGGACCTGACCGAGCAAAAATCAAACGGCCGGCGCCGGGCATGGCGGCGAGTTTAACGAGCCGCCAAGATGGCGTCGATGAGCGTCAGTACGCCCCCGTCGTTGTTGCTCGGAATGCGCCATTTGGCATGCGCGTTCATGTGCTCCTCGGCATTGTCCACGATAAAGCTGTGACCGACGCGCTCCAGCATGGGGATGTCGTTGTAGGTGTCGCCCACGGCGGCAGCATCGGCAATATCGATGCCCAGGTGCTCGCACAGGTGAGCGACGCCGGCGCCCTTGTCGACGCCCAGGTTCATAAAGTCGATCCACTCGCGCCCAGCGTTGGTGACGTAGAGCTTGTCCGAGAACTCGGGACTATAGGTCTCGCGGAAAGCGGGCTCGGCGTCGTAGCCGGGGAAGAAGACCGAAATCTTGTTGGACTCGAAATCAATGCCATCAAAGCTGTCGACGTAGTTGATTGTGTTGTAGTAGACGCTGATCTCGTCGTGGTATTGATGGTCGCGGGCAAGCACGTAGAACTCGTCGAAGCAGCAAAGGACGGGGACAGCGCGCGGATCCTCCGAGGCACGGCTCAAGACCTGCTGATACAGCTCCACGTCAATAGTGCTCTTATAGATATAGCTGCCGCGATAGATCACGCACGCTCCGTTGTCGGGACAAAAGGCGAGGCGGTTCTTGACGCCCTCGAACATCTCCTCGAGCTTGGGGGCGGGACGTCCGCTGGCGGGGCAGAATACGATGCCGGCGTCGGCGAGCTTGTCCAGGCGCTCATCAAGACCCTGGGGCAGCACACGCTCGTCGGTCAGCAGCGTCTTGTCCATATCGACGGCGAGAATCTTAATGTTTCCGATATTGGCGTCCGATTCGTAAGTTTGCATAAAAATGCGCCTTTCGTTTCGAGATTGTTTCAGACGTTATAACCATCAACTAGTAGTCGAGCGTATTTTCGCAGGAATGGTGCGTATTTGCACCACGCTTCACAAAGTAATGAAAAAACTTTTCAGAAATTTGAATTTGTCGCTTGTGCTGCGGGCACTTTAGCGTAATATAGCGACAATCGAAAACGGAGACGGAAAAACAACCGCTTACCGAGTAAAAGGTACCGTTTACGATATTTGAATTGCGCCCGGCGATACGTGAAAGGAGAGGCAGATGCAGTTCGTAAAGATCATCACCACTGCAGACAATGCCATCCGACGCCAGCGCGCAATTTCCCGACGACGATAACAATCGTCTCTGTCCGCATGGGGCGAATTGCCTCAACAGAGTCATTTTGAGGTCGTTGGGTTTTAGCACGACATTGCTGCATGTTTCTAGGGCATGTATGTGCTGATTTTTGCTATTTAACCTGATATTGCACGGTTTTTGACCTCAAGGTGACTTGCAACTGACCGATGTTCTAACTAGCTACCAAGGGCGAAAGGAAACAGCCATGAGCAAGGAAAAAGTCGTTCTCGCATATTCCGGTGGTCTTGATACATCCGTATGTGTCAAGTGGCTCCAGGACGAGAAGAATCTCGATGTCGTTTGTGTCTGCGGCAACGTGGGCCAGGAGGAGACCGGCCTGGACGCCAAGAAGCAGAAGGCCCTCGACCTGGGCGTTCTCGATTGCCAGGTGCTCGACCTGCGCGACGAGTTCTCCGATGAGTTCTTGACTAAGGCCATCGCCGCAAACTCCATGTACGAGAACAAGTATCCGCTGCTTTCCGCCCTGTCTCGCCCGCTGCTCGCCAAGAAGCTTGTCGAGGTCGCTCACGAGTTTGGCGCGACCTACGTCGCCCACGGCTGCACCGGCAAGGGTAACGACCAGGTTCGTTTTGAGGCTGCCGTCAAGGCCCTCGACCCCGAGCTCAAGGTTATCGCCCCGGTTCGCGAGTGGGATCTGAAGTGCCGTCCCGACGAGGTCGCCTATGCCCACGCCCACAACGTGCCGGTTCCCGAGGGTGCCAACGACAACCCCTATTCCATCGACGACAACCTGTGGGGTCGTGCCATTGAGTGCGGCCACCTGGAGGATCCCTGGAACGAGCCGCTCGACGACGCTTGGGTTATGACCAAGAATCCGGAGGACACGCCGGACACCCCGACCTACGCCGAGATTGAGTTTGAGGCCGGCAAGCCCGTCGCCGTCGACGGCAAGAAGATGAAGCTCTCCGAGATTGTCATCTCCCTCAACAAGATCTCCGGCGACAATGGCTTTGGCCGTCTCGATCTGGTCGAGGATCGCCTGGTGGGCCTTAAGAGCCGCGAGTGCTACGAGGTTCCCGGCGCCCTGACGCTCATCACCGCCCACAAGGCGCTCGAGGACATTTGCGTTGAGGGCGACCTGCTCAAGACCAAGATCAAGCTCGAGCAGGATTGGGCCACCGCCGTGTACAACGGCCAGTGGTACAGCCCGCTCA
>CALGZY010000109.1 GCA_937934355.1 uncultured Collinsella sp. | reverse complement strand
GCTCGGACTTCTTACCGCGGATGCACTTGCCCTCGCACTGGTTCTCCTGCGGGCAGACGCGGCCGCAGATGGCGGGAAGCATGGAGTCCTCGCGGATGGTATCGAGGGCGCCGCCGAAGTCCTTCTCGCGGATCTGCTCGATAAAGCGGGGGATGTTGATGTTGACGGGGCAGCCCTCAACACAGAACGGCTTCTTGCAGTTGAGACAGCGCTCGGCCTCGGCCAGCGCCATCTCCTCGGTGAAGCCCTTGTCGACGGGGCGGAAGTCGCAGGCGCGCTCGGCAGCCGGCTCCTCGTTATCGGGGGTGCGGGGCGACTTCATATCGGCAACGAAACGACCGTTAACTAGTGGCATGCGCAGCTCTTTTCCTCATAGGCCTTGAGGGACTCGCCCTCTTCGGAACGGTAAGCGGCCTGGCGGGCACGAAGGTCATCCCAGTCGACCAGGGTGGCATCGAAGTCGGGGCCGTCGACGCAAGCGAACTTGGTCACGCCGCCCACCTCGACGCGGCAGCAGCCGCACATACCGGTGCCGTCAACCATGATGGGGTTGAGCGACGCGGTTATGGGGGTGTCGTACTTCTGGGCGGTGAGGGTCGAGAACTTCATCATCGGAACGGGGCCGACGCAGAAGACCTGGCTCACGGCCTTGTCCTGCAGCAGGCGCTCCAGCGGAGCGGTGACAACGCCCTGCTCGCCGTAGGAGCCGTCGTCAGTGGTGATGTGGATGTGGTCCTCGTCGAGGAGCTCGCGGAACTGGTCCTCCATGAGCAGGAGGTCCTTGGTGCGGGCGCCCATGATGGCGTGTACCTCGTGACCGGTCTCGACCAGGTGCTTGGCGACCGGGAAGGCAATTGCCAGGCCGACGCCGCCGCCAATGACGGCGCAGGGGCCCTCGGCCATCTCGGTGGGAACGCCCAGCGGGCCGACGACGTCGCGCAGTGACTCGCCGGCCTCGTAGGTGGAAAGCATCTCGGTGGTCTTGCCGATCACCATGAAGATGAACTCGACCCAGCCCTCGTCACCGTTCCAACCGGCCAGGGTAAACGGGACGCGCTCGCCCGTCTCGTTGGCGCGGACCATGAGGAACTGTCCAGCGTGCGCATGCTTGGCGATTGCGGGCGCCTCGATGCGGAACTTGAACACCTTCTCCGAGAACTGCGTCTTCTCCAGGATCTTATACATAGAACCCCTCTCTTGTTAGGGCCGCCGAACCGTGCCTCCACGGAAATGGACGGTAGCCCGAATAAAACCGTACGCGCACAGGCGTTGTGCAGACATACGGTGCAAATTATACCCTCATGGACATGTCACTTACGTGTGTCTTCGGCTGTTGGGAGCAGGGTTTATCCACTTTGGCCTACCAAAGGGGGAGAGGTTTATTTTGGTCGGTTTTATCAGGTAAAACGGCAAATGGGGCCGGCCTCGGGTTGTGATGAGGCCGGCCCCCTTTGGGGTGCTATGCATGTATGTCGGCGCGCGGTTGATTGCGATGCCGCAACTGGGGCGTTTCCGCAGGTAAAACCTGCCAAAATAAACCTATCCCTAAATGATAGGTTTTAGTGCTTGCCGTTGGCGGAGGCGGCGCCGTTAACATGGTCGCGGGCATAGACCACGCCGTGCACGATCGCCAGGCCGGCGGCGTCGGCCGCGCGGGCGCAGGTGTCCTGGAAATCCTCGGTCTCGCGGGCGCGCAGCTGCTTAAGCACGTAGTCGGCGACGGCCATCTTGCCGGGAGGGTTGCCGATGCCGGTGCGGATGCGGCTGAAGTCGCGGCTGCCCATCTTGTCGATGATGGAACGCAGGCCGTTGTGGCCGGCGTGGCCACCGCCCACCTTAACACGTACGTCGCCGGCGGGAATGTCGAGCTCGTCGTGAATCACGAGCAGTTCCTCGGCCTTGATCTTGTACTCGCGGCAGAGCTTGGAGATGGGCCCGCCCGAGGTGTTCATGTACGACTGCGGCTTGACCAGTACAATCTGGCGCTTGCCGCCCTCTTCCTCGGGATCGTTGATGTTGATGAGCGCGACCTCGGCGCCTGCTTGGTTTTTCCAGTACGTGACGCCGGCCTGACGGGCCAGCTCGTCGATTGCTTTGAAACCAGCGTTGTGACGGGTCTCGGCATATTCCTCGCCAGGGTTGCCAAGTCCGGCAACCATGCGAATCTTAAGCGGCTGTGCAGCTGCCATGTTCATCCTTTCGTTGATTTGTCGCCTGCTATGGTGAGCGACCCTGTTGCCGCTGTCAAATGGAGGGCAATTGAGGTTATTTGAGGGCGTTTGGACGGCCGTCGAAATCGAGGTGGACAGTTAGTTCGGATACGTATAAGTTCTGAGAACTCGAATTGCTCGATTCAATGCCGATACGTTGTTTTGGAGCTTTAGTTAGTCCATATGACGCTGTTTTGAAGTCTACCCTGCCTTCAAATCGGGCGAATGGTATAGAGATAACTGCAAAACAGCCTAATTCAATGTGTCCATTTATACGTATTTGAACTAACTGTCCAGCCCTGCTCGACGGTGCACGGGTGATTCGCCGTTTAGACCGGCGCAAGGCCGATTCCGGCCCGCAGGGCGTTGAGCCAAGCGGCCTGACGCTTGCGATAGCCCTTGATACGGTATCGGAATCGGACTCCCGCGAGTCGATGCATCGTTTGGGCGAAGGCTTCGAGTGCAACAAGGTCTTTCATTTGGTCGCGATTGATAACCAGGACGTGGATGCCCATTGCCTTGAGGCCATTATTTCGATTGCCATCGTGGATGCGAGCGTTTTGAAGCTCATGCCCGATTCCGTTGTATTCGTTGTCGACTCCGGCGGCCGGGCAATATAGGTCGCAGATGGCGTAAGGGATGCCGGAGGACATGTTGACCGCAAGAGTGTCGAAGTCGATTCGATAGTTGAGTAGCAGGCCTCCCATGGGCAGGCTGCAACATCCGAATCCGCCAAAGCGCATGGGCGCTCCGAGAACGGCAAACATTAGGGATTCGGCTGGGGATGCAGATCCGGGTCGGGCGAGATTGACTGCCGTGCGAAACGAGGTGTATGAGCTACTTTTGGCGAAGCGTGCGACCGCCTCGAGCTCTTCGATAGTTGTGGCGGGCTCGCATTTGTAGTGTGCCTGTTCGTAGCGGGTCTCGTTCTGTTGTTCGGTCGCCGACTGGTCGCCCAAGCAATCAAGATCGCCCGTCGCTGCGCAGTCATCGCCCTTGGGCCAGATGGCGTCATAGGCAATGGGGTATGTTGCCCCGGGGGGAAGGGAGTAGGTTCCGAGCAGTTCCATGAGTAGCATCAAGGTTTTGGCGACTGATTCATTCTTGGAACAAAGCATGGCTGTCATGGCAGGAGACGTTGCGTAGATGTCGGCCTCGACGTGCATAATTGCACCTTCAGGAAGCGAAGCGGAGAGAATATGCTGAAGAAGTCGCTTGTCGGGGCGCCTGTTGTCTTCGTTTGAAACGAGAAGATCGAGCAGTTCGGAATCATCTTCATTCCAGGCGTCGAGTATCGAAAGTGCGCCAAAGTCTATCGCGTCATTGTTGGGAATGCAGCCAGCCAAGGCCTGTGCTTGCTGTTCGCTATCAACGGAGTCCCAGGGTAGGGCAGAGTACGCCCGTCGTGCGCGACGAATTGCGCGGAGGGCGGAGAAATGTGAAATCACGGTCGTCATAGCTATAACGTACTAAGTTGGCGGCAGAATGCGACCGCCATGCCGTTCTTTTCGCTCAGCGGGGCGCTGCGCGCCACGAACGGCTGGGTGTTATGAAATCGGTGGAATCGGTTGAGGGGATTGCGGGAAATTGAGCTCTGCCGCGAAGGTTGACGATAGCTACTGGACAGTTAGTTCAGATACGTATAAGGCGGCGGGCGTTCGAGACGTTTCTAAGGGCCTTCGAGGGCGATTTGAGGGTAAAGATGCGGCGGTTGTACTCGAAAAAGATGAGCTTTGGGCGGCATGGCATCCGCCGGGGAGCTCAGAAGGCTCCGAACGGCCCTTTGGAGCTTTAAAAAATACGTATCTGAACTAATTGTCCAGGGAAGGTTGGCGAGGGATAGAAAAAGGGTCGGAAGCGAGTTTCCGACCCTTTAAAAGCATCAAAGATGATGCGATGTGCGGCAGGCTACAGCGCGAAGTCGCCGCCGACGAGTGTGGAGACGGGCTCCTCGTGGTAAACGGCGGAGATGGCCTGAGCAAACTCCTCGGCGACCGAGATGGTCTTGATCTTGCCGCCGACCTCGACAGGGATGGCGTCGGTGACGACGCACTCGACGATCGGGGCGTCGTTCAGACGCTCGATGGCCGGACCGGAGAAGATGCCGTGGGTGGCGCATACGTAGATGTCGCCGGCGCCCATAGCCTTGAGCTCCTTGACGTTGGCGCACAGGGTGCCTGCGGTGTCGATCATGTCGTCGTTGATGATGCAGGTCTTGCCCTTGATGTCACCGATGATGCCCATGACCTCGGCGGCGTTGTGGCGCGGACGGCCCTTGTGGGCGATGGCCAGGTCGCAGCCGAGCATGTCGGACAGCTTTTTGGCGGCCTTGGCACGACCCACGTCGGGGGAGACGACAACCAGGTTGTCGGTGTCGAAGTGCATGTCGTTGTAGTACTGGCCAAACAGCGGCAGCGCGGACAGGTGGTTAACCGGGATATCAAAGAAGCCCTGGATCTGACCCTGGTGCAGGTCGAGGGTAATGATGCGGTTGACGCCGGCGCGCTCGAGTAGGTTGGCGACGAGGCGGGCGGTGATGGGCTCACGCGGGCCGGCCTTGCGGTCCTGGCGGGCATAGCCGTAGTGGGTGATGACGGCGGTGATGGAGCGGGCGGATGCGCGCTTGGCAGCGTCGGTGGCGATGAGCAGCTCCATGAGCATGTCGTTGACGTTGCCGCCGGCCACGGACTGAATCAGGAAGACGTCGGCGCCGCGGACGGTCTCGTCGTAGCGGGCGTAAATCTCACCGTTGGCGAACTGCTTTAGCGTAAGGCCCGAAAGCTCGACCCCAAGGTACTCAGCGATCTTCTGAGCGAGGGGACGGTTGGAGGAACCGGAATACACGCGGATGGACTTGCGCATATTCTCCGACTTCTCGGGATCATTAATCGGCATTACCCTTCTCCTTTATATCGAATGCCATATAGATGCCTTGTTGCATTGTAACCGCGCGGCGGGGTTAATCGGGTCTTGATAACGTCTTTACCGTCAACGGACACGAACCGACCACTCATCCGGTTGCGCAGGTCACGATAGAAAAAGGAGCCGCCCCCATGGGAACAGCTCCTTAGATGCTTGGTAAAACGTTATACCTCGTCGTCCTCGTGCAGACGGCGGCGATAATCGGCGGCCCAGCCCTCAATATTTATCTGGCGGGCACGACCCAGGCCAAGTGCGTCTGCCGGGACCGGCTCGGTGATGACGGAGCCGGCGGCCACGAGCGCGCCGTCGCCAATCTGGGCGGGCGCGACCATCATGGTGTCGGAGCCGATGAAGGCATCCTTGCCGATGACGGTCTTGTGCTTGTGCACGCCGTCGTAGTTGCAGGTGATGGAGCCCGCGCCCACGTTGACGCCGGAGCCCATGGTGGTGTCGCCGATGTAGGACAGGTGCGGCACCTTAGAGCCCTCGCCGATCGTGGACTTCTTGATCTCCACGTGCGTGCCGGCCTTGGAGCCGTCGAGCATGTGGGTGCCCGGGCGCAGGTAGGCGCGCGGGCCGCAGTCGACGCCGTTCTCGATGACGGCCTCGACGGCGATGGTTTCATCGATGGTGCAGCCGCTGCCGACGGTGGTGTCGGTGAGGCGGCTGTTGGGGCCGA
>CALGZY010000108.1 GCA_937934355.1 uncultured Collinsella sp. | reverse complement strand
CCGAGCAGGCGGCGCTGCGCATGGCAGCTCGTGGTGCGGCAGATCGCATGGAGGCAAAAGGCATAGCCTTCCAAGAGCGCGTTTACCAGGGATTTTGCGCCATTGCTGCCGAGGAGCCAAACCGCGTAAAGCTCATCGACGCCACTGCGACCGTCGAGGAAGTCTTCGAGAAGACGGTCGAGCAGATTCGCGCGTACGGTCTCGACATTTCGCAAGATGCTGTCGCCGCCGCGCTTGCCAAGGAGGCCGAGTAACATGGCCCCCGCTCAGGCAAGCCTGCTGGCCAAGCTCGACACCCAAGAGCGCGTTCGCGATTTTTTGACCAACGCCGTCGCCAGCGGCCGCGCATCGCACGCCTACCTGTTTTTGGGCGCTCCCGGTGCCGGCAAGCTCGATGCCGCATGGGCGCTCGCCCAGGCCTTCCTGTGCGAGCAGGACGGCTGCGGAGCATGCGACAGCTGCGTACGCGTTGCTCGGCATACGCATCCTGACGTGCACTATTACACGCCCGAGAGCGCCACAGGCTACCTCATTGCCCAGACCCGCGAGCTGCTCGATGACGTGCCGCTGGCGCCCATCCGTGCCAAGGCCAAGGTCTACATCATCGATCGTGCCGAGCAACTGCGCGCTAACACCGCCAACGCGCTGCTCAAGACACTCGAGGAGCCGCCCGAGGGCGTTATGTTCATCTTGTTGGGCACCTCGGCAGACGTGATGTTGCCCACCATCGTGAGCCGCTGTCAGTGCGTGCCGTTTCGGTTGGTGTCGCCCACCGTGGCCGCGCAGGCCGTGAGTCGCGCGACGGGTCAGGACCTCGCGCGTTGCCGCATGGCGGTCGCCGTGGCGGGAAGCCCCACACGCGGCATCGAGTTCCTTAAGAGTGCCGAGCGCCAGGATGCTCGCCGCCAAATGGTCCGCGCCATCGATTCGCTCATCGCTGCCGACGAGGCTGATGTGCTCAGCCGCGCCAAGTCGCTCATCGTCGCCGTTAAGGCGCCGCTTGCCGAGGTCAAGTCCACACAGGAAAAGGTGCTCGAGCAAAACGCCGACTACCTGTCGCGTGGAGCATTGAAGC
>CALGZY010000107.1 GCA_937934355.1 uncultured Collinsella sp. | reverse complement strand
ACTCAAGGGCCTCGATGTCTACAAACGATTGCTTGACTTGGAGTGACGATGGAACGACGTCGACAGTCTGCCGTGTATAGTCCGGGTGGGTGCGGGTGCGGCTTGCTGCTGCTCCCGGTTATTGCTGTGAGTATTGGCGTGATGTTTGCGCTTGCTGGACTGGCGGCAGCGGCACTTGTGCTGTTGATTGTGGCCATTGGCGTGACGATTTGGCTCTGCCGCAATCGCGAGCAACGCCGTGCCGACGGTAACACCAATGTCGGCTGGGTCGTCTTCCTGATTATTGCGTACCCGCTGAGCATCAGTTACTTGGCGTTCTTTATCCTGCTGCTCATCAGCACCTTTACTGGGGAATCCATCACGGTGGGGTAGGCTTCGACAAGCTTCTTGAGGATGAAACGAAAAAGGGGTCGGATGGGCGCTTTGCCCATCCGACCCCTTTCGCACGGTAGTTAATTCGGTCTCCTACTTTGCTGCCTCGCGGCGAGCGACCTCGTCGATCAAGATGGCATCGCCGTGCTTGGCGGCGGCAATGCTCGCGGCCATAAACATGCCCATTGCCGTGATGTAGGCGAAGAGCATCGACGGCGCCACGTCCATAACGATGCCGGAGAGAATCGGTGTCGCCACCTGAGCCGCCATGCTCACGGTGTAGTAGTAACCGGAGTAGCGACCCACGCTTTGGGAGCTGCAGCACTCCAGAATCATCGTGTACACGCACAGGTCCACGCCGCCCAGCGCAACGCCCATCAACAAAAAGACGCCGTACAGCACGGGCGAGAAACCGGGTGCCAGCCAAAGAAGCGCGGGGCATAAAACCATGATGACGGCGGTGCCCAGGGCGACCTTTTTACGGCCGATTTTGAGCGAAAGATTTGCCAGGGGTACGTAGCTTAGCAGCGCGCCTGCAATCGTCACGATATTGATGATGGCATAGGAACCGCCCTCCATGCCGTAGAACATATCGGCATAACGGCTGATATTGGTGGTCATGGCGTTATAGCTCATGTAATAGAAAAACGTTGCGGCGAGCAGCATGATGATGGAGCGGCGTACGCCGGCGTCTGCAATGCGATTTTTACCGCCGGCCTCGGGGGAGTCATCTTTGTCAATCTGATCCTCGTCGATGCCCATGGACAGCGATTTCTCGCGCATCTTTTCGACGAGGGCGGGCTCACGGACAAAGACGCCGTAGACAACGGCCGACACGAGGATAAAGACGGCCTGCAAGATAAAGAGCGGGAGATAATCGGGTTTGTCGGCCTTGGGAACCATGACCGAGATGGCGACGAGCATAAGGCCCGTTCCCGCATAGCCGACGATCTTTTCGATTGAGTCCGCCTTGGTTCGAAGTGGGCGAGGCGTAATATCGGCCACAATGGCAACCGTCATGGTGCGGTAGGCGCATATTGCAAAAAGCGTGAGGATAATCGCGCCAATGAGCAGAGGTAGGCTGCCCATGTTGTTGGCGATCGCGATGAGCGGGACGGAGAGCATTGCCACCGCGGAGCCGCCCAAGATAAAGGGCGTTCGACGCCCGAGTTTGCTTGCGCAGCGGTCCGAGAGGATGCCAAAGAGCGGAAGCAGGAACAGGCCAAAGACATTATCGATGGCCATGATCGCGCCGGTGAGCGAGTTGGATAGGCCAAAGGTCCCTGTGAGCATCTTGGGAACGATGCCGTCGTAGACCTGCCAAAAGCTGATCATGCCCATAAAGGGTAGGGAGGCGAGGGCGACGGCCTTGGTGTCGAGCCGGGCCGCCCGCTTAAGATTTGGTTGGGTCATGCTGGTTCTCCTGGTCGGTAAAAACGGGGAGGGGCGCTATCGGCCCTCCTGTCCTACAGTTGTTCGAGGTTGGCAAGAAACGCCACATAGAATTCGATGCCGCGCTTGTAGACGTCGACGCCGATGCGTTCGTTGGCGGCATGGATGAGCTTGCGCGCCTCGCCCGAGTAGATAAAGCCGCAGAAGCGGTAGACGCGACCGCAGATCTCGTTGAACTCGCGCGAGTCGGTACAGGAGTTCTGCACGTAGGGAGCAAAGCCGGCCTCGGGATAGACACCCGACACGCAGCGATGGATGTAGTTGAAGGCGGCATCGTTTTCGTAAGGCGAGATGGGCGCGGGCTCGGTGTAGGGAATCGCCTCGTTGATTTCGACGGTGACATGGTCGGGGCTTACGCCCGAGGCGCGGCACTGCTGGGCGGCGAGCTTGCGGGCGCGCTCAACGGCATCGGCGATGGTCTCGAACGGAGCGATGCGCACGTTGAAGTTGGCGCGAGCAACTGGTGGCAGCACATTGTGCGCATTGGAGCCTTCGAGCTGCGTGAGCGCATAGGTTGTGCGCAGCATGGCCGAGGTCTCGGGGCTGGCGGCCATAATCTTGGTAACCGCGGGGCGCGTGAGCCACAGGTTGCCAAAGATTGCCTGATACGTCGCGCTGCTACGGGCACCCAACTCGGTCAGTGTGGCCTCGACGGCGGGCGTGAGCTGCGGCTTGCCGGGGTTGGCCGAGATAGTCTCGCATACACGGCAGAGAAGACGGCAGGCATCGTTTGCCGCAGGCGTAGAGGCATGGCCGCCGTCGGCGCGCGCCGTGACGGCAAGGTCGACGTGGCCCTTCTCGGACACGCCTACCATGGCAACGGGTTCGGTGACGCCGAGCGGGGCGTCGGTTGCCACGGCGCCACCCTCATCGAGCACCATGTAGGGATGGATGTTATGCTCGCGAAGCCACTGCACTGCATGGGTTGCAGTAGGTGCGGCGATTTCCTCGCCATCGCTCGAGAAGAACCAGACATCGCGCGGGGGAACGAAGCCCTGGGCAATCAAATGCTCGGCGGCCTCGAAGAAAGCCGAGACGATGCACTTGGTGTCGAGTGATCCGCGGGCCCAGATCTCGCCGTCGAAGATCTCGGCTCCAAAGGGATCGTGCTTCCAGTCTTGGCCCTCGACGGGCACGACGTCCTGATGCGCCATCATGACGATGGGGTCCAAGGCGGAATCGGCGCCAGGCCAACGCAGGAGCATGCCAAAGTCGTCGACGCGTGTGAGCTCGGCGACTTTAAAGAAATGCGGATAAAGTCGCTGAAGCGTGGGAATCCACTGGCTGAAGGGCTCATCATCGCGCTCGGCGATGTTCTCACGCGAAACGGTGGGGATGCGCAGCAATTCGCAAAAGCGCTCGACGGCTGCCTCGTCTGCCTTGTAGGTGCCTGCATCAAGAGGCGCGCCCTGTGCGACCGATACCGATGCTCCCATGGTGGGACTCCTTTCGTGTTGTATATCGAATACGTCAAGATTATCGCCCGCACCGCGCGTGGGAAATGGCGAAACACGTTGTTCATTTGCGGGCGGCGGGTCGGATAGCCTTAGCCGACGATGACCGTGCCGTCTTCGGTCACGGTGATGGCGTCTCCCGTCGACACAGCATCGAGAAACTCATCGCCCAGGTTGTCAATGGTGGGCATGGGGGTGTCGGTCCATACACCCGAGAGGATCGCGCCAGCGGCGGCAAGGCTGTCAATGGGTTTGGAAAACAGCAGGCATGCGGGTTGGCGCCCCATTTTGGTGGCGCAGAAGAGCACCATGCCGCCTGTGGTGGAGCCGATAGTCTGCGGAAGACACAAGGCACATCCCGCCAAAGGTTTGCCGTACAAGTCGGGATTGTTTTGGTCGGAACACGTGGCCTTTTTGTCGCCAAACATCAGTGCCTTCTGAAACGATGCGAGTGTGTTGAGCCCTCCGTGAGAGACAAGTGCCTTGGCGTGGGCAGTTCCGGGGACAACGACGCGGCCGTGAAAGATTTTTTCCATGAGGAGTCGCCTTCCTATTTGATTGGTTTTCCGGTGGTGACGTAGGCGAGCACCTCGTCGTCGGTGTAGTAGCGCGATGCCGAGTACGTACGCAACTTGTTGGAGTTGGTGATGATGGGCATGCTGCCGCACAGCGGGTTGTTGGTGTACATAAGCGGGCAGATGCTCGAGACGACGGCACCGGTAGTCGAGAGGCGTCTGTATGCCGCAGTCTTGCGGAAGGCGTCTGCCACGGATGGGGCGGCGGTCAGTACGGTGGGTACTTGCACGCGGCACTTGCCGGAGGCGCTCAGCCCATCGCAGATGGCGTCTGCCCAATGGGCGAGTTGTGCAGACGAGAGGTGGGGGCAGCCGATGAAGGCAAGCTTGGGGCGTGCGCCCGGGTTCTTCCACATAACGGGGTAGCTCGAGCGGATGCGTTCCAGCTCGGCGTCGTCAATGCGATAGATTTGGGCGTCTGGTGCTATGAGGTGTTCGCCTTGTTCGACGGCCTCGGGCGTGATGCCGTCCACGTGGTAGAGCCCGACAGCGCCGTTCGATGCGCTGGCGGCGCCCATGTCCTTAAGGTAGTCCTGCGTGCCGGGTGTGAGTTCGCGGCCAAGCCAGCGGTCGAGACCTTTAATGTAAGGGACGTCTTCCATCACCTTCATGCCAATGGCGCTGCCAAGCACTTGCGCTTCGGGCTTGCGCTTACAGTCGACTTCGATGATCCAGGTCGCCTTGCGGCCCTCATCGGTGAGCAGGCCGAATTCCGGGACAAAGCCGGCAATTGAGCCGAACATCTCGATGATGCCGGAGTTGCGATTGCAGCGAGCGCCCAGCACGGAGTTGGCAAAGACCACGGCGCTGCTTTCTGCCCAGCTTAGGATGTCGCCACGCCGAGGTCGATTGCCAACCTCGGGCTGGTAGCAGGTGCAGGTGAAAGCATCGTTGTCCAATAGACCCATGCTGCGCAGCTGTGCCTCATAATCGTCTTGTTTGGAATACATAATCTTGAACAGCAGCTTTTGCAGCGGGTTGGCCGGGACGGCGGGGTCGAGGGGCCTCGGGTCGACCGAGAATGACTGACCGGACAGGGCGCCGTCTTTCAGCAGCTCATCCATAAGGTCATAGACTGGACCGAGCATGGAGAGGCCAAAACTTGTGACAAGATGACCGTTTGCGCCGGTCACGGGAACCATACGCTCGGCGCCAAAGCATTCGCCGTACATAACGAGGGTCTTGACCACTTTGGCCATGGCGGGGCCCTTGGCGCCGTCGAGCAGGGCTTGTTGTTGGGAGGTCAGGTTCATCTGTGAGCCCATCCTTTCGTGTTAGATATTGGTGCCGAGTCGGTATGCCGCACGGACCGCTTCGAGCACACGGCCGGGCGCAAACCCATCGCCGATGTTATGCAGCTCGTCAGCGGCGTGCGTCTGCTGCAGTTTGTAGAACAGCGCGTCGTCGGGGTGTCCGCCGCAGGCAATGATTACCAAGTCGCAGGTTAGCTCGAGTGACTTCCAGTCGTTGCCGATTTTGGGTGCAAGCGGGTTTTCGACGTTCTCGGGCAAGACCGGTGACCACGAGACGTAGGGGTCGGGAACGTTTTTGTGGCAGTTGCGACTCAAGTGGAGACGCGCACACCTCGATGGGGCTCCAGACTCGCGTTTGCCGCCGACTTCCGCGCGCTCGACGCGTGTCATATTGAGGAGCCGCACATTGCGTCCCCTGAGCGTATGGAGTAGGTGGCCGCGATTTGCCGTGCAGGCGCCCTGCATCATGTGAGGCAGCATTTCAATTACGCTGACCTGTGGTATGCCGTGTTCGACGGTGAGCCATTGGGCAACCTCGCAGCCCACGGCCCCTCCGCCAATGATGGTGACGGTTTTGGCGTTGCCAAGCAGCGCGGGTTGGCGCAGTAGCTGCGTTGCCAGCACGGCATGACCCGATGCTGCAAGCTCCGTAAGACCGGGGATGGGCGGTATTGCATTGGAAGTGCCTGTCGCGCACACGATTGCGTCGAAGCCTGCTTTTGCAAGATCTTCGGCGCGTGCTGCCCGTCCAAGTTCGAGTGTCAGGTTCCCGTTGGGTTTTTCTGCCTGCTCGCGCACCTGTCGAACAAGATATGATCGGTAGTTATCGAGGTCGAACTTGATCCGGGCGGCGCTGGCGGAGAGGAGTTTTCCTCCAAGTTCATCTTCGGCATCGATGAGCTTTACGTCGTGGCCACGACGCGCGGCGATTAGCGCACAGACCATCCCAGCGGGTCCGGCTCCTATCACCGCTATGCGTTTGGGTTCTTTGGCGGGAGCGGGTGTCTGGGGCATGAGGTATTCAAAGCTGCAGCGTGGATTGACGGCACACTGCGGATGGCCCCCTTCGACAAACTCGTTGAGGCATCCTTCCTGGCATCCGATGCAGGGGCGAATATCTGTCACGCGACCGGCGTACGCCTTGTTAGGCCACTCGGGATCCGCAAGCAGCGGGCGTCCGAGCATGATCATATCGGCGTCGCCATTGCGAAGGGCGCGTTCGGCAATGTCGGGGTAGCCCAACTTACCCACCGCGACAACGGGTACGGGAAGGCCGGCATTGGAGCGGATAATGTCGGCGGCAAAGCGCTCTCGAACGGCGCGCGCCACGGGAACGAAGCAGCCTGCGGGCATGCTCGCAGGCGGGTGGGGCATCCACCAGTTGTCATAGCAACCAAGGTCGACGTCAAAGATGTCTACTCCCGCCGCCACGAGCTCTTCCATATAACCCAGGGTCTGTTCGACTGTGCGGCCGCCGCGCATGCGTCCCAGATAGGTCGAATTCATGACCTGCTCGTCATAGGTTTCCTCGAGTGCAAGCGAAAGGTCGATGCGGTACATGATGGGGTAGTCGGGCCCAACGCGGCGACGGATTTCTTTGATCATATCGAGGCCAAACTGACGCCAATCGGCATAACGTCCGAGCTTGCGATGGTTAAAGGCGGGGTTTCCGAGCTGCTCGATAAGATAACCCTCGTGCCCGTGCAAATAGACGCCATCGATGCCCATGGCATGAGCATCGGCCGCCGCTTGGCCGATATTGTTTACGATACGGCGCAGCTTTTGGTCCGAGAGGCGCATGCATGGAATGGCGGGGATGTAGTAGTTAGGCAAGAAACTCGCCGAGACCGGAAACTTCTTTTGCGTGATGAGGCATTGCGGGTTGCCCACGCGGCCGAGTCCGGCCGTAAGCTGGACAAAAATGCGCGATCCGAAGGCATGGACACCTTGGGCAAGGTCGCGCCAGCCTGCCATAACGGTTCGGCTTCGATCGATGCGCGGGAAATAGGTGAGCTTGTCCAGCTCGGTGACCGTGGTATCGATGCCGTGGCTTACCGGCACGAGTCCTGTTGTGATGAGGCCGCAGCCGCCTTTGGCGCGGGCGAAAAAGTACTGCAGCATCATGCCACTGGGGCGGCCAGTTTCCTCGCACATGTCGATATTGCCCATCGGTGCCATGACAATGCGGTTTTTGACGGTGAGCTTGTTAATTTTGATGGGAGAGAAGAGCTTGTCAAAAGGATAGAGCTCTTGTGTCATGCGGGACGATCCGCAACCGGAATTTTTGGCGGGCCAGCTGTCGAATGAGTCGACGAGTTGCTGCACCAGTACGTCTTTTCCCAATGAGGTTCCTTTCAGATGTTGACAAGGTAACAAAGCTGTTTACGTCTAAATGTTTAATAGTCAACAACAAAGGTATGAGTTCGGTGAAGGAAAAAAGACTCAATGAGCGTCGGATGGCAAGTTGTGTCGCGACATTAGCTCCCAGCTAATGAATTTGAACTCGCTGCCTCCTACGATGTGCTGTGTGCCGGCACGGTAGCCGGATCGTGGGAAGGATGCATAATGGCAAAAGAGGGAAAGAAGCCGATCGGCAAGATCGTTTTGGGCGTCATCGTGGTGCTCGTTGTTGCCGGCGTCGTGGGTTCTATGGGCGGTAACTCGTCTGATTCGTCTACGGGTGATGCAGCAAAGCCTGCCGAACAGACTCAGCAAGTCGAGGAGCAAAAAGAGGCACAAGAACCCTATACGGTTTCGGATGAGGCCGGGGATACGTCTAATCAGTTCGCGTATAAGATCACGGGCACGTTGACCAATAATACGGATAAAGAGCAAAGCTACATTCAGATTGAGTATGTTCTGTATGACGCAGACGGCAATCAGGTGGGAACGGCTCTTGCGAACACCAACCATCTCAAAGCGGGCGGCACCTGGAAGTTCGAAGCGATGAGCACGGTATCTCCCGACCAGGTTGCCAGCTGGGAACGTTCTGACGTGAGCGGTTTTTAACTAGAATTAAAAACATGGTTACTATGCGAGCTGGGGGGTGAGGCCATATGCCCGATAAGAAGCTAACCGAAGAGTTGCTCAACGAGCTGCTCGATGCTCCGAGTATCGAGGGCTATATCAAAGAGCACGACTTTACCGCCCCGTCGCTTTCGGGGTATCTGAAACAGCTTTTGGAAGAAAAGGGGCTGGAGCGTTCGCGCGTGGTGCGTATGGCCGACCTCAACGAGACGTTTGGCTATCAGATCTTTACCGGTGCGCGGCATCCGAGCCGCAATAAGGTGCTGCAGATTGCCTTTGCCATGGCGCTGACGCTCAAGGAGACCAACCGCGCCTTGACGGCGGCGGGCGTCAATGTCCTCAACTGCAAGGACCGCCGTGACGCCATCATCATTTTCTGTATCGATCGTGGCTGCAGCCTGCAAAAGGTGAACGAGGAGCTGTATCGCTTTGGTGAAGAGACGGTGAGCTAACAGCTAGCTGCCGGCGGAAGCGGTGTTCACGATATTTAGAACGTGCAGGGCACGGGCGTCATGGGGCGTCCGTGCCCTGCGTTATTATGGACGCTATGGATACTCAGAGCCCAACATATTCCGATGATGAGCTGACTGCTGCGCTCGCCGGACACCTGGCGTCACTTGAGCGTGATGACAGTTATCGCGTAGACCGTGTGCTCAAGCACTCCGACGTCGAGACGACCGAGCTCGTGTACTTTGAGGGCTCCGGCGGAGGATCTCTTGGCCCCTTTGTTCGCAAGCGCATCGACGCGTCGGCCCAGATTGGCGGGGCGTATGAACGCCTGTTTGCGGCCCAGCATGCTGGGCGACGTTACGAGCACTTGCCTCGGATTGTCGATTGCCGCCGCGTGGGCGACGAGCTTTGCGTGGTCATGGAATACATCGAAGGCGAAACGCTCGGGGCCCTGGTGGGGCGTTTGGGTGCGACGCCCGATTATGCTTGTGAGCTGTTTGGCGCCCTTTGTGATGCAGTTGCGGAGCTCCATGCCGGCTTTGCGTCGGCGGGGGAGATGGCCGCTCCGGTGATCCATCGCGACCTAAAGCCCTCGAATATCATCGTGTCGGGCGCAAACTATACGCCCGATACAGGCATGACGTTTTCATCGCTGGTGATTATCGATTTGGGAATCGCTCGCGTGTGGCGCGAGGGAGCCGATGCCGATACCGTTAAGTTTGGCACGCGTCCCTATGCGCCGCCCGAGCAGTATGGTTTTGGCCAGACGAGCGTGCGCAGCGATGTCTATGCGCTCGGTGCCCTGCTGTTCTTTTGTCTGACGGGGGCCGATCCCAAGCCAGGTCGGAACATACGCGAGCAATGCGAGGCACGTGACGTCCCCGCCTCGCTTGCCGATGTTATTTGCATGGCGATGGCGCTCGATCCGGACAAGCGCTTTGCAAGCGCGAAGGCGCTAGGGCACGCTGCACGCGCATCGTATGCGTCGTCCGCGCCGAATGCTGCTTCCTTTCAAGAGCCTCCGGAGCGGCGAGCCGTGTGCCCTGCGCCCGTGCTCCCCACGGATCAGTCTCAGGGTGGATTGTCGTTGGTGCCTGAGCGCCCGAATTTACTCTCCCGCATTCCCGACACCGTTGGGCGCATTTGGAACGCATTCGTCTATCTTTCGCTACTTGTTTTCTTTGCCGGAAGCCATTTTGCCGTTTTTCATCCTACGGGCGCCAACCAAAACTACCCGATGTGGTTTCTCGCGATTGAGTATTTTATCTTCGTCGACGGTCTCGTAGTGCTCATCCATTTTGTGATGCTCGACAAACGCCGCCTTCGCCGGCGGTTTGAGCTACTCGATAGATACCGCGGTAAAAAGCTTGCAAAGCTTTGGCTCAAGGCTATGGGTGTGCTCTTGTTGGCAATGATTATCATTGTTGCCATTGCAAACGCGACTGGCGTCGTCGATACCTCCGTCGCGTAAAAGAAAAAGGGCCCCAATTGGGGCCCTTTGACGTTGATCTTAGATGCGGTTCATCTGGGTTGCAACCTTGTTGTACCAGTCCTGCCACGTGGGCGGGCAGTACTTTTTGGCGGCTGCCGGGGTAAGCGTGGAGCCATAGTTGGCGCCCAGGTAGGCAACGTGGGCAGAGACGCCCTCGCTCCAGCTACCAAAGCTCCGCCAGCCGCCGCCGCGGGCGCTCCAGCCCCAGGCGTTATAGGAGCCGGCACAATAGAGGCCCTTGCTGCTCTCGATGCAGGCGATGGCGGGAGACCAGCGAGGGTCAACACCGGTGTTCCAGGCTGCCACGGCAAAGTTGTAACCCTGGCCTGCCATGGGGGAGCCGGCGAGGTAGTTGTCGATGCGACTCGTCCACTCGTTGATAAACGAGTCGTAATCGGAGCTGCCGGTATTGGAGTTGTTCACCGTGGTGTCGATAGTGGTGTTGGCGTTATTGGCCTGGCTGTTGGAGTTGTTGCCGCTCACGCCCTCGCCCGAGAGCTTCTCGGCGGCAGCGGCCTTGTCGGCCTCGAGCTTGGCCAGCTCGGCGGCATTCTCCTGCTCGGCCTTTGCCTGGGCTTCGCTGCGAAGCTGCTGGGCCTGTGCCAGTGCGTCCTCGGCGGTTTTCTGCTCGGTCTCGAGTTGGGACTTGGCCTGCTCGAGCTCGGTCTTGTTCTGCTCGAGTTCGGTCTGCATCTTGTTGAGCTCTTCGATCTCGTCGACGCTCGAGCTCGTGATCTGGTTGGTGTACTTGCAGGTGGTGATGAACTCGCCCAGGCTCTGCGCGTTGACCAGGAAGCTCACGATGGGATTGGTGCCCTTC
>CALGZY010000106.1 GCA_937934355.1 uncultured Collinsella sp. | reverse complement strand
GCCTTCCCCGAGGGGGAAGGTGGGCCGGGCGAAGCCCGGGTCGGATGAGGGCAACCTACCGCAAGCACTCCGCCGTGTACTAACGTACCCCCTCCCTCGCAGAACCACGAAAAAAACGCTTGACAAACCTCCTGGTTTCGTGTATGATAATTGCGAAAAAAGATGCAGTCGCTTTTCCGACGGCATCTCAAACGACAATAGCAAACCCGGCGAAAGCCGGCGACGCAAAGCTATAGGGCCTTACCCCCGCAGAAAACAGGGTCTCCTGTTCGGGGCTGGCAGCCAGTTACCGAAAGGAGATCGCTGTTATGAAGCGGCTGTTTCGTTATGTCTGCGTTTTGCTCGCAGCGTTTACGCTCCTGTCCCTGGTCACCGTGGCTGGGGCTGCCGGGACCCAGGTCATTGATGCCTCCCACACCAGCGCGGGCTATGTGACCGTGAGCTACACCTCCACCGCCCGCCTGAAGGTCGGCATCCAGTACGGCAGCGGCAAGACCGCCTACCGCGACTGCCCCAGCGGCACCACGTCCTTCGCCCTGGACCAGGGCAACGGCACCTACACCGTCAGCGTCTGCCAGAACCTCTCCGGCACCTCCTACCGGGTCGTGGCCAGCCAGACCATGCGCGTGACCATCGACAGCGCCAACGCCCCCTATCTGATCTCCACCAGTGAAGTCCCCTTCGCCGCCGGCGACGCCGTGACCACCAAGGCCGCTGAGCTTGAGGACGAGGATGCCATCGTCGAGCGTATTCACGAGGCTGCAAAGTATGTTCCGCTCGAGAACCTGTATCTGTCGCCTCAGTGCGGCTTTGCCAGCTGCGAGATTGGCAACAAGCTGACCGAGGACGAGCAATGGGCAAAGATCGCGCTGGTCAAGCGCGTTGCCGAGCGCGTTTGGAAATAACGGTAACGTTCGCAGGTGGCGGCGCGTGCGAGACATGGCGTATCGCGTACAATGGTTCGGATCGTATCGTTCGGGCAGGTTATCCGATATGCCCGATCACCCTTCCATTCGAAAGGACATCCATGTCCCAGTCTTCGACGCCCGCCGTCACCGATGCCATCTACGATGCATCGTCGCTTGGCCGCCCGCGCATGTTCCTGCTCGGTCTGCAGCACCTGTTTGCCATGTTTGGCGCCACCGTGCTGGTGCCCGTGCTCACCGGTCTCTCGGTTTCGGCGACGCTTTTGTTTGCCGGCTTGGGCACGCTGCTGTTCCACTTCTTGTCGCGCGGTAAGGTGCCGGCATTTTTGGGCTCATCGTTTGCCTTTATCGCAGGCTACGCCGCAATCGCGCCCAACGGCGAGGCCGAGCTATTGCCCTACGCCTGCCTGGGCGTAGCTTGCGCCGGTCTACTCTATCCGGTGCTGGCGGCCCTGTTCCGCGCCTTTGGCGCCAAGCGCGTCATGCGCTTCTTCCCGCCGGTGGTGACGGGCCCTATCGTCATTTCCATCGGTCTGATCCTGGCAAGCTCCGCCATTGCCAACTGCCAGACCAATTGGCTCGTCGCCGTTATCGCCGTGGCAGTGATCGTCATCTGCAACATCTGGGGCCGCGGCATGGTCAAGATCGTGCCGATTCTGCTGGGCGTCGTGGTGAGCTATGCCGTTGCGGCCGCGTTGGGTGAGGTCGATTTTTCGGGCGTTGCCGCCGCGCCGTGGGTCGGTCTTCCCATCGTGTGGAACAACACCGTGTTTGCGCTCTTTGGACCGCAGTTCGATAGCGGTCTTGCCACGACGGCCATCATTACCATCATGCCGCTGGCCTTTGCGACTATGATCGAGCATATCGGTGATATCTCCGCTATCGGCTCCACTTGCGAGCGTAACTACATCGCCGACCCCGGCCTGCACCGCACGCTGCTCGGTGATGGTCTTGCCACGATTCTGGCTTCGCTCTTTGGCGCTCCGGCCAACACTACGTATGGTGAGAACACCGGCGTGCTCGCCCTGACGCGCGTGTTCGACCCGCGCGTAATTCGAATTGCCGCGTGTTGCGCCATCGTGCTTTCGTTCTGCCCCAAGTTCGCGGCTGTCATTGCGGCCATGCCGGCGTGTGTGATCGGCGGTGTGTCGCTCGTGCTCTACGGCATGATCAGCGCTGTGGGCGTCCGCAACCTCATCGAGAACCAGGTCGATTTCCAGAACAACCGCAACGTGCTGGTTGCCGCGCTGGTGCTCGTGCTTTCGCTCGGCATCGCGTACAGCACCGCCGGCGCCATCGTGTTGGAGCTGGGCGGCGTGACCATTTCGCTGTCCGGCATTGCCGTGGGCTCACTGGTGGGCATTGTGCTCAACGCCATCCTGCCGGGTAACGACTTTGAGTTTGATGTCTCCGAGCTTGAGGGGGCTGCTGAGTAGCAGCTGCGTTCAGCTAAAACAAGATATGGTGCCCATGCGTATATGCGTGTGGGCACCATTTTTAATGTGTCAGTATCCAGTGGATGCCGCGGGCCATGCGTAAGTCGGTTTGGGCAAAGTGATTGCCGGGGTTGAGCTCCAGCGTTGTTGGAATGCCGCGCTCGACGAGCAACGCTTCCATCGCGCGTGTGTCGTCGAGTACATGCCGCATCATGCGGTTGGGCGTCTTGGTTTCCTTTTTGCCGAGTGACAGGTAGACGGCGTCGGGCGTAACTGCCATCTCGTGCTCGTGCGCATAGTCGATAAAGCCAGGAAACCACAGGGATCCCGATGCGCTTGCGACGCGGTCAAAGGTATCGGTCTGCCAGGGGACCCAAAGCGAAAAGAGGCCTGCCAGCGAATAACCGGCAATGCCACGCCAAACAGGTGGCTGAGGAAGCGACGACTCCACCTGGGGGATTATCTGATTCAGCAGCTCATCAAGAAAACCGGCAGCTTGGCCGCCGAAAGGCTCGGCATCGCGTACGGTTCCGTCGCATGCCCAGGGGCTCAGCTCGCGATTCCAATCGAGCCTGCCAATGGCGACGAGAGTGAATGGCGGACAGTCGAGCTCTCGGCAACACTTATAAACCTCGCTGCCGTCGCCCACGACCACAGGAAGGTAGATGACAGGCGCGCTTTCCGTATGATTCGAATAAACGGTTATCTGCTTTTGATGCGCTTCCATGACGGGCTTCTCTCAGTGTTGTGATATCGGCAGCCCCAATTGTCGCACGCCAGCGTATGCCGGTTGGGCTAGACCAAAGACAATCTCGTGCATCCCCTGCGGACTCATATGGAAAACGCCACCGCCGGAGGGGAGCTCGGCGGTGGCGTTGTTAAACGGTGCTGGGGCTCGGGGCCTTCGCGGGAGCTGCCATGTGCGCAGAGGCGTCTAAGAACGCTTACGGCTCGCCATGGTGCCTGCGGCGATAGCGGCTGTTCCCGCAAGGACGGTTGCCACGATGGCCGCACCCGAGGTGTCGCCGGTTGCCGCGAGCACGCCGGTAGTCTTGGCTTTCGTGGTTGAAGCCGCAACGGCCTTGGTCGGCTTTGAGCCCTCAGGCTTGGGGTTCTGCTTGGACTCCGCGGGCTTGCTTTCTGCGGGCTTGGTCTCGTCGGGCTTGGGGTCTTCCGGCTTGGCTACCTCGGGAGGTGCGATGGTCGTACTTTTGGCGACTGCTTTGATATAGAGGGAGTCGACCGTGGCGTCGCCCGTGCCGATGGCTTGGCCTGCCTCGTAGATGCCGTCACGGAGCTTGCGATAGTCAATGACCTTGCCGCCTTCGGGCGTCTGGATGGCGGCGTTCTCAATCTTGATGGTGCCGATTGTCTTGCCGTCAGCGCTCATGGCACGGGCAAAGATTGCCGCTGTATCTCCTTCGGCCGTTACCTTGCTGCGGATGATCGAGATGACTGCGGGTGTGACGCCCTCGCTGGTCTGGGCGATGATGCCGATGTTCTCGCCTTGGGGTTCGCGCCTCGTCTCGCCATCTTGGTTTTCGCTGTAGGGGATGGGGCCGTCGCCGTTCTCGACATAGCGGGCTATGGCCTTGACAACGGAGTCGCTGATGTAGATGTGGCCGCCCTTCTCGTTGGGTCGATCGTTTCTGGTGGAGAATGCAGCCGAAACCTCGCCTTCCGCAAACGCGTCCACGGTGGAGCCGTTCTTGATGTCGATGTCGCCCCCGTCAGTGATGAGGGCGATGGCCTGGCCGCCGTTCGCGCTGGTACGGACCGTCACGGTCGCGTGATCGAGCGTAACGCCCTTGTGGGCATAGACGCCATATTCAACACCGCTTGCGTCAAGGGAGGCGTTCGTGACCGCGAGACTGCCCTCAGTGTCGACGGCAAGATATCCCTCGGCGTTTGCCTTGACCTGGCTGCCGTCCGAGATGTTGATATTGCCGCCGCTCCAAAGGGCCTCACCATCGGCTGAGCTTGCCTCGACCGTCCCGTCACCCTTGATGGTGAGGTTCTTGTCGGCTCCAATACCCTTGTCCTTGGTAGCCCTGGCGGTGACGGCTCCGCTGTCGTCAATCGTGATATTGCCGTTTGCCCTGATGCCATCCGATGCACCCGTGGCGTTGACGTTGCCCGAACCTTTGATAGCGAGATCACCTCCGGCATTGATGGCATCAAACCCAGTGCTCGTGGCGTTGACGGATCCGGCTCCGTCGATGTTGATATTACCCGTGGAGAGGATAGCGTCCTCAGTAGATGTCACGCTGAGCGTGCCGCCCTCGTTGCCTTGGATATTGAGCTCGGCATTCTCGTTAGTGCCATGAGAAACGTTGATGCTTTCGATCCATTCGGCAGTGACGATGTTGGTTCCCGAGTAATTCACGTTGAGCTTGCCTGCGGCCTGGATCTCGCCGCCGTTATAGTTGTTGAGCTTCAAGTCGTCGGCGCCGTCCCACGACCAGGTACCGGCCTCGTCGCTCGCCGCGGTGTTGTACTTGTTGCCGCCGACCTTGACCCATTCCGCTGCGAGCGAGACGCTCGGCATGAGCAGCGAGCTCACCGTGAGCGCGCACACGGCGCCCGCGACGATGCGGCGCGTCACGCGGCGCCAGCTGCCGTGCGCGAGTCCTATGCGACGGCGAACGTCGGGTTCGGCAACATGGGTTCCGGCGGTAGTGTCATTGCGTTTGGGGGTCGTGAACAAGGCTGCCATGGTTGCTCCCGTTCTCATAGGGCCTATACGACTAGATTCAGCGTATCTGCTGGATGTTGCCGGCGGTAGTGCCGTTTGGAGGGCAAAATGGCCAAAATCCGGAAGAGGAATAAGCTGCGCACCTACGCGTTGTCGGGCATTAATCACAAAGCGCGGAGCCGCTTGTTGCGACTCCGCTCGCGTGTGCGCCATACGAGTGCAAACAGGAAACGCCACCGCCGGAGGGGAGCTCGGCGGTGGCGTTGCTAAACGGTGTGCGGACTAGGCGGCTTTAAAAGTGTCGGTCCGTGTATTAAGGGCGTCTATGAACGCTTGCGGCTCACCACGGCGCCTGCGGCGATGGCGGCTGTTCCCGCAAGGGCGGCTGCCGCGACGACGGCGCTCGAGGCGTCGCCGGTTGCCGCGAGCTTGCCGGTGGTCTTGGCTCCCGTGGCTGCAACTGCAACGGTCTTGGTCGTCTTCGTGCCCTCGGACCTGGGGCTCTCGGGCTTGGTCCCGCCGGGCTTCTCCTCGGGTTTGGTCTCCTCGGGAGGCGCGATGACCGTGCTCTTGGCGACGGCCTGGTCGTAGGGGGAGTCGATCGTGGCATCGCCCGTGCCGATGGTCTGCCCCGCCTCATAGATAATGCTGCGGCTGTACTCTTGCTCGTAGCGATAGTCAATGACCTTGCCGCCTGCGGGCCTCTGAATGGGAGCGCCCTCGATCTCGATGGTGCCGATCGCCTTGCCGTCCGCGCTCATGGCAAGGGCGAAGATAGCTGCCGTGTCTCCCTCGGCCGTGACGGTACTGCGGACGATGGAGATGGTCGCGGGCGTGATGCCCTCGCTGGTCTGCGCGAAGATGCCGATGTTCAGGCCCTCGGACTCAGGGATGATTTCGTCGTTCTGGTCTCCGCTGTAGTGATCGGGGCCGCCGCCACCGGTCTCGATATAGCGGGCTATAGCCTTGACAGCGGAGTCGCTGATGTAGATGTGGCCGCCTGACTCGCCAGGGTTGTAGTTTCTGCTGGCGATAGCAGCCGAGAACCCGCCTTCCGCGAGCGCGTCCACGATGGAACCATTCTTGATGACGATGTCGTCCTCGTCAGTGATGAGAGCGATAGTTTGCCAACCGCCGCCCGTGCTTGCACGGACCGTCACGGTCGCGTGGTCGAGCGTGATGCCCTTGCGGCCATAGACGCCATACTCAACACCGCTTGCGTTAAGGGATGCGTTGGTGACCGTGAGACTGCCCTCAGCGTCGACGGCAAGGTCTTCCTGGGAGCTCGCCTCGACCTGACTGCCGCCCGAAATCTCGATGTTGCCATCGGTATAAATCGCCACGTCCTCGATAGAGCTTGCTTCTACCTTGCCACCGCCTTTGATGATCAGGTCACTGCCTGCGGAGATGCCGTAACTTTCGTTTCCTTTAGCGATCACTGTGCCAGAGGAATCGATGGTGGTCTTGCCCTTGGATTGGATGCCTTCGGTGCCGCCCGTTGCATTCACGGTGCCCGAGCCCGTGATAGAGAGATCGCCCTTTGCCTCAATTCCGTCGGCATTAGTGCTTGTGGTGTTCACAGTGCCTGGGCCAGAAATGGAGAGGTCGCCTGTGGATTTAATTGCATCGGTCTCGGCTGTCACATTGAGCTCATCCGTGCTATTCGAGCTCGTTATGTTCAACTCTGCTTTCTGGCTAGTGCCATCCTGCGCTTTGATGGCGGCTCCGGTGTAATCGGGCTCGGTTTTCATGGTGTTCTTGCCCTCGTAGGCAATGTTGAGCTTGCCCGCAGCCTGGATTGCACCTCCGTTATAGCCGTTGAGCTTCATGTCATCGGCGCCGTCCCATGACCAGGTGCCAGCCTCGTCACCCGCCGCGGTGCCAGCGTCATACCGGCTGCCGCCGACGTCCACCCACTCGGCCGCGAGCGAGACGCTCGGCATGAGCAGCGAGCTCACCGTGAGCGCGCATACGGCGCCTACAACGATGCGACGCGTCACGCGACGCCAACTGCCGCGTGCGAGCAACGTGCGACGGCGCACGTCGGGCTCGACAAAATGGGCTCCAGAGGTTTTGTCATTGCGCTTGGGGGTCGTGAACAAGGCGGCCATGGTTACTCCCATCCTCATAGGGCCTATGCGATTACGCCCAGCATATCTGTAGGATGTGGCCGGCGGTAGTGCCGTTTGGAGGGCAAAATGTCCAAAACTTGGGAAGCAATACATCGCGCGTCCGTGCGTTGCCTGGCTTTAAAAGAAAAGCGCGGAGCCGCTCGATGCGACTCCGCGCTTTGGTGTTCTGCTTTGGCAGCTTTGCCGTTACGCTACAAAAAAGTAGACGAGGAA
>CALGZY010000105.1 GCA_937934355.1 uncultured Collinsella sp. | reverse complement strand
CTTGGACGGTGAGTAGCCATGACGCATAAGCAACCCGCCGCCAACTGCACGCCCGCCACCCGCCAGCCCAGCGCCGCCGCGCCCACCGACACCGACCTTCGCCGCAAGCTCACCACCACTGTGGTTCTGGTGCTGTTTGCGCTGGTGGCGATAGCCATGGCAACGTTCGCCTGGTTTTCCATCGCCGATAGCGCCAAGACCCGCATGCTCATGATCGACGCCAACGCCGACGGTTCGCTGCGCTTTGACCTGGACGAGCACGCTACGTTCGACGAATACGTGCACAGCCTGGGCTTTGACCAGATCTCGGCGCGCATCGCCAGCGAAAAGGGCGTGGACATCGATGTGTCCAAGCTCAAGCCCGTCACCACGAGCGACTACCAGACCTTCACCTTCGAGGACGGTTCCACCGCCGATCCCGCTACCGGTGCCTACCTGGAGTTCACGCTGCACTTTATGAGCAGTACGGACCTGCGCGTTCGCCTGACCGGGCAGGATGGCGATGGCGGCGTGTCCGGCACGCGGTTTAGCTCCGACACGCAGGGCATGGCCAGCGCCATGCGCATGAGCTTTACCGCCGACGGCCACACCTGGGTCTACAACCCCAACGGGGGCGGGGGCTCATCCGGCGCGGCCACTGTCTTTGGACTCGACTCGGGCGCTGCCACCGCGGCCAGCGATATGTTCGACCTGATAAAAGATACGGATAAGCCGGTAGCCGTTCGCATATGGCTCGAGGGAACGGACCCAATTGCACTAATATGCTAAAGGGAGCTAACTATTCAGTATCGATTCGCTTTGAAGGCATCGAGGAACAGTAGATATGCACGGCGGCCACCGGGCCGCGCACGACCTAGACAGACACGGTAGTAAGGGACATCATGCAATCTGTTAAAAAAGTCGCATCCATCGCGCTTAGCGTCGTCATGTGGATCATCATCCTGGTGGCGGCTCTGTATGCGTTTACCACGCTCGCCACGCGCGAGGACGGCAGCGTGTCCGACATCGCCGGCTTCACCCCGCTCGCCGTGCAGTCCGACTCCATGGCGCCCACGTTTAACAAGGGCGACCTCATCTTCATCAAAAAGTGCGACACCTCCAAGCTCGAGGTGGGCGACATCGTGACGTTCCATACCATCATCGACAACGAGTACGCGCTCAACACGCACCGCATCGTATCCGTGGAGGCCGCATCCGACGGCTCGCCGGTCTACCACACCAAGGGCGACGCCAATCCGGTCGAGGATGCCGCGCCCGCGCCCGCCGCCGATGTGGTGGGCCGCGTGGTCTTTGTCTCGGCAGGCCTGGGCGTGGTGGTGTCGCTGCTCACCAATCCGCTGCTGTTCTTTCCGTTCATCGTGGTGCCGTTGATCGTGCTGCTGGTGCTCGAGATTCGCCATATGGTCAAGACCACACAAGAGGTGGCGCGCGCCGAGGACGAGGCCGCCCTGCGCGCTGCTGTGGAGCAGATTCGCGAAAAACGTCGCCGTGAGCAGGAAGGCCAGGATAGCGCCAAGGAGCAGAACGACGGTGGCCATTCCGATGAAAGTGCGGAAGCCGCCCCCGGCGCCCTAGACGGTTCCAACCACTCGGCATAGCGCGTCTGTGCCTTTCGTCCCTGCAATTTGGATGCTCATAGATGTTCCGAATCGTCTGCTTTTTCATGCCGATATTCGTGCTACAGTTTGAGCGCTTTGTTGCCAATTGATTTCGGAGGAGTGGAATGGAGCAGGAGCGCACAGCTCAGCGTGCACGCAAAAAGACTTCGGTACCGATGACGGCGGCGTCCGATTTTGTCGTGCCCGAGGGAACTGACGAGCTCAGCCGCAACACCCGTCGCGCCTGGCGCGACCGTCTCAACGACGCCCAGACGCGCAAGATGATCACGGGCGTTTTAGCCACGCTGGTGGGCGGTTCGTTTTGGGGTTTCTCGGGTACCAGCGCGAGTTTTTTGTTCGATACCTACCATGTCGATACGCTGTGGCTTATGA
>CALGZY010000104.1 GCA_937934355.1 uncultured Collinsella sp. | reverse complement strand
CGAGCCGGAGAGCACTTAATGTGCTCTCCGTGCGAGCAGGACTGTAGAGTAGGAAACCTTATATTCCGCCGCCGGGCGGGCGAAACATTTAGAAGATGGACCTAGCACTCCTTCTTCATGGCGCTGTAGCCAATCAGCACGGTCCACACGTACGCGCAGGTCTTGGGGATCATGAGCATGCCGATAGCCGGGACAACCTCGGCCCACAGGACCACGGGAATGTAGAAGCCAAAGCTCAGCACAATGGTGAGCCACATCCAGCGGAAGGCTTCGTCGTTATCTTCCCTGGCACTGCGGTAAAACAGCACGATGACCATAAGGCCCATGATGGCAAACGGGATGTTGCGCAGGATACCCCATGCAAGCGGGGTCTGGTTGGTGAGCCACTGGTTTTGCGGCAGCATGCACAGCGCGACACGCATGACGGCCAGGGCAAAGATCGCCACGGTCGTTCCGACGTGGTTCTTCACCTGGTAGCGCTCGCGCCACACGTAGTAGAGCAGTACGTAGAAGATGGTCATGGTAATCGAGGTAATCCACTTGCCCAGGCCCAGCTGCACGGCATAAGCGTCAAAGCCGGTCGTGCAGAGCGCCAGCGCGCGGGGGACCAGGTGGAACGAATCACCGGCGCCCAAAACGACCGCCATCCAGCCAAACAGCTGGAACTGACGGTTGCCCTTGCTGCCGCGAATCATGCGAATGCCGAGGGTAATGACCGTCACCAGATAGACGATGTCGAATAGCGTTTCGAATAAAGCACGCATATATACGTCTCCCTTAATGAATGGTTGCAAACGAACGGTTTTGGTTCTTGGTGCCACGCACCACCTCCTTAACGTGAACGCTGTTCACTTTCTAACCATAAAAATCCCCGCCTTGCGCGGGGCCGTTAGTAGAGGGTTCGGCGCGTAATCTCGAGCGCGGCACTCGGATTGAAATCTTGCCGAATCACGGCAGAGAGCACGAGCGAGAACAGGACCTCGGCAAATTGCTCGGCAGAAAACTGATCGGTAAAGGCGTCCGGGCGTACCCGAGGATCACGCTTGAGCACCACGCAAAGCTGGTCGAGGATATGCTGCCAGGCATGATGCATGCGGCGCTTGCCGTCCGCAGTGTCTTGCTGCATAAAACTCAGCGAGTGATGCGTAAAGAAACCCGGATACTTTTGACAGCCGTACTCCATCTGGCGATACATCCAGCGAATGCACGCGAGCGTGTCGTCTAGGACGGTCTCGTCATCGGGGTGATGGAAAATGTCACCCCAAATGCTTGCCACGGTTGCGCCCGCGAGTGTCAAGAAAAAAGCCTCGAGGATTTCGAGGCTTTCACATTTGTATTGTTTTGCGCGAAGGACCGCGAGCGGCGAAGCTACTCGCCCAGCACGGCCTTCTTGGCGGCTGCAGCCATGTTGTCCAGATCTTCCTTGGTGGGGTGATCCTTTGCGGCGACCCAGTTATCGAGCAGCATCTTAAAGCGGACATTGTCGGGATCTTGCTCGAGCATGGCCTCGTAGCGCTGCTTGACCGCGGGACCCATCTTGCCCTGGCACATTGCCCAACCCACAAGCTCGGCATCCTCGGCCAAATTGGAGGTCACGCGATTGATAATCTGCTGATAATAGCTCTGGTCGGCGCCAAAACCGCAGGTACCAAAGAGGAAAACGCGCTTGCCGTGCAGAGCGGAGAGCAGCGCGGCAACCGAAGGCGTGCACGCGCCCTTGTCGCACCAAAAACCGACGAGCACCGTGTCGGCCGCGCAGGCGCCCTGCGCCTCGAGCGCAACCTGATCTGCATCCGCATCGTCGCTCAACGCCGCGGCATGGACAAACTCAACGCCCGCAGCCTGCAGAGCGCGCTTGATCGCGCCCGAAACCATCCTGGTATTACCGCTCTTGCTGTTAACCACCAAAGAGCACGTCATAGTCACGTTGCCTCGTTTCCCCCAAAACTAAAGCCACTAATGCAATTTATTAGATGAATATCTTAGTACTAACAACGCAGATGTAAACCATCTGCCGCTAATCGGTAGCCCCTACTGGGCAAACTGGCTGCGGTAGAGTTCGGCGTAGAAGCCGCCTGCCGCTAGCAGCTCGTCGTGCGTGCCGCGCTCGATAATCCGGCCGTCGCGCATCACCAGGATGCAGTCGGCGTTGCGAATCGTGCTCAGGCGATGCGCCACCACAAAGCTCGTGCGGCCGGCCATGAGCTCGTCGAATGCCGCCTGCACCTGCAGCTCGGTGCGAGTATCGATGCTCGACGTTGCCTCGTCCAGCAGCAGAATCGCCGGGTCGGTGAGCATGACACGCGCGATGCACAGCAGCTGTTTTTGACCCTGGCTAAACGTGCCGCCGTCCTCGCCGATGACTGTATCGTAGCCGCCTGGCAGCTGCACGATAAACTTGTGTGCGTGCGCGCACTTGGCCGCCTCGATAACCTGCTCGCGCGTGGCATCCGGGCAACCGTAAGCGATGTTTTCCGCCACCGTGCCCTCGAACAGCCAAGTGTCCTGCAGCACCATGCCAAAGGCACGGCGAAGGCTTGCGCGCGTGTAGTCACGCGAAGACCTGCCATCGACCATGATGCGTCCGGCATCGATATCGTAAAAGCGCAGCAGCAGGTTGATGAGCGTCGTCTTGCCGCAGCCCGTGGGGCCGACCAGGGCAAAGCGCATGCCGGGCTTAGCCTCGATGCAGATATCCTGCAGCAGTTTGCGGTCGGGCACGTAGCTAAAGTCCACATGCTCAAAGGCGACCTCGCCCTGCGGGGCGGCAAGTTCCACGGCATCCGCCGCATCGGGCTCCTGCTCGCGGGCATCGAGCAGCGCAAACATGCGGCGCGCCGAGGCGTACGCGGTCTGGATCTGCGTAATGACATTGGTGACCTCGTTGAACGGCTTGGTGTACTGGTTGGCATAGGACAGGAAGATCTGCACGCCGCCCACCGTAAGCGCCGCGGGCACGCCCGTGATCACGCCCACGCAGCCGATCACAGCGACCACGGCATAGATGATGTTATTGATAAAACGCGTACCGGGGTTGGAGAGCGAACCCATAAACTGCGCGCGCTCGCCCGCGGTGTAGAGCTCGGCATTGAGGGCATCGAAGCGCTGCTGGGCGTTGGGACCATAGGCAAAGGCATCGACAAGCTTTTGCTCGCCTACGTACTCCTCGATATGACCACCGAGCTGCCCTTGAATACGCTGCTGTGCCGTAAAGCTTTTGTTGGAGAGCTTGGCGATAGCACCGGCTGCAAAAATGGAAAGCGGCGTGACGAGTACCACCACGAGCGTCATGGTCAGGTTGATGGAAAGCATAAACGCGAGCGTGCCCACGATGGTAATAACACCGGTGAAGAGCTGCGTGAAGCCCTGCAGCAGACCGTCGCCCACCTGGTCGACGTCGTTGACCACGCGGCTCATGAGGTCGCCGTGGGCATGGCTGTCGATAAAGCTGAGCGGCATGCGGCTGAGCTTATCGCTCGCCTCCACGCGCATGTCGCGCACCGTTTCGTAGGACAGGCGGTTGACGCAGTAGCCCTGCAGCCACTGGAAGGCCGCGGCACCTACCACGACGAGCGCGAGTTTGGTAACGAGCGGCAGCAGCGCGTCGAAGTCCACCTGCCCGGCGGCGACGATAAGGTCGATGCCCTCGCCGATGAGAATCGGCGTGTAGAGCTGCAGAATCACGGAGATGGCGGCACTCACAAACGACGCAACAAACGAAATGCGATGCGGACGAACGTAGCCCATCAGACGGTGGGTCACCGCACCCACAGGATAACGCTCGGGGTCGCCAGGCTGGCGCGGACCGTCGCCCAGGTCGTTGAGCTTGTCGTTGCCGGACACGTTGGCCGTCATCGTGGCGACCGAACCGGAAGAAGTATACGGATTCATTTAGCAGCCCTCCTTTGCGCAGGCGGATGCGGGGGCAGTCGGGGCGGACGCGGGCGCCGCACTCCCCTGCTGGCCCTCGAGCTCCTCGCGGCGAAGCTGCGACTGGCAGATCTCGCGGTAGAGCTGGCAGGTCGCGTACAGCTCATCGTGCGTGCCCAGGCCCGCGACCGAGCCGTGATCGAGCACGCAGATTATGTCGGCATCGCGCACGGTTGAAACGCGTTGGCTCACGATCACCGTCGTCAGCGGCAACCCGCCCTCGGCGGCACCGCGCACACTGCGCTCGCGGATGGCACGGCGAAGCGCCGCGTCAGTCTTAAAGTCGAGCGCCGATGCGGAATCATCCATGATCAGGATCTGCGGCGAGCCCACCAGAGCACGCGCAATGGTCAGACGCTGACGTTGGCCACCGCTAAAGTTCTTGCCGCCCGCCTCGACCGGAGCATCTAAGCCCTGGGGCTTGTCGCGCACGAACTCGCTGGCCTGCGCCATATCGAGCGCCGCCCAGAGCTCCTCGTCGGTTGCTGCCTCGTCGCGCCAGGTCAGGTTGCTGCGGATTGTGCCGCTCACCAGCGAAGCGCGCTGCGGAACGGTCGCGACCACACTGCGCAGCTGGTCGAGCGGCCAGGTGTGCACGTCGGCGCCCATCACGCTCACGCGGCCGGTGCTCACATCGTACAGGCGCGGGATAAGCGAGACGAGTGTGGACTTGCCGCTGCCCGTGCCGCCGATAATGCCGAGCGTTTTGCCCAGCGGCAGCTCCAGGGTCACATCGCTCACGGCATTTGCCGCGCCCGCGCCAAACGAAAAGCTCGCATGGTCAAAGCTCAGCGCAGGGACCGGAACAGCGCCACCCGCCAGGTCGCTCGGCTCAGGCAGCGCGACCGGCTGGTTGCCCTCGTCGGTGATGCTCGGCTCGCAATTGAGCACCTCGTTGATGCGCGACGCGCTGGCGCTCGCCTTGGTAAAGACAACGACCAGGTTGGCCACGTAGACGATGGAGGTGAGGGTCTGCGTCATGTAGTTCACAAACGCCATGACCTGGCCCTGCGTAAGCTCACCCACGTTGACCTGGATGCCGCCCACCCACAGGATGGCGCACACGCCCAGATTCATCACCAAAAACGTGACGGGGTTAAGGACCGACGAGAGCTTACCCACCGCGATGGCGACATGCGCCTGGTCGTCGGCCGCACGAGCAAAACGCTCGCGCTCGTGGTCTTCGCGCACAAACGCGCGGACCACGCGGGCACCCGAAAGCCCCTCGCGGCAGACAAGCGCGATGCGGTCGAGCTTTGCCTGCAGCTGCTTGTAGTACGGAATGCAGCGCGCCATGACAAACCAAAACACCAAGCCGATGGCGGGCGTGCAAATCAAAAAGATGATGCCGAGCTTAAGGTCGATGGCAAGGGCCGCGCACATAGAACCCACCGCCAAGAAGGGCCAGCGGATGAGCATGCGCACGCCCAGCGCCACAGCGAGCTGCACCTGGTTGACATCGTTGGTAATGCGCGTGATGAGCGACGGCGTTCCAAAGCAATCGAGTTCGACATAGCTCAGTTCGTTGATGTGCTGGTAGAGTGCACCGCGAATGTCGGTACCCATGCCCTGCGAAGTCAGCGCCGCCATCTTTTGGCAGACGAGCGTAAACGAGATGCCGATCACAGCCATGGCGCCAAGTACCATGCCGTAGTGGATAACGGCGTTCACGTCGTGCGAGCCAATGCCCTTATCGATCATCTGGGCAATCACCAGCGGCGTCAGCAGGTCAAAGATCACTTCGATCAGCTTGCACGCAGGACCGATCACCATATACCGGCGAAACTTACCACCAAAACGCCTAAGCAGCTCAATCATAAAAAGGCGCTCCCTATCATCATCCACATTCAATTCGAATCATGATAGTACCGCCACCCCAAAAGAAGCGTAAACAACTCGTCATTTCTAACGGGATTCAGTTTTCAGAGAGGTATACGCGCGCACCCAGCCAGTGTCGGGTCGACCGCTTGGTATACTTACATTAGTGCTACCAAGTTAGTCGCCGACCCTTGAAATGAGGTGCCGAGATGAACGACATTCTCGCAAGAAGAGCAAGACGAGCAACTGTGGGCATCGCCCTTTCCGCGGCACTTGTCGCGGGAATCGCCCCCGCAACGGCGATCGCGGCAGAAACCAGCTCCCCCACCGGTGCAGTTGCCTTGCAAACGGAAGATGCGGCCGCCGCAAAAGAAAAAGCGTATGCAGCCATGCAGGAAGCGCTCAAAAAACTCAAAGCAGCGGAGGACGCCGCAAATCCCGAGAGAATTGCGGGAATCAATAATATGATTGCCAGTGATCAAGAGCTCCGCGACATTATGCTGGCGCATGCCGCCGAATGTAGGGAACTCCTTCCCGCCATGCAAGCGAACGTCGATGCAGCCCAAGCCAAATACGACGAGGCCAGCAACCTGGTAAGCAGCCTTCAGGCAAAATTAGAGGCACTTAAGGCACTCGGCGACGAGGCGCCCAGCGAAGCTATTAAACAGTTGCGCTCCGAAATCATGGCGGCAAAATTGCAAGAAGAGTCTTGCAAAACGACGCTTGACAGCTACCAACGCCGCCTCGAAAGCCAGGAAAGACAGATTCAGAGATTCGAAAGTGCGGCGGAGGAAGTCAAAGCCCACATCGACGAGGAAACAGCCAAGCGAGATGCGCTCCTCGGCGATTTGGAAAAGGCACAAGCGGCATATGACGATGCCTGCAAGGCATACGAAGAGGCAAAGGCCGCGGCAGACAAGGCCACCTCGCCCGAGATAACGAAACCCGCCGAGACGACAAAACCCTCCAGCTCAGCGCAGCCAGCCGAGACGGCGCAGCCCGCCAGCTCGCCCGCGACCGGCAAAGACGCCCCATCGAGCTCCACCAAGCAGGCGAACTCGAGCAACGGCAAGCAAGCAACTACGACCGCCGACAAGCTGGCAAACACAGGCGACACAACGCCAAGCGCAATCGCACTAGCAGGAATCGCCGCCATGGGGCTCGGAATAACCGCCACAGCCACACGCCGCTTCAAGAACTCAAAATAGCCGCCAGAGCATACTACCTTCGCCAATCCACAAGCCCAGAGACAAAAAGAGGCCCGTTTCCCCAACCCAGGGAAACGGGCCTCTTTAACTGCAAAAATTCAAGCAACAGCACCGCCGCCTCTTGAACCATGTAGCCATCAATGCCCAGACAACACCAGCAAGCCGCATTCCACAAGGGATAGATTAAATTAGATAAACGCGCCTTTACGGGTGATTTTTGGACGACGGGGCCCGGCCGGCTGTTAGCGCCGGGCGATTTTAGCCGCTAATAGTCAAACGATTTTGACCAATCCCG
>CALGZY010000103.1 GCA_937934355.1 uncultured Collinsella sp. | reverse complement strand
TTGATGACGCCGATGGCCATCTCGTCGGCGATGATGCCGGCGATGGTCTCGACCGGAGTGTCGCCGGGGATGGCGATCATGTCCAGGCCAACGGAGCACACGCAGGTCATGGCCTCGAGCTTCTCGAGCGAAAGCGCGCCGGCCTCGACGGCGGCGATCATGCCGGCGTCCTCGGACACGGGGATAAAGGCGCCCGAGAGGCCGCCCACGCTGGAGCTGGCCATGACGCCGCCCTTCTTGACGGCATCGTTGAGCATGGCGAGCGCGCAGGTCGTGCCCGGGCCACCGCAGGTGCCAACACCGATGATCTCGAGGATGCGTGCGACGGAGTCGCCGATGGCGGGCGTGGGAGCCAGCGACAGGTCGACAATGCCCTTCTCGACACCCAGGCGATGGGCGGCCTCGCGGCTCATGAGCTCGCCGGCACGGGTGATCTTAAAGGCGGTCTGCTTGATTTTCTCGGCAACCTCCATCATCGATGCGGAGTCGGGGAGCGTCTCCAGGGCTGCGGCCATAACGCCGGGGCCCGAGACGCCTACGTTGATGACGGCGTCGGCCTCGCCACCGCCGTGGACGGCGCCCGCCATAAACGGGGAGTCCTCGACCATGTTGGCAAAGCAGACAAACTTGGAGGCGCCAACGGAATCCTGGTCGGCCGTGAGCTTGGCGGCATCGATGATGGTCTGGGCGGCCATGAGCACGGCATCCATGTTGATACCGGCGCGCAGGCTGGCGACGTTGACGCTGGAGCAGACGCGGCTCGTGGTAGCGAGCGCCTGGGGGATGGACTGGATGACGCGGCGGTCGGCGTCGCCGATGCCCTTCTGGACGAGTGCGGAGAAGCCGCCCAGGTAATCGATGCCGAGCGTCTCGGCCGCGCGGTCGAGGGCATGCGCGATGGGGGTGAGGTCCTCATCCTTGCAGCATGCGGCGATCTGCGCCACCGGGGTGACGGAAACGCGCTTGTTGACGATGGGGATGCCGTACTCGCGCTCGAGGTTCTCGGCGGTCTCGACCAGATGCTCAGCCGTGTGCGTCACGTGGTCGTAGATCTTCGTGCACATGCGGTCGAGGTTCTCGTCACCGCAACCCATGAGCGAAACACCCATGGTGATGGTCCTGATGTCGAGGTTCTGTTCCTCAACCATGCCGCGGGTTTCCGCGATTTCTGCGGGCGTGATCGCCATCCTTGCGCTCCTATCTGCCAAAACGAGCATAGTTTTATCTATTCTAACGTGCCGCACGTGCCATGTGGCGCGTGCGGCACGTTTTGGTGCTCGGTTGTTTCCGTTGTGTTACTGCCCAAAGACCTCTTCGGCGATGCGAGCGCTTTCGGCGGCGTCCTTGGCGTAGTAGTCCGCGCCGATCTGCTTGGCGTATTCGGGGGTGAGTACGGCGCCGCCCACGATGATCTTGACGCCCGGCACCTCAGTATGAAGCAGCTTGATGGTCTCCTCCATGGCGACGACTGTGGTAGTCATAAGCGCCGAGAGGCCGACGAGTTTGATGTCGCGCTCCTTGACGGTCTTGAGTACTTCCTGCGGATCGACGTCGCG
>CALGZY010000102.1 GCA_937934355.1 uncultured Collinsella sp. | reverse complement strand
ATGGCTGCAACTTTGAAAAAGCACTGGAATGGACAAAGAATTTTGATCCAGACCGCATCACACAATATGAGAGTGCAAGATACCGTAATTATGATGAAACATATGATTATAGCAATCTGGATGTGTACAGCCGGATGTACCCGGCACTTTCCGAAATTCAGGAATATCTGGACAAGGACGGAAGCAAGCCATTCCTTCTAGTCGAGTACTGCCACAGCATGGGAAATGGACCTGGAGATTTTGAAGATTATTTCCAAATGATTCAGGACAACGATAAAATGTGTGGTGGTTTTGTTTGGGAATGGTGTGACCATGCGATTGCTCATGGCATTGCCGAGAATGGAAAGACAATCTACGCCTATGGAGGAGATCATGGAGAAGAGATCCATGACGGCAATTTCTGTATGGATGGATTGGTATATCCGGACAGAACTGTACACACAGGACTGTTGGAATACAAGAATGTGCTGCGCCCGCTGCGAGTGGCTGCGGCTGATCTGGCTAACGGCTGGATTACGCTGAAGAATCATCTGGATTTCGTATCGCCCAAGGGCAGAATTGATATCAAGATCGTCCTGTCCGGCGGCGGCCAGCCCGAAGAAACGGTCCTTGTTCCTGCGGAGGAACTGGATATCGCGCCGCGCGGCACAGCCACGCTGCATGTGCCTGCCCGCGCGGGCGGCTGCTGCACGCTGTATGCGCTCAGCGCTGCCGATACTCCCTGGGGCAAGCGCGGCGATGTGCTGGGCATGGAGCAGGTGGGAGCGCCTGAATTTGTGCCGCAGATTCAGCAGCGCGCTGCGCAGACACTGCGTGTGAGCGGCGAGAAGGAACGCTATGTTACCATCTGCGGCGATGATTTTGTCTATCGCTATGACAGCATGACCGGCGCGTTTGCCGCGATGGCGGTGCGCGCCAAGGAAATGCTGCTTGCGCCCATGGCGTATAATATCTGGCGCGCGCCGACGGATAACGACCGCAACATCAAGAACGAATGGAACCGGTATCTATACCGCTATGCCGTCTCGCGCGGTATGGGCACGCAGGTGCAAAAGCATGACGACCGGGTAGAAATCGAAACGGCGGTGCATATCAGCAGCATGTCCATTTGCCTGCTGGCGCAGGGCACGGTGCGCTGGACGGTGTTTGCCGACGGTCGCATTGCCTGCCAGGCAGATATGCGCCGCGAGGCCGGCGTGCCGGTGTTCCCGCGCCTGGGTCTGCGCATGATGCTGCCTGCGGATTATGACAAGCTGCGCTATTTTGCCTATGGCCCGCTGGAAAGCTATATCGATAAGCGCCAGGCTTCACTGCTTGGCTGGCACGCGGATACGGTGGAGACGCAGTACGCGCATCCCCTGCGTCCGCAGGAGAGCGGCAGCCATTACGGCGCGCGTTCGCTGACGCTGCATGGCGCGCAGGGCGCGCTGCGCATCGAGGGCGCGGGTTTTGGCTTCTCGGCGCTCAATTATTCGCAGGAGCAGCTGGCCGACGTTGCCCATGATGATGAGCTGACGCGCGAGGAGCGCTGCGTGCTGTGCCTGGACATGGCGCAGCGCGGCATTGGCAGCAACAGCTGCGGCCCTGAGCTGCCCGCCTGCTATGAGATTGCTGATCATATCCAGTGGCAGGTCATGCTCGATCCGCTGGCGGAGTGAACCTTCACAAAGCAACCCCGGCAAGATGAAATCTTGCCGGGGTTTTTATGCTGCTTGGATGAGAGACAATGGCCTTAGCCGTTGATCAGCTTTTCCAGATCGGCGGTAATCTGCCGCTCTGCCGCCTCAGCCTGCGCACGGTTTTCCGCGCTGACGGAGATGTAGGCCTTCAGCTTGGGCTCGGTGCCCGAGGGGCGCACAACCACGGAGCAGTGATCAGCCAGGTGGAATTTGATTACATCAGAGGGCGGAAGTCCATCCAAGCCGTGCAGATAATCCTGGTACGCCTGCACGGCCTTGCCGCCGAACGCCGCGATATCGCCGCGGAAGGCCTGCATGATGGCCTGCATGCGGTCAAAGCCCGCCGCGCCCTCAAAGGTGTAGGAATGCAGGGTGTTCAGGCAATAGCCGTACTGTGCGTACAGGGCGTTCAATCGATCCAGCAGGCTGACACCCTGCGCCTTGTAATAGGCGAACATTTCGCAGATCAGCAGCGACGCATCCACCGCGTCCTTATCGCGCACATAGCTGCCGCTCAGGTAGCCGTAGCTTTCCTCAAAGCCGAAAATATAGCTGTCCGCGCGGCCCTGCTTTTCAAGCAGACCGATCTGCTCGCCGATGAACTTGAAGCCCGTCAGCACGTTGATGGTGCGCACGCCGTAATGGGCGGCGATGCGCTCAGCCATATCGGTGGTAACGATGGTTTTGATCATCACTGGCTCGGATGGCATGGCATGATGGGCGGCGCGGCGCGCGCAGATAAAATCCAGCAGCAGCATGCCTGTCTCGTTGCCGGTCAGCAGCACGTATTCGCCTGCGGCATTGCGCACGGCAATGCCTGCACGGTCGCAGTCGGGATCGGTAGCCAGCAGCAGGTCAGCCTGATGCTTTTGCGCGCAGGCAATGCCCAGCGCCATGGCCTCGCGAATTTCGGGGTTGGGGTAAGGGCAGGTGGGAAAATGCCCGTTCGGCTGCTCCTGCTCGGGCACAACGGTGATGCGCGTAAAGCCGCTTTCGCGCAGCGCGCGGGTGACAGGCTGAAGCCCCGTGCCGTTAAGCGGGGTATAGACGATGGATACGTCTCGGTCGATGGGATCATCCGCCGTCAGCACGGACTGTCCGCGCACAGCGCGGGTGAAGTTGTCGTACACGCTGTCCGGAATCCACTGGATGCTGCCGTCCGCCAGGCAGGCGTCGAAGTCAGCTTGCTTCACGTCGGCAAAGATGTCTAACCGCTCAATTTCGCGCAGAGCTTCATCCGCCGCTTCGGTAGTGATTTGGCAGCCGTCGGAACCGTATACCTTGTAGCCGTTGTACTTGGCCGGGTTATGCGAGGCTGTCACCATCACGCCCGCAGCGCAGCCCAGCGCTCGCACGGCATAGGACAGGCAGGGCGTGGGCATCAGATGGGGATAGATAAACACCGAAATGCCGTTTGCGGCAAATACACCCGCAGCCACGCGCGCAAACAGGTCGGACTTGATGCGTGAATCATAGCTGACGGCGATGCGGCGCGCCTCAGGCGAAAACCGGCGCACCACATAATTGGCCAGCCCTTGGGAGGCCTTGGCCACGGTGTACACGTTCATGCGGTTGGTGCCCGCGCCGATTACGCCGCGCAGGCCGCCTGTGCCAAAGGCAAGGTCGCGGTAAAAGGCGTCCGACAGGGCTGCCTCATCCTGCGCCATGGCGGCAAGCTCACGCGCTAAATCAGGATCGGCCGACGCATGAGCGCACCAGGCATGATAGGAAGAAAGTATCTTTTCGTCCATAGGCTTATTGCAGGTCGTTATCGTCAAAGGGATCGCCGCATTCGGGGCAGAACTTGGGGGGATGGGTAGGATCCTCGGGCTGCCAGCCGCACTTATCGCAGCGGTACAGCGGAGCGCCGGCAGGACGCTTGGCACCGCACTGGGAGCAGAACTTGCCCTGGTTGACCGCGCCGCAGGCGCAGGTCCAGCCGGACTCGGGTTTCTTGGCCCCGCACTGGGTGCAGAACTTGCCGGTATTCATCGCGCCGCAGCTGCACTTCCAGCCGTCGGCCGGTGCAGCCTGCTGTGCCTGGGGCTGCTGCGCGCCCATCTGGAACAGGGTTTGCGCGTTCACGCCGCCGCTCTGCTGCGCCATGCCCATGCCCATAAAGCCGATGAAGGCGCCGGCGGAGTTCTTGGCCGCGTCCTGCATGGCCTGCGCCTGCGCGCCGACCAGCTGCGCGGCGGCCATGTTGGTATTGCGGAACACCGCATTGCGCTGCAGCTCTTTGATCATGACTTCGTCTTCCTCGGAGGCCTTGACGGAGCTGACGCCGAAGGATACGATTTCGACGCCGCGAAGATCGGCCCACTTTTCGCTGAGCACCTCGTTGAGCGCATCGGCGATTTCCATGGTGTGGGCGGGCAGGGCGCTGTAACGGATGCCCATATCGGAGATGGCGGCGAAGGCGGGCTGCAGGGCGGTGAGCAGCTCGGACTTAAGCTGGCTGTCGATCTTGTCGCGCGTGTAGCTATCGGTCACGTTGCCGCATACGTTGGTGTAGAACAGCAGCGGGTTGGTGATGCGGTACGAATACTCACCGTTGCAGCGCACGGAGATGTCGACGTCCAGGCCAATGTTGTTATCGACCACGCGGAAGGGCACGGGCGAGGCGGTGCCGTACTTGTTGCCGATGATCTCCTTGGTGTTGATGAAGTAGACGCGCTGGTCCTTGCCCGCGTCGCCGCCAAAGGTAAAGCGGCTGCCGATATTGGCGAAGGTCTCCTTGATGGAATCGCCCAGGTTGCCGCTAAAGACGCTCGGCTCGCTGCCGGTATCGAAGACGAACTCACCGGGCTCCAGCGCGACTTCGATGATCTTGCCGTTTTGCACCACGAGCATGCCCTGGCCGTCGTTGACGGCGATGACCGAGCCGTTGGAGATGACGTTGTCCTCGCCGCGCGTGTTGGAGCTGCGGCCGCCGGTGCGCTTGCTGCCCTTGCAGGCCAAGACGTCAGCAGGCATCGATTCGCAGTAGATAAATTCCTTCCACTGGTCGGCCATGACGCCGCCGGCAGCACCCAATCCAGCTTTCAAGAGTCCCATGGTGATCTTCCTTTCTCGTCAAAGGCCGGGTGGTATTGGTCAGGATGGTTAATCGTCCTTGTCGTCCTTCATGACAACGGTGGTCTCGGTGTGGCTGAAGGTGTCGTGCTTCTCGGTCAGGTCGAGCTCGCCACAGTAGCAATCGGCGTGGGTGGCCTCGTTGGCCGTCTTGAGCTGGCCCACCAGCAGCACGTCTGCGATGACCACGATGATCAGCGGCGCGACGATGTTGATGAGGATGCCCTCGATATCAAAGGTGAGGTAATCCGGATCGAAGGCGTATTCACCCATGAAGAGAATCTGGGAGAGGATAAATCCGATCACGAAGAACAGCACCGAGGCGATGGCGAGCTTGGGCTTGGAGCAGGGGAGCTCGCCGACCAAGCGGCCGGTCTGGCCGTTCATGGCAAACAGGTAGCTCTTGCCGTTCCACGAGGTGGAGAGCATCCAGACGGGGAACAGGGCGTAGTCGCTGTCTTCCCAGGTGTAGTCGAGCTGCTTGCTTTCGACCGTGGCATCGTCGTATTCGTCGACGACGGTCTCGCGCAGGGCCGAGATTGTGCTTTCTTCCATACGGCGTTCGGCGCGCGCCTTGCAGGTCTCGCAGTCCTCGTCGTAACGGTTGGCGATGTAGCCGGGCATATATGCGACCGAGAACGGGCGCAGCGCGTCGTAGTCAAACGGCTCGATGGCATCCATGTGGCCGTCGGGCATCTTGGACGATCCGTCGACGGGCACGCGCTTAAACGAGATATTGCCCTTGCGATAGGCATCGTAGTGGTCGGTGGTCGTGACGGTGCGGTCGGATTCCTCGGTCACGGTCTCGTTGGTCGCGTCAAAGTACACTTCGCCGTCAACGCGGGCGCCGTAGAGCCAAAACGGCACGTAGACACCTTGGACCTCGTCGATGTGGTTGCCGGTGACAAAGCTCTTGGGCAGCAAGATCTTGCCCTTGTAGTGTTCCTTGAGTGCGGCCGTGACGTCATCGCGCCCGAGCTTAAACGGAATTACTAGGTCGGGCGAGAAGTCGCCCGAGAGCTGGCCGGGCGCCACGGCGGAGTTGCCGCAGTACGGGCAGGTGGTGACGGCGACGGTGCCGTCGGACACGAGCTCGGCGCCGCACGACGAGCAGATGTAGCCGGCGTTTTGGGCGAGCTCCTGCACCGCGTCGTCGGCGACGGGCTTGGGCGTTGCGGCTGCCGCATCGGCTTTGGCGTCGGCCTTGTCCTGGCGCTCGCGATAGAGAGCCTCGACTTCTTCGACTTCAAAGCGCGAGTCACAGTAGTCGCAGACGAGCTTTTGCTCGGCACTGGCAAAGTGAAGGGGGCCGCCACACGCGGGGCATTGATAGTTGACGCTCTCGAAGGCCATGATCGGTCCTTTCGCTGCCGGAGGCTATGCGCCGATGGCGCCGCCGCAGTATTCGCAGCGCCCGCTGGCATCGGGAATGGTGGTGGCTCCGCAGAAGGGGCAGGTGACCGCGGTCTTGGGGGCCTTGGCGGCCACGACGCTATCGCGCGTCTCCTGGCGCAGCTGCACCAGCGCGTCGCGGACCTCGGTTGCCTGGCGCTTGGCCTCGCGGTATTCGATGGAGCCGCGCTGATCGATGGTGGAGTCGTTCACGCGCAGGTTGATCTCGGTAAAGTACGGCGTGTTGACGTGAATGGTCAGGTTAAAGTCGTAATCCAGGTCATAGCGCGGCGGATTGTAGCTCTCGCGCTCGCCGTCCTTGGTCTCGCGATAGATCTCGGTGCGATGCTCGTCGATATCCATATCGCAGCCGAGTACCTGCGAGAACTCGATGATGTCGGGATTGGCGTCGCGCCAGCGGCTCTGCGAAGTGATGATCAACAGGCCCGCGTCCTCATCGAGCATAATATTGGTGCGCCCGGCAGAAAGCGTGCGCGTGGGGTTGAACGAGGCCAGGCGCTCGGCGTTGGCCTCGCGGTAGGCGAGTTGCTCGCGGATGTCGTCCGCGGTGCTGGAGCGATAGCCGTGAAAGTAGGGGGAGAGCTTGCCGGCGCACTCTTTGCACAGGTAGCCTTCATTGATTTTTGTCTTACCTAGAAGTCCCAGCTCGGTACCGCAAATCGCGCACTCTTTCTTCTCGAACATCTTGTCAAAGAAGCCCATGGTTGCCTCCCATCAACTGGTAGCGTGTGTCACTTTTGATGATGGGGGAGTGCGCGATCCTTCGCGATACCCAGACGGCTCAAGGAGTCTCCACAACTGGGACACATGGCCCATTTTTGACTAGTCGTTGGGGACGTTCTTAAACGACTGGTCGCGGGGGACACTCTTTGTCGAAGGCGCTCGAAGGCACTCATTGGGGACGTACTTAAATGAGTGGCAGTTGGAGACACTCCTTGCCGAGCTAGAGGCCGCGCGTGTCCCTTCTGGTCCATGCGGCTCAAAATCGCGGCGTGATGTGGACGGCTGGGGTCGAATTGGCAACATTTCGAGCCTGGCTTCGATATTGAGACTGGTTCTTTATTAAAATAGATTTCCAGACAATTGAGCGACTGGGGGGTTAACCATGAGGGGCATGGGAGACACAACCGCATATTTGCGTCGGGGCATTCGGGAGATTATATGCCTGGCGCTGTTCTTCTTCACGTTTTTGGCGTGCGAGTATCTCTTTGATGTGCGCATAGCCGAGTTCGTGCCATCGAGTGAGGTCGTCATCTACGAGAGCATCGTTGTCGGCGCGAGCGTGATTGGCTTTTTCGTGCGCCCATTTCTGTACTATCGCCTTCCCCAGACGATCGATGCGACGAGCGATATTACAGGCGTGCTGTTGGTATCGGCGTTGCTGCTGATGATTACGGCAGTGCGGTTTGAGGTAGTAATTGCCGGCGGCCTGGTGGCGTGCTGCGCCCTGGGCTATTGCGGATCGACTGCTCATGCAAATTTTGCGAGGCGCTTTGCGCGAACGCCCTGCTTGGCGCGCGCCGCCGCACTTTCTTACGCCATGGGCGTTCTGGTGCAGGTTCTCAACCACATGGTGATGCCTGCCGGCATTCCTCAGCAGGCTGTTCTGGTTGTCTGTGCGATCGCGCAGGTGGCGTTGCTCCACGGTGCCCGACGCGCCAAGCTGCGCGACGAGTCCGATCCCAGCTTTGAACCCAGTGTTGCCGGGCTTTCGGTAGATGCTCTGGAACATGGCGCCAAGTGGCATGACGATCCCGAGGCAAAGGCGGCATTCCGTCGCGCCGTAGTTCGCCTGACCGTGGCGACGGCGTATCTTTCCAGCGTATTCGCCGCTCTCAACGCGGGCTTCACGACCCTGCATGCTGTCGGAGCCGTCGATTTGGGCGATTGGCCGCGCCTGCTGCTTGTCGTGAGCTCGTTGGCCGCTGGCGCACTATTTGACCTGCACGGCCGTTCGTATATGAATATCGGCATGACATGTGCCGCCATACTGTCCACGCTTTCGTTCTTTGTGCTCATCGTCGATGGCAATGGCGGCAACGAGCTTGCTGCCACGATCATCTTTTATCTGGGCTCGGGCTTTTTCGTGGTGTTCTTTACCACAAAATATGCCGCCGTCTCGCTCTATGCGCGCTGGTCATATTTTTGGCCGTGCATGGGTCGCGTCGTCAACAACGAGTGCTCGATGCTCGTGACGGCGCCGGCGGTGGCGATCATCTCGAGTCAAAACGTGCTGGCTGCGATCGGTGCGGCGCTCGTGATGTTTGTGGGCATTGCGATTACGCTGCTGGGGCAGTTGGGGCAACGAGCCGATGATGCCGCGATGCGGGACGGGCTGCCGCTTGCCACCGACGATCTTGGTGGGGATCTTGCACCCACATGCTCCGACCCCGAGCCCGTGGAGGCAGCGGAGCTCACGTCCGATGAACGCCTCGATGCTTTCGTCGCCACCTTTGGGCTTACAGAGCGCGAGCGCGATATTCTTGAGGTCTTGGTCGTTTTGGACCAGAGCGTTCAGGACATCGCCAAAACGCTTTTCCTTTCGCGCTCCACGCTCTACCGCCACATTTCCTCGATCAACAAAAAGACCGGCACCACCTCACGTGTGGCCCTTATCAAATTCTTCTGGTCCTGGACACCCAAGGACTAGCTAATCCTCCAATAAGTTGCGGTGGAATAGTCCCTAAATTAAAGTCACGGGGCTTTAAACAGGAACTATTCCACCGCAACTGCTGGAGGGATAGACTGCGGCGGCGGCAGAGGCAACGGCAGCGGCGTTGGTAGCTGTGGTAGTGGCAACGGCAGCTGGCAGGGTGTTTTCCGTCTACTTGCTACAGCAGCTCGCCGTGGCGGGCAATGTAGCGGCACTTTGCCAGCTGGGTGAGCGCGATATAGGCGATAACGATGCCAATGAGCAGCCCAAAAAAGCTCGTGGGCAGCGGCATGAGGCCGAGCACATCGGCGATGGGGCTTGCCGGCAGCCAGGTGACGAGCGCCAGGCCCAGCACGGTAAGAACGCACAATGCGGGCGCGGCGTGGTCGCGCGGGCTCGGCAGATGCGGGGAGCGCAACATGTGGACCACGAGTGTCTGCGACCACATGGACTCGACAAACCAGCCGCTCTGGAAGAGCGCAGCAAAGGTCGCCATACCCGCGACGTCGCCCGCGGCGGCAAGCTCGGACCAGCTTGCGTCCACGGCGGCGGGGCACACGACAAAGAAGAGCGCGGCGAAGGTCACGATGTCAAACAGCGAGCTCACGGGGCCCAGCTCGAGCATAAAGCCCTTGATGGACGCGGCGTCCCAGGCACGCGGGCGGGCAGTCCAGGCGTCATCGACGGTGTCCCACGGCAGTGCGATGCACACGATCTCGTAGACCAGCGACAGCAGTACCAGCTGCAGGGCGCTCATGGGCAAAAACGGCAAGAACAGGCTCGCGACGGTCACGGACAGCACGTTGCCAAAGTTGGAGCTCACCGTGGTCTTGAGGTACTTGAGCAGGTTGCCGTAGGTGCGGCGGCCTTCGATGATGCCGCGCTCGAGCACGCCCAGGTCCTTCTGAAGCAAGATGATATCGGCGGATTCCTTGGCAATATCGACGGCCGAATCGACCGAGATGCCGCAATCGCTCGCACGCATGGCGGCGGCGTCGTTGATGCCGTCGCCCATAAAGCCCACGGTGTGGCCGAGCATCTCGCGCATGACACGTACCAGGCGCGCCTTCTGCAGCGGCGAGAGCTTGGCGAAGAGGTGGGTTTTCTCGGCGCGCTCGGCAAGTTCGGCGTCATCGAGCGTATCGATCTCGGAGCCGAGCAAGACGTTGCTCGCATCGATACCAATCTGCTCGCAGACGGTGGCGGCGACGCGGTCGTTGTCGCCGGTTAGGACCTTGACCGCCACGCCCTTGGCCTCGAGGGTGGCGACGGCGCCCGCGGCACTTGCTTTGGGCGGATCGAGGAAGGCCAAAAAGCCCATCAGCACCATGTCGCACTCGTCGGCGATGCCAAACTCGCCCACGCAGCGCGGATTGGTCTTCTGCGCCACGGCAATTACGCGTAGGCCCTCGGCGTTAAGTCCGGCGATCTGCTTGCGAATCTGGGCGAGCTTCTCGTCGGTGAGCGGCTGAGCGATGCCATCGATCTCGACAAAGGAGCAGATCTCGAGCATTTCCTCGGCAGCGCCCTTGGTAACCATCTGGGTTTTGCCTTGGGCGTCGGCGACAACTACGCTCAGGCGACGGCGCGAGAAATCGAAGGGAACCTCGTCGACCTTGGTGTAGCGGTCGCGCAGGCTCTGGCCCAGCACGGAATCGGGTGCGACGGTCGAGGGTGTCACATCGGCACGGTCGATTACGGCCAGGTCGATAAGATTTTTGAGGCCGGTCTGGAAGAAGCTGTTCAAAAACGCATGGCGCAGCACGCGCGCGTCCTCGCTGCCATCGGTGTTGAGGTAGCGCTCGAGCACGATGCGGTCTTCGGTGAGGGTGCCGGTCTTGTCGCAGCACAGGACGTCCATCGCTCCGAGGTTTTGAATCGCCGGCAGCTCCTTGACGATAACCTGGCGACGGGCGAGGTCCTTGGCGCCCTGCGACAGGCTCGTGGTCACGATGACGGGAAGCATCTGCGGCGTGATGCCCACGGCCACGCTCGTGGCGAACAGCAGCGCGTCGATGACGTTGCCCTTGGTGGCGGCGTTGATGACAAAGACGGCCGGCGCCATAACGAGCATCAGGCGCACCAGCAGCATGGAGACGCTCGAGACGCCGCGGTCAAACGCGCTCTTTTCGCCGCGCCCGTTGAGCATCTTGGCGATGCCGCCCAGGTAGGTGTCCGAGCCGGTGGCAACGACAAGCGCCATGGCGGCGCCGTTTTGCACGGAGGTGCCGGTAAAGACGATGTTCTTGCAGGCAGAGAGTGGCAGTGCGGAGCCGTCGGCGCCCTCGACGACGGTGACGGCGGTGGTCTTCTCGACGGCCTCGCTCTCGCCGGTGAGTGCGGACTCGATCACAAACAGGTCGCGCGCGGTGATGATGCGGGCATCTGCCGGCACCATATCGCCGGCAGAGAGACGGATTACATCGCCGGGGACGAGCTCGTCGAAGGGGATCTCGATGCGCTCGCCGTCGCGCAGGGCGGTGCAAGTGTTGGAGACCAGGTCCTTGAGGGCCTCGGCCGCATTGCCGCTGCGGGCTTCCTGGATAAACTTCATGCCGCCCGATACCAGCAGCATGATGCCGATGACGATGACCGTGGAGGGGTCGCGCTGCGGTTCGGGCACGGCGAGCACGTCGATGTAGAGCGAGACCAGTGCGAGCGCGGCGAGGATGCCGGCGAAGGGATCGATGAACGCGTCGGCGATGCGGCGGGCGAGCGTTTTGGTCGTTGCCTCGATGGTGTTGGGGCCGACGGCGTTCAGGCGCTCAGTTGCCTGCTCGACGGTGAGGCCGTTTGCCGTGGCGTCAAGCAGTACGAGGGCGTCCTCGGCACTATGGGTGGCGGCGAATATGGTGTTCTTGGACAGGCCGGTATGAGCGGCAGGGCGCGCCGTGCGGCGGCGCTTGGAGATGGCTTCGAGTACCGTGACGGTTTTGAGCATCAGCATAGGGTCCTCCTTGTTGAGGGGAGTTAGCGTACGTGTCGTATTTGCTTCAAAAAACCTAGATGTCGCTCACGTCAAGCTCTTGAGCCCACAAAGGGTGCAGCGCGCCTTTGCGGTGGTTTTGGCGATCTGCCGGTGGCGTTTATGCGTGTGCGGAGTCCTCGCGGCGTGCCGAGGGCGACATGCAGGTTTTTCGACTAGGACTGCCTTCCATGGCACACCTCCTAAAGGCTGAGCGCAGCGCGCTTTGGGTATCTCGTACCCCTTTTTAATCCGCCTGTATTCTTGATGAGGGGGTTTGACATGTCAACCCCATTGTTCGGAAAACCATTCCCCCTGACAAAGCCTTTACAGAATGCCGTGGCCCCAAAGCGCGCCCGCATCGACGCTTCGCCTGCGCTAAACTGGAAGGCACGTACGCGATTACGAGAGGAGCCCGCATGGAGGCTTACAAGCAAGAGTTCATCAAGTTTATGGTCGAGTCCGACGTCCTTAAGTTCGGCAGCTTTACGCTCAAGAGCGGCCGTCAGTCCCCGTTCTTTATGAACGCCGGCGCTTACGTGACGGGCTATCAGCTCAAGAAGCTGGGCGAGTATTACGCCCAGGCCATCCACGATAACTTTGGCGACGACTTTGATGTGCTGTTTGGACCGGCCTACAAGGGTATTCCGCTGGCCGTCGTGACCGCAATTGCCTACCACGAGCTGTACGGCAAGGAGGTCAAGTACTGCTGCGACCGCAAGGAGGCCAAGGACCACGGTGCCGATAAGGGCAACCTGCTGGGCTACGAGCCCAAGGACGGCGACCGTGTGGTCATGGTCGAGGACGTTACCACCAGCGGCAAGTCCATCGACGAGACCTATCCCAAGGTCAAGGCTGCTGCCGATGTCGAGATCAAGGGCCTCATCGTGTCTCTCAACCGCATGGAGGTCGGCAAGGGTGGCGTTACCACGGCGCAGAAGGAAATCGAGGCCAAGTACGGCTTCCCCGTGGCGAGCATCGTTTCGATGGCCGAGGTTGTCGAGGTGCTCTACAACCACGAGATCGACGGCAAAGTGGTTATCGACGATACCCTCAAGGCGGCTATCGACGCGTACTACGAGCAGTATGGCGCCAAGGAGTAGCATCTGCGCCTGTTGCCAATTGGATGTTGAGCGGACGTTCCGTATTCGGGGCGTCCGCTTTTTAATAACTGGTAAGAACCCGCGCCGTCCCCCGAATAATGCCTTGTCATTGCTTTTTTTTGAAGAGGTGGTCTGATATTCTCAAGCCAGTGTGTAAATGGGCTTGGGGGAACATGGGAAGTGCCATGGCGGGCCCGCGGCTACGTTCGGAGGAACGATGAAGAAGAAACTCACGACGCTCGCGCTTATTCTGATTGCTGCGCTGAGCATGCTTGCGCTGTGCGCCTGCAACAAC
>CALGZY010000101.1 GCA_937934355.1 uncultured Collinsella sp. | reverse complement strand
TCGGGATATGCTTGTGTCCCGGCAGGATGATATCGGACCAAATCTCGTCCGAGATTACCACGCAATCGTGCTGGCGATAGATGTCCATGGCGCGCTCGATCTCGTCACGCTCCCATACGCGGCCGCAGGGATTGTGCGGTGAGCAGAACACCGCGGCATGAATGTGGTTTTTGGTGAGTTTGCACTCCATGTCCTCAAAGTCCATACGCCACACGCCCTGGTCGTCGAGCTTAAGCGGGCTGTGGACAATGTGATAGCCCGCGGCCTCAATGGACTTGGTAAAGCCGATGTAGGTAGGGCTGTGGACCAGCACCGCATCGCCCGGCTGGACATACGCGCGCAGCGTCGACACGACGCCGCCCAGCACGCCGTTTTCGTAGCCGATATGTTCAGGGCTCAAACCTTCGACGCCATTGCGGCGGTTCTGCCATTCGATGATGCGATCGAAGTACTCAGCGCGCGGGTTAAAGTAGCCAAACATGGGGTGCTGGGCACGCTGAATGATGTGTTCCTGGACCGTGGGCACCGTGGCAAAATTCATGTCGGCCACCCACATGGGAATGCGGTCGAAGCCCTCGTCGGGTGCATTCGGAGCCATACCGGGGATCTCACCCCAAGAGTCAACGGCGATGGAGTCCATGCCGTGGCGGTCGATGATTGAAGTGAAGTCGTATTTCATGCTGGACTCCCGTGCAAAGTTGATTGTTTTGGTAGGCGTTATTGTCCACCAGCGTGGGCGGTTTTGGCGCGGGGTTTGGCGCTTAATTTGACGGGTACGGACGAATGGCTGGTTAGTCTTGCGCGTCGTTGACGGCAACTACGGTTAGCTGGGTTTCATCGACCGCAAACGATATGTCGAGCCCGGCGTAAGCCAAGTGATAAACGCGGTTTGGCTCGTGCTTGCTGCCTGCGCGGCGTGGATCTTGGCGAAGGACCTCGACCAAGCCGGGGAGCTTTGCGGGCGGGACCATATCCTGCAGTGCTCGCGGAAACTCAACATCGAGCTCTTGCCACGGAGCATCCTCGATCCAGCCTCCGGTCGCATCCGGGTGGCAGTCCGCAAACGGAATGTAGGGCTTGATGTCGTAGATGGGCGTACCGTCGCGCAGGTCGGCCCCCAACACATGGATGATGGAGCCATCGTCGGTGAGCTCGACACGATCAAGCTTGACGCAGGTGAGCCCGATGGGATTAGGGCGAAACGGACTGCGCGTGGCAAACACTCCCACACGTTCGGCTCCGCCCAGACGCGGCGGGCGCACGGTTTTCGACCATTTTGCGTTGGTGCCGGACCTGTCCTGCGTTTTAGCGTCGACGGCAATATCCTTAGCCGTGCCGCCGGGCGTTCCGTTTTCGAAGCGCCACAGCAGCCACAGGTGAGAGAAGGAGTCCAGGCCCTCAACCGCTGCATTGGAGGCAAATTCCGGCTCAAAAAAGATTCGTCCCTGCAGATGGGGCGCCAAAAAGCTGTTGCGCGGAATGCCGAACTTCTGCGGCAGGTCGGTATGTATGCGTGCGATAGGTTCCATGCCGGTCATTGTACGGCATGGAGGCGTGGGGCGTTGCGCGCAATTCTTCGCCGCGGTCCCCCGTCGTGCAACCAACGGTTGCTTGGAAGGGCGCCTGCCGCCGCGTATGCTTAAGCCATCAACCAGCAGAAAGGAGCCGCTATGGCCTTTGCAGAAAAGCTCATTGCTGTCCGTCGCGCCCATCACCTTACCCAAGAGCAGCTTGCCGCTAAGCTCTTCGTCACACGCCAGGCCATCAGCCGGTGGGAGCGCGGCGAGGTCACACCGGGCATCGACATGATGAAGCTCATCGCCGCCGTAACCGGAGAACCGCTGTCCCACCTGCTCGAAATGCCTGAGCACTATTGCCAGAGCTGCGGCATGATACTCACGCCCGACGACTGCGGCACCGATGCCACGGGCACCGCGACCGATCATTACTGCAAGTGGTGCTACGACCACGGCAAGTACACCTATGACACCACCATGGAGGCAATGATTGAGGATTGTGCCCCGCGCCTGGCACAAAACACCGGCATGTCGCTCGACGAAGCCGTCTCGCTCATGGGCGCCGTCCTGCCGCAACTGGAGCGCTGGCGCACCGTGCAGGAAAACGAGGCGCGCTACGGTGCCGAGGCGCGGGCGCGCTACGGCGATGAGGCTATCGATGCAGCAAACGAAGCGTTGCTGGACATGGACCCCGAGACATGGAACGACATGAAGGAACTTGAACGCGCTATTCTGGGCCAGCTCTCAATTGCCATGGGCATTGGCGACCCAGAGAGCAACGAGGCTCGTAAGCTTGTCGCGATGCATCGTCGCTGGATTGCTCTCAACTGGGGATGCGAGCCCCAAGACGAGGCGTACCTGGGCCTCGCCCACGGTTATCTTGCCGACCAGCGCTTTGTTGACTACTACGACAAGCCCTGCGCCACCGGAGCCACGGCGTTTCTGGTCCAGGCCATCGAGTCTTCGTTGACGCGCGCATAGACCGCGGCGGCTTTGGGTATTTCAATCAAAACCTCAACCGATTGGAGACCTATGGCTACTAATCACGAGCTCGCGCTGTACGTTATGACCGGCTGCCCGTATTGCTTAAAGGTCAAGCACTTTTTGGCCGATAACGGCGTGACCATTCCCGAGCGCAATATCTCGACCGATTCCGATGCCGAACAGACACTCATCGCCGTCGGCGGAAAACGCCAGGTTCCCTGCCTGTTCATCGACGGCAAGCCGCTTTACGAGTCGAGCGACATCATCGCGTGGGCGAAGGGGAACCTGCTCTAGCACGTCCATTGCGGCCAACTCGCCCCAAACATGTACACCAGCATCCAAAGTCGACATTTTTCGACATCTTTGGATGCTGGCGTACAGCTTTTTGGTAGTCATGGACGCTCTTGGCCGGCTAATTGTTTGAGGAGACCTTTGGATTATGGCTGTTTGACGCCTCTGGAAAGGTTTCCGAGAGGGCTGTGGTCAAAAAAGGGCAAATATGAGTACTGCTACCTGTTTAGTAGCAGCGATTTTGATCACTTCAGGAACTATTCAACGTTCCACTCGTCCGCAGACGACGTTATTTCTCCTCATATGTTCAATAAAAGTAGCTCTTAATGGGAACAAATCTCATCAGGAGCTACAATTTATAGCAAATAAATGCAACCATAATGGCAACAGTACTCATATTTGCCCTTTTTTGACCACGACCCTCCAGAATAGTCGCTGAGAGCGACACTAAATGACAAAATCCGACACTTGAACGTTCTTATATGAGTAGCCATTGAAGGACACCTAACGACTACTCCCATTCGCGACACACTGTGTCGCGAATTAAGCTGGCCCCATTACCGAAGACCAGTGAGAGCTCCTGCCCAGAATCTCAATAGCTTAATAAAGGGCTCCCCTCCGGAAGTTCAATGAGCATCCAAATTCCAAGCTGAAAAGCAAAGGAGTATCGAAGCCGTCAATGCTCATTTCCTATCGAACAGGCAGGTCAAAACAAGCTAATTAGCCCGATGAACTGCTTGTATTTTTGTCTACAAAATTGTATACAAAAAGAGAATCCGAGAACCGGCGCTCGACATTATGTCGATCGATAGGAGGCGCCATGGATGCTAAGCAGCTCGAAAAGATGATGGGGTTTGCTCCCGGAGAGTTGAAGAAAGCCGCGGAAGCCTACGAAAAAGATGAGTGGCCGAAAGGTCACACCATCAAGTTGGGAAGGCCACCAATCTCCGATGAGCCGAGCGTCGTTATATCAGCACGTGTGGGCGAATCGATTCTTGAGGCGTTTGACGAAAAAGCCAAACGCCATGGGCAAACACGCACGGAGCGGCTCAGAGAGCTCATTACACTTGATGCACTGATTGCCTAGGCCCGCTCCCCCGTCGGACCCAAACATGTACACCAGCATCCAAAGTCGACATTTTTCGACATCTTTGGATGCTGGTGTACATGTTTTTGCTACATAGTCGTTGGGGACGTCCTTAAATGACCAGTCGTTAAAGAACGCCCCCGATGACTAGTTAGCCGTGGAAGCGAGCTGTGGGTGCAAGCGGCTGTTCACGAAAGACGCGCTCGACGGCAGCGCGGTATTCGTCGACCTTTTTGGTCTTGCGTACGATCTTGTGGACGGTAGCGGGATCAGCGAAAGCGCACTTGGCGTAGAACCACCACTCCTTCATGCGGAAGACCGCATTGCCGCCAATCTCTTCTGCATATGCCGCAAACAGCGTGTCGTGGAAGCGCTGCAGCTCAGCAGCCGTTGCAGCAGGGCCGCCCTTGACCATGCGAGCCAGAGCGGGGTTCGCGAGCAGGCCACGCCCCAACATCACATGGCGCGTGCCGGGATAGGCCCCCACCAGCGCGTCCATATCCTCAAGATCAAAAATGTCACCGTTATAGGCCACGGGGAACGGCGCACGCTCCAGCGTCTCGCCATAAAACTCTTTGCGCGGCAAGCCCGTATAGCGGTCCTTCTGTACGCGCGGATGCACGATCAGCTCTGCCAACGGCATGCGGCAATACAGATCGAGCACGCGCTCGTATTCGTCGTCATTCTCCAGCCCCAGCCTGGTCTTTACCGACACCGGCAACGGCGACCGCTCGCACACATCGCTTAAGAACGCCTCGAGCTCGTCGAGATTGCGCAAGAAACCCGAGCCCTTGCCCTTGGCGACAACCGTTCCCGAAGGGCAACCCAAGTTGAGATTGACCTCGCGATAGCCCATGTCGGCGAGCACCTGTGCCGCCCACACAAACTCGTCCGCGTTCTTGGACATCAACTGAGGCACCACGTTGAGCCCCTGGTTATTGGCAGGATCGATCTCCTTAAACGCCTTGCCGCCAAAGCGGTTTCCCACCCGCGGCGGCGGCAAAAACGGCGTGTAATAGCAATCGAGCGCACCGAAGCACTCCGCATGCACGCGACGGAACACATGCCCGGTAATCCCCTCCATAGGGGCAAGCGAAAGAATCATCTACTCTTCTCTCATATCAACGGATGTGACAAAGGAACCGCCCCCTTGTTACATGCATTATGCCTTGTGCTTCAGATGATTCACAAGGCAGAGGTAGCTGCTTGACGATAATCACCCTTCCATCCGTCGCCTTACGCAACGAAGGTGAATGCTTTTCCGCGAAGTGAACGGGTGAAATCAGACCCTCGATGCATCGACACTTTGGGAAGGCCAATTCCTGCGGTTTTATCACTCAAATCCTGCGGTTTTATCACTCAAATCCTGCGGTTTTAGCGTCGAAAAACGTGGGTGCTTCAGGGGTCCAAATTAGGTCGTTCACTTCTCGGGAAACCATTCACCTTCGATTTACTGGTGCTTATAAACAGCGAGGGGGTCGCCCGGCAGGCGGCCCCCTCGCTTGTTATTCATCCCTCGGCAGCGGTTTCATGCTCCAAAAGACAACGTTCATAATCACGACAACCACCAACACCACTCCGTTGGCCACCCAAAAGCCCATGTTAAGGCCGAGCCACTCCGTGGTGCCAAACAAGTCCATCCAAATCTGCGTCCAGTTCATGCAAACGCTCCTTTCTGCATCAATCCCCCACTACAGCAGCTCGCCGTAGCGCTTGACGTAGGCCTTCTTAAGGCTTGTCGCCAGCGCCATGTACAGCAAGATGCACGGAATCAGGAACAAGAAGTACTCGACAGGCAGGGCGCCCAGACCCAGCGTGGGGCCAAGCGGGCTAAACGGGATCAGCGTGAGCAGCGCGATGCCCGTCATCGTGAGCAGCATCACCGGAGCCGAGGCACGGCTCTGGATAAACGGCAACTTAGGCGTACGGATCATGTGGATGACCAGCGTCTGGCTCCACATAGACTCGACGAACCATCCAGCCTGGAACAGCGCGATGTAGGCCAGCTGCATCTGCTCCAGCGCGGCGCCCGAGTAGACGCTCGCCAGGTCGTTGAACAGCACGCCATGGCTCACGAACAGGGGGCAGAAAACGAAGTACATAAAGATATAGGTCATAAAGTCGAAGATGGAGCTGGTGGGCCCGATCCAGATCATGAACCTGCCAACACTCGAAGCGTCCCAGGTACGCGGCACGCGCAGGAACTCCTCGTCCACGTTGTCCCAGGGAATCGCCAGGCAGCTGCAGTCATAGATCAGGTTGAGCAGGATCAGCTGGATGCTCATCATCGGCAAAAACGGCAGCAGGGCGGATGCGGCAAGCACGCTGAACATATTGCCGAAGTTGGAGCTTGCGGTCATCTTGATGTACTTGATCATGTTGGCGTAGGTCTTGCGCCCCTCGATGATGCCCTCCTCGAGCACCATCAAATCCTTCTCGAGCAAGATGATATCGGCCGACTCCTTGGCCACGTCGACGGCCGTGTCGACCGAGATGCCGATGTCGGACGACTTCATGGCCGAGGCGTCGTTGATGCCGTCGCCCATGTAGCCCACCACATGACCGTTTGCACGCAGCACGGACACGACGCGCGCTTTTTGATCGGGCGTAAGCTTGGCAAAGACCTGCACGTCCTCGGCGCGACGAGCGAGCTCGGCGTCGTCCATTGCGGCGATATCGCTGCCGAGCAGCATGTTGTTGACCTCGAGTCCCACCTGCTTGCAGATGGTGCGCGTGACCTTCTCATTGTCGCCGGTCAAGATCTTGGTGGCTACACCGTGGTTGCGCAGCGCCTCGATAGCATCGGCCGTGGACTCTTTGGGCGGATCCAAAAACGCCAGGTAGCCGATCAGCACCATGTCGCGCTCATCATCGGCGCTAAAGGCACCGACAGGCGACGGGTTGGACTTTTGAGCGATTGCCAACACGCGGAAGCCGTCGTCGTTAAGGTCGGCGACCGTTGCCAAAATGCGCTCGCGCACCTCGTCGTCCAGCACGTGAACGCCGCCGTCAATCTCGGCATGCGAGCACACCGACAGCATCTCCTCGACTGCACCCTTGGTGACCATCTGGGTTTTGCCGCTTCGATCGCGCACCACGGTGGTAAGGCGACGGCGCGTAAAGTCAAACGGCACCTCGTCGACCTTCACATAGGCCTCGGAAAGGTCGGTGAGACTCGGGTCGTTTTGCTCCTCTTCCTCGGTGCATTTGATGATCGCCAGATCCATCAGATTCTTGTAGCCCGTCTGGAAATAGCTGTTGAGGTAGGCATGGCGCAGAACGCGCGAATCCTCCTGGCCATCGATGTTCCAGTGATACTCCAGCACCACCTGGTCCTGCGTCAGCGTGCCAGTCTTGTCCGTGCACAGCACGTCCATCGCGCCAAAGTTTTGAATCGAGTTGAGGTTCTTAACGATGGTCTGCTTTTTGCTCATAGCCACGGCGCCCTTGGCAAGGCACGTGGTAACGATCATGGGCAGCATCTCGGGTGTCAGGCCCACGGCGATGCTGATGGCAAACAGGCCAGCATTAAGCCAATCGCCCTTGGTGACGCCGTTAATCATAAAGACAAACGGAACCATCACCATCATAAAGCGGATGAGCACCCACGAGACGCTATTGACGCCTTTGGAAAAGCTCGTCTCTACGGCATCCTCGGACAGGCTCGATGCCATAGAGCCAAACAAGGTCTGCTCGCCCACGCTAAAGGCGAGCGCCGTCGCGCTGCCCGAGATCACACTGCTGCCCATGAGGGCGATGTTCTCGAACGACGTTGCCGAATCGGACTCGGTGCACGTCGCGGGAACCTTCTCGACCGGCTCGCTCTCGCCCGTCAGGCTTGCCTGGCTCACAAAGAGGTCCTTAGCCTCAATGATTCTCACATCGGCGGGAATCATGTCACCGGCGGACAGGTGCACGATGTCACCAACCACCACGTCGTCGATGGGAATCTCGGTCCTAGGGGCATCCTCGCGGGTGACTGTCACGGTGGTCGTAATCATATCGAGCAGCTTTTCGGCCGCGTTGCCGCTGCGCGCTTCCTGGATATAGCGCAGCGTGCCCGAGAGCACGACCATCGTGGTGATGATGATCACCGTCAGCGGGTCAAAGTCTTCGGGCGTGCTGCCCATCATCGACAACGCTGGAAACACCATGTCGGTCGCTGCCGAAATGATGGCCAGGAAAAACAGAATCGCCGTGAAGGGATTGACGAACGCGTCCGCAAGCTTGCGGGCAATCGACTTCTTCTTGCCACGCGTGACCACGTTACGCCCGTTGTCGGCTTCGCTGTGCGCGACCTCGTCGCGATTAAGGCCGCCGAGATTCGAGCCGACCCAGGATAGGGCCTCCGTCAGCGGAATGGTCGCCGCATACTGGATGCGACCCTCCGCGCGATGCCTCATCAGTTCGTTTTGCGCCTGAACCGCAGACGGCGTATGGCGCATAGTCATCTTCTTCAATTGCCTCGCTCCGTTCTATCGATCGGACGCAGGGCGAATCAGCCGCGCGCCCCCATCAAAGTGGACCCGCGCCGGCAACTTCGTCCTGCGTTACTGGTACTGTCACTGCCGCTCACGGTCCTCACCTCTCTTTCGCGTCCGCGACTGTCTACAGAATAGAAAAGCCGCAAGACCGAGCACATGGCTGGTTTCTTGCGGCTTTCTTGCGATTTGGCAAGGATTGTCAAAGTGACTATTTGGATCGATGGGAGCGAATACCCGAAGCGTTACTCGGCCATTTTGTAGCCCACGCCCCATACAGTCAGCAGGTAGTGGGGGTTGTCTGGTTCGGGCTCAATCTTCTTTCGAATTTTGCGGACGAAGGCCATGATGTTGCTGTCATCGAGCAGATACTCGTTTTGCCACACCGCCCGGTAGATTTCCTCTTTGCTAAAGACCGTACCCCGGTTGCTCGCCAAAAAGGCAAGGATGTCGAACTCCTTGGGCGTGAGCGAGACCGGCGCGTCCGACACCTTGACGGTGCGCGAGGCCAGGTCGATCGAAAGCTCGCCGATAACGATGGGTCCAGTGGCGGCACTTGCCTGCGAGCCGGCAACCGCCAGCTCGATAGCAGTCAGCTTGCCCGATGCGATATCGGCAAACACGGGCGCGAGCTCCAGGGCGGCAGCGCTGCCAGACGAGAACAGCGCGCTGCTGAGCTCGGCGGCCTCGGCCGGCGTAATCGCGATGTTGGTTCTGTTGGTACGCATAGAACCGCCCTAGAACAAGCTGCTCGAGCGGGCCAGATAGACCCGCTTGATCGTCGAAGCAACAACAAGATACAACACGCTCAGCAGCGCAACGATGCCCAGATACCATACAGGCAGCGTGGCGAGCCCAAACAGCTGCGCCACCGGACTGAGCGCAAGGAGCGCCGTGACAACGAGCATGACGGCAACCATCACCACGAGCGGTGTGCAAGGACGATCCCCGTCGCGGACACTGCGCGTTCGCAACACCAGGAGCACGAGCGATTCGGTCCATGCGCATTCCAGCAGCCAGCCGGCTTGGAAGGTCGCGATAAAGGCCGCTCGACCCGCCGCGTCGAGCGCGGCAAAGGGCGCGCCGCAGACGGCGGGGCATACGCCCAAGAACAGAATGGCAAACGTAATGATGTCGAAGGCCGAGCTCGCAAAGCCAAAATGAAGCATAAAGCTGCCGAGCCCCTTACCCGACCAGGCCCTGGGGCGGGCAATCTCTGCATCGTCAACGTTATCCCACGAAAGCGCCAGGCAGGTGGCGTCGTAGCACAGATTGAGCAAGAGCAGCTGGGTAGCGGTTGCCGGCACAAAGGGCAGGAAAATGCTCGAGGCGGCAACCGAACAGATATTGCCAAAGTTGGAGCTCGATGCGATACGGATGTACTTGGAGGCATTGGCGAACGAAGTCCTGCCCTCGCTGACGCCCTCGGCGACAACACCCAAGTCGCGCTCGAGCAGCACCAGGTCGGCCACCTTTTTGGATTCGGCCGCAGCCGAGTCCACGACAATGCCGACGTCTGCCGATGTGAGCGCCGGCACGTCGTTCACGCCGTCTCCGATATAGCCGACGATGTGGCCGGAGAGGCGAATCAGGCTAACGATCTGCGCCTTCTGTGCGGGCGTAAGCTCGGCAAACACGCGAGCCTTCCCCACCCGGATCAGCGCTTCGGATTCCTCCATGGCCTGAAGCATGCTGCCGGTGATAACGCTATCGGCGGGAATGCCCAGGCGCGAGCATGTTGAGCGAGCGACCGAAGCCGAATCACCTGTGAGCACGCGCACCTCGACGGAAAGGTTAGACAGCGCCTGCACGGCGGCACGAGCGCTCGCCTTGGGCCGATCGAAAAAGCCCAAAAAGCCGCACAGCACCAGGTCATCCCAGTCCGCCGACGTCGTGCTATAGGCGACGGCGAGCACTTTGATGCCATCGGCGCGCATGTCCTCGGCAACCTCGTAGGCGCTCTGACGGCCATCGGCATCCATGGGCACCAGCTCGCCCTTAAAGTTTGCACAGGCGCAGCGTGTGCACACGCTTTCAACCTCGCCCTTTACGATGGTCAGATGATTGCCGGGGCGAACCTGTAGCCCCAAACAACCAAGCGCCCCGGGCGTGGCGTCGAGCTTGACACCCGAAGCCTTGGTGACGTGGTCGAAGGGGTCAGAGGCATGCAGTGCAAAGGCGTGGCCAAGGTCTTTCGCGGCAAGGTGCAGCTCGGGTGCCGCGCACGCATCGGCAATGGCCCGATTGAGCTGATTGGCAGCGGCCCCCTGGCTCGTGCTCTCCAGATACGCCAGGTTGAGCGTCTGCTCGCTTTCGTTGCCCAGGATATCGGTGTAGTACTCGAGCACCGCGGCATCTTCGGTGAGCGTGCCTGTCTTGTCAACGCACACCACGTCCATGGAGCCCAGTGACTCCATGGCGTCAACGTTCTTAACGATGACCTGCTTGTTTTTTAGTCGATGGGCACTGCCCGAAAGGCAAACGCTCGTGACAACCGGCAGCATTTCGGGAACCAGGCCCACGGCCGTGCCCAGGGCAAACAGCAGTGCCTGCGCCCAGTCGCCCAGCACAAAGCCTCGAATCATAATGACAAACGGCAGTACGATGAGCATGCATCTTACCAGGGCGGCGCAGATGCTCTTGGCGCCGGCACCAAACTGTGTGCCCATTCGAGCGCGACGGCGCAAAACGGGCTGCTCATCGGCAATGCGGGCGAGAACGGTTGCCGACGCCTTGCCGTCGACAATGGTCGTTCCCGCGCGAACGGTCTCCCCTTCCCGCTTGGCGGTCTGACCGCTCTCGCCTGTAAGCGACGATTCCGAGACAAGGACCTGGTCGCCCTTGGCAAGGGTCACGTCGACCGGGCAGAGCATGCCGGCATATAGGCGGACGACGTCGCCGGGCACAAGCCGGTCGGCATCAACTTGAATCCAACACGCATCGACGCGTTTCCAAACGGCCGCGTGGTTCGCTTTAAACATATGGCGATCAAAGCTGCGCTTGGCCTCATTTTCGTAAAACAGGCGCACCAGGCCGCCCACCAGCCACATCAAAAAGAGCACAGCTGGCGCGAACACGCCCGTCTGGCCTTCCACCTGCGGCAGGACATCGACCAAAAAAGCCAGCCCGGCAAGCGCAAGCAGCAGCGACGAGAACGGATTAAAGAACGATTTTCTAATCATCGAAGCCTCTTTCTAGCACGGCTTCGATTGTATCCGAGGGCACTCGCCGACAACCCCGCCCCAACCCTTGCGACTTCCTTGCTTTTAGCCGTGACAAAGGGACTGCCCCTTTGTCACATTATTCGGAGCGTAGGGCTTCCACAGGATCCTTTTTGGATGCACTGCGGGCCGGCAGCAGGCCGGCAACGACCGTCAGCAGCACCGAAATCGCGATGAGCACCAGCGCATCCTGCACGGGTAGGCTCATCAGGTTGGGTACTTGTTTGGCAGCAAGCGCCCAGGCATTGACCGGAAAGCTCACGAGTACCACGACGACAATAGCAAAGACGCCCGCAATGAGACCTTCGATAAACGTCTCGGCGTTAAATACGCTGGCCACGTTGCGCTTCGACGCACCAATTGCGCGTAGGATGCCAATCTCCTTTTTGCGCTCCAGTACGCTGATGTAGGTGATGATGCCGATCATGATGGAGCTCACGACCAGGCTGATGCTCACGAACGCGATGAGCACCAAGCTGATGGTGTTCACGATGTCGGTCACCGAGCCCATGATGATGCCCATGTAGTCGGTGTACGAAATTGCTTGCTCATCATGGCCAGCGGCTTTGACCTGCTTGTTGTACGCATCGATATGATCGAGTACGCGCTCCTTGGCCTCAAAGTCACGCGGGAAAATCTTGACCGAGATGGGGTCCGCTTCATCCGCGTAGCCCAACGTGGTCAGATTGTTGTCGTAGGTGAGCTTCGACGCCTTGGCGTAACTCATCATGAGCGAACTCAGATCCTCGGCGTCCATGTGGAAGTGAATGGCATTGGCAAAGGCGCTCGCATCCATGTGCATGGCGCTCGCTAGGTTGGCAAAACCCGAAGACATCTGCGTCGCCATCTGTCCCATGAGTCCTGCCGCGCCCGCCTTGAGCTGGGACGATACCGTCGACGCTATCTGTTCGCTGATTGTCTTGGTCACCTGGTCCATAGCCTGCTGCAGATACGGAGCCAGCTGCTTTTGCACATAGTCGGTCATCGCCTGCTGGAGACGCTCTGCCAGGGCATCGCCGCTGAGCGCCCTGAGCTGAGCCAGGATTTGCTGGGCCGCAGCATCATTCTCAAGATACGTCGAGAACGCGGCGGCGAGCTTCGACGCGTCTTTAAGGTCTTCGGGTGACAGCGCCTTAAACTGATCAGACTGCATAAAGCCCGTGAACAGCTGATTGGCGAGCGTGCCTACCTGCTGCATCTGCTCGGGCGTAAGTTCCAAGCCATCGAAGACGCCCGAGAAATCTGGGGTCGGCGCCTTGGCCATGATGTCGCTGAAGTCGATGTCCTTGCCAACGTCCGAAAGGTCAATGTCCAGCCCGGACAAGTCAATACCAGAAAGGTCGATACCGCCGGCCGCACCCGAAAGCGCAGACGTATCGAACGAGAACGCGCTCTTAAGTGCCGCCTCGTCCACACTGAACATGCTGCCCAGATCCACACCTTGCTTGGCCTCGCCCTGCAGTTCGTCGAAGGTTTTGCCCGTAAAGACATCCGTCTCGGGGTGGGCGAGCTGCTCCTGCACAATCTGCGAATCCGCGGCGCGCTCCATAAGCTGGCGAGTCAGCGCATGCGTGTAGGCAATGCCCGGGGACAACGCGCTCGCGTTGGCGGTCTCGTTGGGTCGCACCACGCCCACAATGTGCACGTCGATACCGTCGGCAACCTTGGCGGCCATAAAGTCGGTTTCGCCAGACATATCGGTCCACATGCCGGTCTCTTCGTTTTTGCGATACGCATCGGCCGGCGACAGCACCTTAAACGTCGTGGACAGCGCATCGTCGTAGGTAAAGTCGGTGCCGGTCTCGGGCGTTTCGACCCCACCGTCAGCCGTCATAGCACTGTTAACCAGGTCGTTGAGCTCATCGATATCCAGCGCACCGATGCTATAGAGCGTGTAGTCGCCCACCGTGCCGCGGCTCGAAAGCACCATTACGGCTTCGTTAGCAGACGTGGGCCAATGACCGGCGATGACATCGTACTGGCTGTCGAGCAGGCTCTGGTCGTCAATCATCTCGTTAAAGACCGAGGTTCCCATGGATTCCATGCTCACCGTTGCCGCCGAGCTCGCGCCTCCGCTCATGGCCTCGGTCATAGCGTTGGGTACCAGCCGGACGGGCTTCTCGTCGCCCTTGCCGGCACGATAGACAACCGGCGTCACGCCGTAGCCGTACTGGATGGCGTTGACCTCTTTGTCGATACCGTCGCCGCCGGCATCGAGCCATGCCTTAAAGCTCGTCATGTCGTTGGACTTAACACTCGCAAACATATCCTTTACGGCCGTGACCACGGGAATCTTATCGGTTCCCTGAGCCTTGCCGCCGGCACTGTCGTCGGACGAATCCACGTTTTCAGGCGAGCCATCATCCGTGGCCCCCTGCCCGCCCATCATGGACGACAGATCGTAGTCCTGCTTGGAAATGGTGAGTGGGTAGCTCGAGAGCGTATCCTCCTCGACCTTTTTGATGTAGCCGTTTACGCCGTTGGACAGCGCCAGAATCGCCGCGATACCGATAATGCCAATCGAGCCTGCAAAGGCCGTCATGGCCGTGCGGCCCTTCTTGGTCATGAGGTTTCGGGCAGAAAGCCCCAGCGCCGTCACAAAGCTCATCGAGGTTTTGCGCGTAGGCTTGGCCTCGCGGCGCGTGGCGTCAGCGACATCGAAAGGATCGGAATCGTCGGTGATCTTGCCGTCCGCCAGGTTGACGATGCGCGTGGCGTATTGGTATGCCAGGTCGGGATTGTGCGTGACCATGATGACCAGACGGTCGCGCGCAACTTCTTTGAGCAAATCCATAACCTGCACGGATGTCGTTGAATCCAAAGCGCCAGTCGGCTCGTCGGCAAGGACGATCTCAGGGTCATTGATCAGGGCGCGGGCAATGGCCACGCGCTGCATCTGCCCGCCCGATAGCTGGCTCGGGCGCTTGTTAACGTGCTCGCCCAGGCCAACCGCCTCGAGCGCCTCGCGCGCACGCTGGCGGCGCTTGGCATGCCCCACGCCCGTGAGCGTGAGCGCCAGCTCCACGTTTTCCAAAATGGTCTGATGCGGAATGAGGTTATAGCTCTGGAACACAAAGCCGATGCGGTTGTTGCGATAGGCATCCCAATCGCGATCGTGAAAGTCCTTGGTCGAAATACCGTCGATCAGCAGATCGCCCGAGTCAAAGTGGTCGAGTCCGCCGATAACGTTGAGCATCGTGGTTTTGCCCGAGCCCGAGGGACCCAGAATGGCCACGAACTCGTTATCGCGAAAAGACAGGCTTACGTTGTCGAGCGCCACCTGCGTAAACGACTGCGTAACGTACCTTTTGCAAATACCCTTGAGCTCCAGCATGGACGGCAACCTCTCCCACGTGGGCGCGCTCGCCCGCTCTCCCCCACAGTTCGCATTTGATGCGGTTTTTCCTACCCCATCTTGTCATTGTCATACTCGCCGCTCAAAAGGCCTTACTTTTCCAATCCACACGGCATCACGTTATCGCTACCGCGATGGTCTTTAGTCACAGCAGCAAAGAAGCGATAGCCACCCGAGAAGTTATAGCAGTCAAAACCGTACTGAGCGAGGATGCGGCAGCCAATGTAGCTGCGAAGACCACTTTGGCAAATAACATAAACAGGCTTTGTCACGTCAAGCTCCCCCAAGCGAGCACGCAAGTCATCGACGGGAATGTTCACAAAGCCGTCGATATGTCCGCGGTCATACTCGCCGACCATACGGACATCGAGCAGCTGCACACTACCATCGCGCGGCAGATCCGGTTCCTGCTCCCAATGCCACTGCTTGAGCATGCCCGAGCCCACGTTTTCGATCAAAAAACCGGCCATGTTCACCGGGTCTTTCGCCGAAGAATATGGCGGCGCATAAGCCAAATCCAAATCCTTGAGCTTATCGGCCCGAATACCGGCCTGGATTGCCGTCGCCAGCACATCGATGCGCTTGTCCACGCCATCGATGCCCACAATCTGCGCGCCCAGCAGACGCAAGGTTTCCCTCTCAAACACAACTTTCATGGTCATGGGCGTGGCCCCGGGATAATAACCCGCATGCGATCCAGGTGACAGCACGACGCTCTCGTAATCGATTCCCGTCGCACGCGCTGCCTTCACAGAAAGGCCCGTGCTCGCAGCTGTCAAGTCGAACACTTTGATTACCGAAGAACCCAGCGAGCCCTGATAGCGACTGTCTAAGCCACAAATCACGTCGGCGACGATACGTCCCTGCTTATTAGCGGGGCCTGCAAGGGAAATCACCGCGTCCTCACCCGTCACCTGATGCTTGACCTGCACGGCATCACCCACGGCATATACGTCAGGAGCAGACGTCTCCATGCGGTCGTTCACCACAATGGAGCCCTTGATGCCCAGCTCGATACCAGCTTTCTTTGCCAAATGGCTCTCGGGCGCAACGCCGATAGCGAGTAGCACCATATCGGCCATAATGGAATCATCGCCCGCCACATGTGTGACCACACGGCCATCGGCCTCCTCAAAGCCCGTAACGTCGGCACGAAGGCACAGGTCAATGCCATGCTCGCGGACCTCTGCATGAAGCAGCGTCGCCATGTCGTAGTCCAGGTTGTTCATCAGCTGCCCGGGGCGCTGCAAAAGCGTCACCTCGAGACCCAAGCCACGCAGGTTCTCGGCAGCCTCAACACCGATAAAGCCGCCACCGATCACCACGGCGCTCCTCGGCTCATGCTCTTGCACATAACCATGAATGCGCAGCGTGTCCTCTACCGTTCGAAGGCTAAAGATCTTATCCAAATCGATTCCCGGAAGAGCGGGGCGAATGGGATGCGCGCCTGGCGAAAGAATCAGCTTGTCATACGTCTCGACAAATTCCTCGCCGGTGAGCAGGTCGCGAACGTCAACCGTATGCGCCTCGGGATGAATGGCGATCACCTCGTGGCTCGTCTTCACGGCAATGCGGAATCGATTCCAGAAGCCCTCGGGCGATTGCAGCGTGAGCGCAGACTCCTCCTCAATCACGCCGCCAATAAAGTATGGCAATCCGCAGTTAGCATAGGAGACATAACCTGTGCGCTCAAAAACGACAATCTCCGCCTGCTCGTCAAGCCTGCGCAAGCGCGCTGCCGCCGATGCACCGCCAGCAACGCCCCCCACGATAACCACCTTCATAGTTAACGCACCACCTTTCCGCTGTAGCTATTGATTCCGCCGATGTTCTTCACGTTGACGTAGCCCGCACGCTGAAGAAAGCTCGCAGCGCGACCGCTACGAGCGCCACTCAGGCAATGCACGAACAGAGGCGTATCCTTCTTTGGATACTCGACAAGCACGCGATTGACGACATCGAGGGGAATGTTGATGGCACCGGGGATATGTCCCTGCCGATACTCATCGGCGCCACGCACATCGATCAACACCGCACCTTCGGTCGCACGGCACTCTTCAACACCTTTGTTGATATCCACCCCAGCAAATAGATTGAACAATCCCATGATGAGCTCCTTTGCTCGCTTGCCCTATCGTTTGATGCCAGTATGCCCGGAAGGCGCAGACCGGTTCCGTGACCAAGTCACCGTATGGGACAATTTTTTCTTAAAAGCGAGTGCCAGGCACTGGACGGATAGGCACCATGGCAAAGCCATCGCTACGGCAGGCGTGTCAAACCGTCGACATCCAGAACAAGGATTCGCCCGCGCTTCACCTCGACAAGACCTTCATTGGCAAGACGACGCAGCACGCGCGTCACCGCCTCGCGGGCAGAGTTGATGTCACGCGCCAGCTCGTCTTGAGTGACCCGGAGCTCCATTGACCCCGTTGCCTGGCATCGCTCAACCAAATAGTCGGCAACACGCTGGTCGAGACGTCGGAAAAGCATCTGTTGGAGCACACGAACCACCTGAGAGTAGCGCCGCGCCTCCACTTCGAGCATAAAGACTTTGACGAAAATATTGTTGCTGGCAAGATGCTCGCAAACACCGATAGGCACAATAAGGAGCTCGGATTTCTCTGTTGCGGCAGCCAACGTGCCAAAGGAGATTTGCCGAATTACGCACGAAGCTGTTGTAACGCAGCACTCGCCGCACCCAATCCTAAAGAGCGTGATCTCCTTGCCTTCCTCGGAAAGGAGGCTGACGCGGACACCACCCTGAACGATAAGGAACATGCCGGTACAGGAGCTATCGCTGCCGCCGATAAGCTGGCCGGCATCGAAGGTGCGCAAGGCGGCTTGCCCCAAAACGAGCGTCCTCTCGTCAGAAGACAGATGCGCCCAAAAAGGGAGCTTCTCTACAACGTTTTGCACCATGGTCATCTGCGACTCCTTCTCCCATGGTCTAATCTATCAGGAATAATAGGGAGCAGCAAAAGTCAACTGTCGCAAGAATGACCTGTACCGCAAGATCATCACCGAGGGCTTTGAGATTGCCGACGAGCGCTTTGAGGCCAACGCTTTGGTCATCTTCCGTGAGACAGGGAACCGTCAGCACACCATCAAGGCCGTTATGTGTGCCCTTCTGGGTCTCTAGGAGCCGTATCAATGGAAACTGTTTTGCCGGTGCCAGTGAGGAATGTTGGGAACCGCACAAAAACGAACGGGACGGCACGTCGCGTGGCGCACCATCCCGCACATGGCATTGACAATGTGGCAAAGGGACTGTCCCTTTGCCACATTCGAACCTACTGCTCGCTATTCGCAATCGCCTGGTCGATAAGTTTGTTGAGTGCCGCGCGCTGCTCGGCGGAGCTGATGGCTCCCACGATTGGATCCCCTACGATGTTGC
>CALGZY010000100.1 GCA_937934355.1 uncultured Collinsella sp. | reverse complement strand
CGATATAGCACTTGTCAAAGCTGATGACCGAGCGCTTGGGCTGCTTGGAGTGGAGCGTAAGGCTCACAACACCCAGCTGCTGCTCGGCATTACGGCAGACGATGCCGCCCGCCACGTCGACGCCGGTCTCACAGGTGTTGCCCAGCGAAACGACCTCGGCGGGCTGGCTTGCCATAAAGAGGCGCATGACGGACAGGGCATACACGCCAATATCGAGCATGGCACCGCCAGCAAGGTTGCGATTGTAGAAACGATTGGTCAAATCGCCGTACTCCTTGTAGCTGCCAAAGTTGAGCTGGGCGAGGTTCATGCGACCAAACTCGCCGGCACCCATGCGACGGCGCAGCTCTTGATACAAGGGCATATGAAGCACCGTGGTGGCGTCCATGAGGACCACGTTTTGCTCGTCGGCAATGGCACGTGCCTCGTCGAGCTCGGCTGAGTTAAGGGTAATGGCCTTCTCGCAGAGCACGTGCTTGCCAGCCGCCAGAGCGGCGCGCAGGTAGGTGATATGCGTGTTATGCGGGGTGGTGATATAGATCGCGTCGATGTTCGGATCGGCATAGAGGTCCTCGACCGATTCATAGACCTTCTCGATGCCATACTGCTCAGCAAAAGCCTGAGCCTTGGACAGCGTACGGTTGGCGACGCCCGCAAGCTTGCGGCCGGCAAGAGCGAAAGACTGGGCCATCTGGTTGGCGATAACACCGCAACCGATCACAGCCCAGCGGAGCTCGGGGGCCGTAAAGATATCATCGGGGAATGGCCTGTCCTGGACCGAAGCGAACGCCGCCTTAGCGGCTGCTTCGGCGTCGAGCGGAGCCTGTTTGGAATCTGCCATGATGTGCCTCCTGAGTTATCGGAAGTCCTTCATTTCTAACAACCCTATACTCGCACAATTGCGCGCGTATCTGCTCGTGTTTGCGTGCTTATTTGCTTATCGGTCATTATTTAGCCATAGTTGGCAGATGTTTGCGCGGTTATGCGCATTATCGCGCAAGGCTATGCGCGCAAATGCGCATGCGACGATCCTCATGAAACATAAAAGGGCGGAACACCATAGCCATAAAAGACAGAGTAGGCCGTATTACTCCACCCTCTGGGGACATCAGACATCAAAGGACCGTCCCAAACTGCCGGCACATAGGGACGTCCCAAGCTGCTGGAACCTGGGGGCGTTCCCCGTGCGACGCTTTCGTGGCAAGACTGTCCTCATCAACTAGCCGTTTAAGAACATCCTCAACGACTAGTCATTTAAGTCTGTCCCCAATGAGTAGGGATAGAAAAAGGCCCGGGTGCCGTGGCATCCGGGCCTTTGCTAGCAACTTGATGTTGCGGGCAGCTTAGAACTTGTGGCCGCACTTCTTGCAGACGCGCAGCTTGTTCTTGCCGTCCTTCTCGTGACCGACGCGGGTAACCTTACCGCACTCGGGGCAGACGAGATTGACGTTGGAGGCGTCGATGGGAGCCTCCTGCGAAACGATGCCGCCCTGCTGGTTGGCAGCGTTGGGCTTGACGGCCTTCTTGACGACCGAAACGCCCTCGACAACGACCTTGTTCTCGGCGGGGAGAGCACGCAGGATAACGCCCTGCTTGCCGCGATCCTTACCAGAGAGAACCTGGACCTTATCGCCCTTCTTGATATACATATATCTCCCCTAACTACAGGGTCTCGGGAGCGAGCGAGACGATCTTCATGTACTTCTTGTCACGAAGCTCGCGAGCGACGGGCCCGAAGATACGGGTGCCGACGGGCGAACCATCGTTGTTGATGACAACACAGGCGTTCTCATCAAAGCGAATGTAGGAGCCATCCTTGCGGCGGATCTCCTTAACGGTGCGAACGACGACGCAACGGACAACGTCCTTCTTCTTGACGTTGGCGCCAGGGGTAGCCTCCTGGACAGCACCGATGAACACATCGCCGATGCCTGCATAACGACGCTTGGAACCGCCAAGCACCTTGATGCAGCGAATCTTGCGAGCGCCGGAGTTGTCGGCGACGTTCAGCATGGTTTGCATCTGAATCATGGTAGATGTTCCTCCGAACTAAGAACCGAAGAGAGGTGCGCAGCCTTTATACGGCCCGTGGTATGCAAGCCAGGCATACGCACATCTTCGGAAACGTACAAGTCGTAAGAGCGACTGCTTATTTAGCGCGCTCGACGACCTCGATGAGGCGCCAACGCTTCATCTTGGACATAGGACGGGTCTCCATAACGCGGACGGTGTCGCCCACGCCAGCCGTGCACTCCTCGTCGTGAGCGTGCAGCTTCTTGGAGCTGGTCATCATCTTGCCGTACTTGGGGTGACGCTTGCGCTCGGTGATGGTGACAACGATGGTCTTGGCACCGGAGACGGAGGTAACGACACCCGTACGGACCTTACGCGAGTTACGCGAATCAGTCATGTTCTCTCCTTAGGTCCTACTCGGCGACAGCGGACTTCTCCGCTGCGATCTCGCGGGCGCGCTGCTCCGTGAGGACGCGAGCGATGTCCTTCTTCACGGTGTTGACGCGAGCGGTGTTGTCCAGCTGGCTGGTGGCCATCTGGAAACGAAGGTTAAAGAGCTCGGCGCGCATTTCCTTCAGCTTCTCAACGAGCTGAGCGTCCGAGAGCTCACGAATCTCTGCGGGCTTCATTAGTTCTCCTCCTTGGCGGCGGCGGCGTCCTCAGCAGCCCACTTGGCCTCGAGAGCGGCCTCCTCAGCCATCTCCTTCTCGATGCGCTGCTCAGCGTTCTTGGCAGCAACAATCTTGGTCTTGATGGGGAGCTTGTGCTGCGCAAGACGCAGAGCCTCGCGAGCGACCTCCTCGGGAACACCCTTGACCTCGAACATGATGCGGCCGGGCTTGACGACGGCCACCCACTCCTCGGGGTTGCCCTTACCAGAACCCATGCGAGTCTCGGCGGGCTTCTTGGTGATGGGCTTATCGGGGAAGATCGTGATGTAGACACGACCGCCACGCTTCATGTAGCGGGTCATGGCAATACGAGCGGCCTCGATCTGACGGTTGGTGATCCAATGGGCCTCGAGAGCCTGGATACCAAACTCACCGAAATGCAGCTCGGTATTACCCTTGGCCTGGCCCTTCATGGAACCACGCTGCACCTTGCGGTGAAGAATACGCTTAGGGGCAAGCACTACTGACCCCTCCTCTCGGAGTTACGACGACGAGGACGGGAAGAGCCCTCGAGTGCAGGGTTGGGAACAGGCTGGCCCGGGAGCTTCTCGCCCAGGTAGATCCAGACCTTCACGCCGCAAGCGCCCATGGTGGTGCTGGCGACAGCCGTGCCGTAGTCGATCTTGGCACGGAGGGTGTGCAGAGGCACGCGACCCTCACGGTACCACTCACGACGGCCCATCTCGGCACCGCCGAGACGACCGGAGCACTGGATACGGATGCCCTTAGCGCCGGCCTTGCGGGCGGACTGGACAGCCTTGCGCATAGCGCGACGGAAGGCAACGCGGCCCTCGAGCTGCTCGGCGATAGACTGAGCAACGAGGTTGGCGTCGAGCTCGGGGCGCTTGATCTCGACAACGTCGACGGAGAGCTGGCCCTTGGAGACGCCAGCGACCTTCTCGAGCTCGGTGCGGAGGGTATCGATCTCGGCACCCTTCTTACCGATGACAACGCCGGGGCGAGCAGTGAGGATGATGACCTTCACCTTGTCGCCAGCGCGCTCGATCTCGACGCGGGAGACAGCTGCGCGGGAAAGACGCTTCTCGAGGTACTTGCGGATCTCGAGATCGTTACCGAGGGTCTTAGCGTAATCCTTCTCTGCGAACCAGCGCGAGCGCCAGTTCTCGGTGATGCCAAGACGGAAGCCGGTGGGGTAGACTTTCTGACCCATACAGCTTTACGCCTCCTTTCGAGGAGCAACGACGACGGTGATGTGGGAAGTACGCTTCAGAATGCGAGAAGCGGAACCCTTGGCGCGGGGACGGATGCGCTTAAGCGTCGGACCCTCGTCAACATAGGCAGCGGCGACAACCAGGTTGTCGGCACGCAGACCGTTGTTGTTCTCGGCGTTCGCAACGGCGGAACGGAGAACCTTCTCGACATCCACGGCGACGGCGCGGTCGCAGAAGTGGAGGATGTCGAAGGCCTGAGCGACAGGCTTGCGGCGGATCAGATCGACCACCAGGCGGGCCTTGCTGGGGGAAACACGCACGTACTTAGCGACGGCGCGAACCTCGGTGGCCTCAGTTTCAATAGACTTAGTTGCCATTTACGGTTAACCCCCTATTTGGCCTTGTGGCCACGGAACGTACGAGTCGGCGCGAACTCGCCGAGCTTGTGACCAACCATGGACTCGGTAACATACACGGGCACATGCTTGCGGCCGTCGTGGACGGCGATGGTGTGACCAACCATCTCGGGGAAGATGGTGGACGCGCGGGACCAGGTCTTCACGACGTCCTTCTTGCCAGCCTCGTTCATCGCGGTGATACGCGAGAGAAGGCGAGTCTCCACGAACGGGCCCTTTTTGAGACTTCTGCTCATAAGTGCTTTCTCCTAAAACTCGGTATCCGAAATTACTTCTTACGGCGACGAATGATGTGCTGGTTCGAGACCTTCTTCTTCTTGCGCGTACGAAGGCCCTTCGTCGGCTTACCCCAGGGGGTAACAGAGGGACGACCAGAGGTGTGGTTCTTGCCCTCGCCACCGCCGTGCGGGTGGTCGACAGGGTTCATGACGGTACCGCGGACGGTCGGGCGCACGTTCATGTGACGCTTACGGCCGGCCTTGCCGATGACGATGTTGGAGTGATCGGCGTTGCCGACCTCACCGACGGTGGCGCGGCAGGTAACGAGGATGCGGCGCATCTCGGAGGAAGGCATACGTACGATAGCGTACTTGCCCTCCTTACCCATCAGCTGGCAGGAGTTACCGGCGGAACGGGCGATAGCAGCGCCCTTGCCCGGCTGGAACTCGACGGCGTGGATGAGCGTACCGACGGGGATGTCGGCGAGGGGCAGAGCGTTGCCCGGCTTGATGTCGGCGTCAGAACCGGACATGATGGTCTGACCGACCTCGAGACCCTTGGGGGCCAGGATGTAGCGCTTCTCACCGTCAGCATAGTGCAGCAGAGCGATGCGAGCGGAACGGTTCGGATCGTACTCGATCGTGGCAACCTTGGCGGGCACGCCGTCCTTGTTGCGCTTGAAGTCGATCACGCGGTAACGACGCTTCACGCCGCCGCCCTGGTGGCGGGTGGTGATGCGGCCGTTGTTGTTACGACCGGCCTTCTTGGGCAGGGGCTCGAGAAGAGACTTCTCGGGCTTGGTGCAGGTGATCTCGGAGAAGTCGGAGATCGTCTGCCAACGCCTACCAGCGGAGGTCGGCTTAAGGTGCTTTACAGCCATTACAATCCCTTTCAATAGGAATCCGTTAGCCATCGCAGACAGGGATTCGAGGTTCTGCCTCGGGTGCGATGACACCGGACGTATACACGGTTCCGGGCGTGTCCATTTTAAACGCCCAAAACCTTGAGCTCTCGCCTCCCCTAGTTGGGAGGCATGAGCTCACTCAACAGCAGCGAGTCTTAGGCCTGGTTGCCAAAGACCTCGATGGTGTCGCCCTCGGCCAGCGTGACGATGGCCTTCTTCCAAGAACGGGTCTTGCCGGCGACATAGCGCACGCGCTTGGTCTTGGGCTTGACCGTCAGGGTGTTCACGCGAACGACCTTGACGCCGAAGATCTCCTCGACAGCGTCCTTGATCTGATACTTGTTAGCATCCTTGGCGACCTCGAACGTGTACTTGTTCAGCTCCATGCCGGAGAAGGAACGCTCGGACACGATCGGACGGATGATGATCTCGTGGGCGGTCATTTATGCAAGCACCTCCCCGAAGTGAGCGGCGATGTCGGCGGGCATCAGCACAGCGTTGTTGTTGACGAGATCGTAGGTGTTGGCCTCGTCGGCGGTGATGATGAACGTCTTGGGAATGTTGCGGAACGACAGGTAGGCGTTGACGTCCTCATCGCGAACGATGATGGTCAGACGCTTGCCCTCAAGACCGAGAGCCTTGAGCATGGCGACGGCAGCCTTTGTGGAAGGCTTCTCGAAGCCGTAGTCGTCGACGAGCACAAGCTCGCCATCGGCCAGCTTGGCGGACAGCGCGGAGCGCATAGCCAGCTTGACCTCCTTGTTGTTCATACGCTTAGCGTAGGAACGGGGCTTGGGGGCGAAGACAACGCCACCGTGACGCCACTGGGCAGCACGGATGGAACCCTGGCGGGCACGGCCGGTGCCCTTCTGACGCCAAGGCTTCTTGCCGCCACCGGAAACCTCAGAGCGACCCTTAGCAGACTGGGTGCCCTGACGCCAAGAGGCCATCTGGCACTTGACGATGTGGTGCATAACGTGGATGTTCGGCTCGATGCCGTACACCTCAGCGGCGAGCTCGGCCTCGGCGACCTTCTTGCCCTCGCTGTTCTTTACTTCAAACTTTGCCATTTAAGTGTTCTCCTTGGTATGACGCTGGGCTAAATGGGCTGGGCCCTTAGGCCATACGGATGGCGACGAGACCATTCTTGGCACCCGGGACAGCGCCCTTGACCAAGATGAGGTTCTGCTCGGCATCGATGCGGACAACGGAAAGGTTCTTGACGGTAACGCGCTCGTTACCCATGTGACCGGCCATCTTGACGCCCTTGAGGACGCGCGCAGGATAGGCGCACTGACCGATAGAACCGGGGTGACGCTGGAAGTGAGAACCATGCGTCATAGGACCGCGGCGCTGACCCCAGCGCTTGATGCGACCCTGGAAGCCCTTACCCTTGGAGGTACCGATGACGTCGACCTTCTCGACATCAGCGAAATCAGCGACGGTGACGACCTCGCCGACCTTGTGCTCCTCGCCGTTCTCGACGCGGACCTCACGAAGGAAGCGGACAGGCTCGACGCCAGCCTTGGCGAAGTGACCAGCCATGGGCTTGTTCACGTTCTTGGCCTTGATGTCGCCGAAACCGATCTGGACGGCGTCATAGCCGTCGGTTGCCTGAGTTTTAACCTGCGAGACAGCGCAGGGGCCAGCCTGGATGACCGTGACGGGAACGACGTTGTCGTCCTCGTCCCAAACCTGGGTCATGCCAATCTTGCGGCCGAGAATCATGCTGATCAAGATATGATCCCAACTCTCGCGTGATCTTGGGACAATGCGTACACCACCGAGCGTACGCCCCTAGAGGACCACTACTTACACGACGTGCTCCCCAGCCTTGTATTTCGCCCGGACTACCTGACAACCCTATTAAGCAGGCATTTTGTCCAGCCAGAATACTCCCCTGGTTACACACAGCTGTTTAGTATACACGGCTGCGGGCGTATCCATCGAGATTCATATTTCACTCACATTGTTTACGCAGGTAAAGCGCGTGGAGTCGCCTGGGCTTGGCAGAGGGGCGGCGAAATATATTAAGTTTGCTGCTCTACAGTCCTGCGCAAGACGGAAAGCACATTAAGTGCTTTCCTTTGCGTGCGGAACTCGCGACAAACTTAATATATTTCGCCGCCCCTCTGCCAAGCTCGGGAGACGACACGTTGATGTCTGCTTAACTCTGCTCGCTCAGACTAATGACTTTGTTGGGGGTCCACTATTTGCTGGAGGGTGAACTTGCATTGGGACGGTTCGCCTTCTGCTTGTGGCTTTGCCTCATCGAAATTGAAGATCATGATGGCGCAGTTGGGGAGTTTTGTTGGGAGCTCGAAGCCCTCTGGGGCTGCAGCCTTGATAAATTGGCGGCTGGCGCTGCCGTGGCTTACTGCTAGGAGGGTTTCGATGCCCTCGGAGCCCATGAGATTGGTGAGGGCGCCTACCATGCGTTCTTGCAGTGCGCGGCTTCCTTCTCCTCCGAAGGGGACCAGATCCTCGCCCGGATCCCAGACGTCGGTGGGTAGCGCGTCGTGTGGGCCCTCTTCGAAGGTGCCGTAGCAGCGCTCGATGATGCCTTCGCAGGGCTCGACTGCTGCGTCCGGGCCGAGGAGTTCGGTAGCGACGAGCTGAGCAGTGTCCATGGCTCGGCCTAAGGGCGAAGAGGCCACTTTGTCGGGGACAACGTCGTGGCCCTTGAGCCATGCGGCTGCCATTCCCGCTTGTTTGCGGCCCAGGTCGGTCAGCGGCGAATCGCAGCGGCCCTGGACCAGTTTTTTGACGTTGAACTCCGTCTGACCGTGGCGGAGTAGATACAGCTTCTTCATGCTCTCCCCTTCTGCATAACCTGCTTTGCCGGCACAGCCTTACTCGTGGGTATGCCCTACGTAGTCTTCGTCGATCGTAATCTTGGCAATCGACTTGGGATATTCCGATTCGACCCGTTGTGCCAGCGCGTGCTTTAAGTCTTCGGCACTCATCTGCAGATCCGAGGGACGCACGCAGTCAAAGATCACGTTGGTGTGCGTAGGACCCGGCACACAGCGTAGGTCATGAATCGAGAGGCGGTTATCGATCTCCTGAGCCATGGCGTGAATGCGCAAGCGCATGCTCGCCACCTTGGGGTCATCGGTCACGATGGGATCGTAGTGAAGCGTGACGATCATGCCGTCTTCGTCCCTAAACGACTGCTCGATGTTATCGAGCGTGTCGTGGCTTTCCAGCGGGCTGGCCTCGGCCGCCATCTCGGCGTGCGCACTTGCAAACTTCCTGCCCGGGCCGTAGTCGTGAACCATCAAATCGTGAACGCCCAAAACGCCGGGATAGCTCATGATCTTGTCTCGAATGTGCTTGACCAGCTTAGGATCGGGCGACTGGCCCAAAAGCGGGCTCACCGTATCCTGGATGAGTTCAAAACCGCTCCAGCCAATATAGGCGCCAACGGCAAGGCCGACCCATGCATCAAGATTGATATGCGTCACCTGGGAAACAATCGCGCACGCCAGCACGGCGCCTGTGGCAAGGACATCGTTCTTGGAATCCTGCGCGGTCGCATGCAGCGTCTCGGACTCAATGCGGTCACCGAGCTTTTTGTTGAGGGCCGCCATCCAGAGCTTTACGACCATCGAAAGCGCCAGGACTGCCACCAGGGCAAGCGAGAACTCGACAGGTTCGGGGTGGATGATGCGCTCAAACGAGGATTTGATAAGCTCAACGCCAATCAGCAGCACGAGCGCCGCCACGACCAATCCCGAGAGATACTCATAGCGACCGTGGCCGTAAGGATGCTCGGGGTCGGCCGGCTTGCTCGCAAGTTTAAAGCCCAGCACGCTCACAATGTTTGAGCTGGCATCGGACAGGTTGTTCATGGCATCCGCCACGATCGAAACCGATCCCGACAGCACGCCAATTGCGCCCTTCGCAGCGCATAGTGCCACATTGGCGAGAATACACACCACGCCCGTCAACGTGCCCACGCGCGCACGGTCGCCCTGCGCGCGCTTAACAATCCACTCGACCATCTACATCCGCCCCCACGGTACTGCCTATATATCTATTGCTCAAACGGATTGTAGTGTAGCCACTTTGTCCTTCAGATACAAAAAGGCCGCAACCCACACGGGCCACGGCCTTGGAATATGACAAAGGAATCGTCCTTTTGTCACACAGGTTTATGCGCTTGCTTCAGCAGCGCTCGCCACTGTTTCGGGCGAATCGGCTTCGTCTTCTGCCACCTGCCCCTTCGTCGGTACCACGCCAAAGCAGTAGCTCAGCGCCGCAGACACCGCAAATGCCACACCGCCGGCAGCGCAGCACCACAGCAGGTTCGAGATGCCGCCCGTGGCAAAGCCAATGACCATGAGGACATTCGTCATGCCGATGGTATAGGCCGTAACGTGGCCCACGGCCGCAACAAGGCCTCCGACGGCGCCGCCAATGGCCATGCACGTCAGGCACCTGCCATATTTAAAGCCGCAGCCGTACAGCGCCGGCTCGCTTACACCGCCAAGCACGCCCGAGATCGAATAGCCCAGCATGAGCGCCTTCTCGTCCTTATCCGCAACGCGAAGCGACGCGCCAAAGGGCATGCCCCAAACGGCGAACGTTGCCATCGTCGCGGCGATCAGGATGCACGAATCCGTTCCCACACTCATAAACTGCGCATAGGCGAGCGATAGAACAACGTTGCTGACGCCGGCGATCTTTAGGAACTCCCAGCCCGCAGCAAGCCCCATGAGCGTGAGCAGCGACACGATGCCACCGGAATTGCCAAGCATAAACATAAGCTGGCCCAACAGCATGCCCAGATAGCTGCCCGCCGGCGACGTAATACACAGCGAAACCGGAACCATGACAAGCATGGTCGCAAACGGAACGAACGAAAACGCCACGGCCTTAGGGATAACGCGCTTAAAGAAACACTCCACTCGCCATAGCACGGGCACCGAGATGAGAACCGGAATAACAGTCGTCGTGTAATCGTTGACCGGCGCAGGAAGCAGACCATACACGGAAGTCATCGATGCCCCCGTCGTCGATGCGGCATCGACAAGCTTAAGCAGATCGGGCGCAATCAATACGCCGCCCAGCATCATGCCCAGCTGCTCCGAGCAACCGAGCTGGCGGGCGGCCGCCCAACCAAGATAAATGGGCAAAAAGTAGTAGCCGGCGTTATAGAGCCAACTGTAGAACAGGCGATAGATTTCGGAATCGGCAGACCACAGGCCCAGCATGCCTTCGCCCATAATGACGGCGACGGTGCGGAACAACGCCGCGCAGACAATAAAGGGCAGCGCCGACATCATGCTTTTGGACAGATAGTCCACCACGGCCATGGCGTTTGATGAAACCGTCGTTGTAAACGAGGTTCTAGAAACTTGTGACATGGAACGCCTTTCCCAATGTGACATACGGGCCGTCCCTTTGTCACATCGTGCGGTACTGACCGATTGCGCGGTACTTTTGGTAGCGGAGGTTTGTGAGGGTCGCGTCGTCGAGCCGCCCAAGCGTATCGAAGGCATCAAATGCCGAGGACATGACGGCACCGGCGATCTCCTCATGCGACAGGCCCTTATCGTCAACAATGCCGTCGATGATGCCGAGCGCCAGCAGATCGGGGGCCGTGAGCTTAAGCGCCTCGGCGGCCTCATCCGCACGCTCGGTATCCTTCCACAGGATCGACGCACAGGCCTCGGGGCTCACGACTGAATAGGCCGAGCTCGAGAGCATCAGGATGCGGTCGGCCACGGACAGCGCCAGCGCGCCACCAGAGCCGCCCTCGCCTGTCACCACCGAGACAATCGGTGTCTTAAGGCCGCTCATCTCCATGAGATTCTGAGCAATCGCCTCGCCCTGGCCGCGCTCCTCGGCACCGATGCCGCAAAACGCGCCCGAAGTATCGACCAGGCACAGAACCGGTCGACCAAACTTTTCGGCCTGGCGCATAAGGCGACGCGCTTTGCGGTAGCCCTCGGGATGTGCCATGCCAAAGTTGCGACGCATGCGCTCTTTGGTCGTGGTGCCGCGCTCGATGGCGATGACCGTTACGGGGCGCCCGTCTTTCCAGCCAATGCCAGCCACCACAGCGGCGTCGTCGCCAAAGTAGCGGTCGCCGTGCAGCTCCACAAATCCATCCAGGCCCAGCGAGATCATCTCGCCTGCCGTGGCGCGATCTGCCGAGCGGGTCTGTTTGACAATCTCGAGCGCGGTTTTTGGTGCGCCCGAGCGCTTGAACAAGTGTCCCAACTTTTTGCCGTGGCGACCCGTATGCACAATCTCGTGCGGTGCCCCCAGGCCGGGCACGTGCCCTTCGTGCAGCGCCAGCAGCTCGCCCACCGTGAGCGCAATCTCGCCACGCGGAACGACGGCATCGCAAAAGCCGTGCTCCAGCAAAAACTCGGAGCGCTGGAATCCCTTGGGCAGGCGCTTGTGCATGTTCTGCTCGATCACGCGCGGGCCGGCAAATGCCGTCAGGGCATCGGGCTCGGCCAGGATAATATCGCCCTCCATGGCAAAGCTCGCGGTTACGCCGCCGGTCGTGGGGTCGGTGAGCACCGTGATATACAGGCCGCCCGCCTCACTGTGGCGCCTAACCGCCGCAGAAATCTTGGCCATCTGCATAAGCGATGTCACGCCCTCTTGCATGCGTGCACCGCCCGAAACGGTAAAGCCGACAACTGGCAATCCCAGCTCGGTCGCATGCTCAAATGTGCGACAGATCTTCTCGCCCACCACGGAACCCATCGAGCCCATCATAAAGTTGGCGTCCATAAAGAAGAGCGCCGTATCGCAACCGCAGATTTTGCCCTTGCCGCACACAACGGCATCGCGCTCGCCCGAACGCTCGCTCACGCTCTTGAGCTTGTCGGTATAGCCGGGAAACGAGAGGAAGTCCTCCGACGCCAGATTGGCATCCCATTCCTCAAACGTGCCCTCGTCGACCGTCATGCGCATGCGCGCGCGACCGCTCACGCAAAAGTGCTTGCCGCAACGAGGGCAGACCTCGAGGTTGTCGTGCAGGCGTGCCTCATCGATCACGCGGCGGCACTCCGGGCACTTGATAAACACGTGGCGCGCGGGAAACTCGGCGCACGACTCGGTCATCGGTCCCTCGAGGACGTTGACCGTCTTCGCTTTTCTATTCATCAGCATAGAGATGCCCCATCAGATCGGTGTGGTACATGCCCGACAAGAACTCATCGTTTGCCAGCACGTCGAGCTGCAGTTCGCTGTTTTCGCTCACGCCCTCAATCACGAGCTCGCCCAGGGCCGAGCGCATCTTGCGAATGGCGCCGTCACGCGTGGGCGCACACACGATGAGCTTGCCAAGCATGGAGTCGTAGTACGGCGGAACTTTAGCACCGGTAAACATGGCGGAATCCCAGCGCACGCGCGGACCACCCGGCACACGCAACGCGGTGACCGTTCCGCATGACGGCAGAAAGTCCGGCGTCTCGGCATTGATGCGGCACTCCATGGCGTGGTTGCGGACCGGCATGTCCTCCTGCTCAAAGGGCAGAGGCTGGCCGGCTGCCACGCGCAGCTGCCACTTGACCAAGTCGGTATCGGTCACAAACTCCGTAACCGGATGCTCCACCTGCAAGCGCGTGTTCATTTCCATAAAGTAGAAATTGCCGTCGTCCGAATACAGGAACTCGATGGTACCGGCTCCTTCGTAGCCGACGGCACGAGCCAGGTCGCGTGCCGCCTTGTGCATGCGAGCACGAATGTCGTCGTGTCCGTCGAGGCACGGCGCGGGGCTCTCCTCGATTAGCTTTTGGTTGCGCCGCTGCACCGAGCACTCGCGCTCGCCGAGCGAAAACACATGGCCCTGCTTATCGGCCATAATCTGTACCTCAACGTGATGCGCCGGCGCGACGAACTTCTCCATGTAGCACTCGCCGTCGCCAAAAACGGCCTCGCCCTCGGCGCGTGCTTCAATAAAGGCCTTTGCCGCATCTTCCGCGCGCTCGACCTTACGAATACCGCGACCGCCGCCGCCCGCACGCGCCTTAATAAGCACGGGGCAGCCAATGCGCTCAGCCTCGGCCGTTGCCTCCTCGGGACTTTTGAGCAAATCGCAGCCCGGCACGATGGGCACGCCCGCCGCGGCAGCCGTTCGACGTGCGGCGTCCTTGTCGCCCATGCTGTCGATCACCTTGGCCGAAGGACCAACAAACGCCAGGCCATACTTGTCGCAGTCGCGCACGAAGCTCGCCTTCTCGGAGAAAAAGCCATAGCCGGGATGAATTGCCTTAGCTCCCGACTTTACGGCACAGGTGAGCACAGCATCGTCGTTGAGGTAGCTCTCGGCAAGACGCGGACCGCCGATGCAATACGCCTCGTCGGCAAGCTGCACGTGCAGCGCGTCCGCATCGGCCGTGGAATAAACGGCGACGGTCTTGATGCCCATATCGCGGCACGCGCGGATAACACGGACCGCGACTTCGCCGCGGTTGGCGATGAGCACTTTGTCGAACATGAAGCCTTCCTTAACTTTCGTGCATGAGTGCAAAAGACATATCGGCGCGGCAGCAAACCTCACCGTTGACGCTCGCAGTACCCGTCGCAAAGCGGAACGGCCCGCGCGCACGCGTGATGGTGCACACCAGATCAACCGTGTCGCCCGGGCGCACCGGACGCTTAAAGCGCACCTTGTCCAGACTCGTGTAGAACGGCGTCGCGCCGCGCGCTTCCTCATCGCCCATCAGCAGCACGCAGCAGTTTTGGGCGAGCATCTCGCACTGAATCACGCCGGGGACCACCGGGTTTCCCGGAAAATGCCCCTGCAAAAAGTACTCGTCGCCCGTGATCGTGATCTTGCCGTGGGCCTCGTCGCCCACCAGCTCGGCCTCGTCGAGCAAAAGCATCGGCTCGCGATGCGGCAACAGCTTCTTGAGCTCTTCTTTGTTCATGGATATCACCTATCCGATCCTCATGAGGCAGCTGCCAAACTCCACGAGGTCGCCGTCGGCCACGCAGATCTCGAGCACCTCGCCATCCGCCTCTGCCGTCACCTCGTTGAGAACCTTCATGGCCTCGATGATGCAGAGGGTCTCGCCGGCCTTGACCTTGGAGCCCACGTGCACAAACGGCTCGTCGCCCGGCGCCGGGGCAGCATAGAAAACGCCGACCATGGGAGCGGTCACCTCGGTGCCCTTGGGCTCCGGTGCGGCGGCAGGCGCCTGCGCGGCGGGCTCCGGTGCGGCGGCAGGCATGGCGACAGGAGCCATCGCCGGAGCAGTCACGGCACCCGGCATAGGCATGGGCACGGCAACCGGCTGCGCGGCGCTCGCGCGCTCGAGTTCGACCGCGGTGCCATCGGGCTCCTCAACGCGTACGCGCGTGAGGCCGCGGTCCTCCATAACATCGGCTATCTCGGCAAGTCTTTTGGAATCCATGCTCTAGCTCCTCGTATATCTACGCAGCGCGATGGCGGCGTTGTGCCCGCCAAAGCCCAGGTTGGTCGAAAGCGCCCAGGTAAGGTCGGCGCGAACCGCACGATTGGGCGTGTAGTCAAGATCGCAGGCGGGATCGGGTGTGTGGTAGTTAACGGTCGGGGGCACCACGCCCTGCTCGAGCGCCATGGCGCAGGCCATGACCTCGATGGCACCCGTGGCGCCGATCATATGGCCGGTCATCGACTTGGTCGACGAGACGTGCGCGGCGCGCGCCGCGTCCTCGCCGAGCGCACGCTTAATGCCCGCCGTCTCGGACGAATCGTTGAGCTTGGTCGATGTGCCGTGGGCATTGATGTAGAGACCCTCGGAAGGCTTGACGTCGCCCTCGGTCACCGCCAGCGATATCGCGCGGGCAATGCCGGCAGCCTCGGGATCAGGGCTCGTGATGTGATAGGCATCATCGGTGTTGCCGTAGCCCACGACCTCGGCATAAATGTGCGCACCGCGCGCCTGCGCATGCTCCATGCTCTCGAGCACGAGCACGCAGGCGCCCTCGCCCATCACAAAGCCGTCGCGGTCTGCATCGAACGGACGGCAGGCCGTCGCGGGATCGGGGTTGGTGGTCAATGCGCGGCAGGACGTAAAGCCCGCAACGGCATCGGGGATAATTGCGGCCTCGGCGCCGCCCGCGAGGATCGCGTCGGCATAGCCGTGCTTGATGGCGCGGAACGCCTCGCCCACCGCATGGGCCGAGGTTGCGCACGCGGTCACCACGGGCAGGGTCGGGCCCTTTGCCTTGTGGCGGATTGCGATATTGCCCGATGCCATGTTGGGGATCATCATCGCGATCATATAGGGCGATGCGCGGCGGGGCCCGCGTTCGGCAATCGTATGGACGTTGTCGACGAGCGTCGTCATGCCGCCCACGCCCGAGCCCACGTAGACGCCCAGGCGCTCGCGATCGATGGCGCCTTCGACATCAAAGCCCGCATCGTGCATGGCTTCGTCCGAAGCCGCCATCGCAAACTGAACGCAGGGGTCGAGATGCTTGGCGTCACGCTTGCCAAAGTACTCGTTGCCGTCAAAGCCCTTGACCTCGGCTGCCACCTTGACGGCAAACGCATCGGTATCGAAGTGCGTGATCGGGCCGATGCCGCACGTGCCGGCGCACATGGCCGCCCAGGTGGCAAGCGCGGTGTTGCCGAGCGGCGACACGGCACCGATACCGGTGATTGCAACTCTCTGTTCCATCATGGTCTCCTCATCCAAGCCGTTCTTCGGCCCTGGTTTCTACATCGCCATTCCGCCGTCGACGCGTATGACTTCGCCCGTAATGTAGGCAGCCGCATCGCTCACTAAAAATCGCACCACACCGGCCACCTCTTCGGGCTGCGCCATACGCTTAAGGGGAATCTGCTCCTCGGTTACCGTACGCACCTTCTCCGGGAGCTTTGCCGTCATATCTGTCTCGACAAACCCGGGGGCGACCGCGTTCACTCGTACACCGCGGGGCGCAAGCTCGCGCGCCACCGCCTTGGTCAGGCCGATCACGCCCGCCTTGGAGGCAGCGTAGTTAGCTTGCCCGGCATTGCCCATCAGGCCCACGACCGAGCTCATGTTGACGACGCAGCCGCCGCGCTGGCGCATAAAGGTCTTGGTGAGCGCGCGCGTCGTGTTAAACGTTCCCTTGAGATTGACATCGAGTACGCGATCGAAGGCGTCATCGCCCATGCGCATGAGCAGGCCATCGCGGGTGATGCCAGCGTTGTTGACGAGCGCCCAAATGGAGCCAAAGTCGTTGAGGACCGCTTCCACGCACGCGTTGACGGCAGCGGGGTCGGCCACGTCGCATTGATATGCGCGTGCCGCGGCACCAGCCGCCTCGCAGGCTTCGCACGTCTCGCGCGCCGCATCGACGCTGCCGGCATAGACGACGGCGATATCAAAGCCGTCCTCCGCCAGACCGACAGCGCAGGCGCGGCCGATACCACGCGAGCCGCCCGTGACCAGTGCCACGCGACGTGAGTCGTTGCGCTCGAGCGTGCCGTTGTTCAAGTTGCCCATGTCATTCCTTTCGGGTTACAGCTCTGTGGACTATGCGAGCTCGTCGGCAATAGCTGCGACCTGCTCGGCCGTCTCGCACGAATACACGCGAACGTCGCTCAGCGTACGCTTGACCAGGCCGGACAGCGTTTTGCCAGGGCCGACCTCAATAAACGTATCGATGCCCTGATCCTGCAGCGCATGCAGGGTGTCGACCCAGCGCACGGCATGGCTCACCTGGTTGGCCAAGACATCCGACGCTGTCCGCGGGTCCGCCGGATAGGCCGCCGCTGTCATGTTTGCCAAAACAGGAATGAGCAACGGGGACGGCGCGTGACCGGCCTCAATATATGCGGCAAGGCCACAGGTCGCCTCGGCCATATAGGGGCTATGAAATGCACCCGACACCGCGACCTTCATGGCGCGGCCGCCAGCCTCTTTTACTAGGACGTCGAGCGCCTGCAGCGCCTCGGGCGCTCCGGCAACAACCGTCTGCTGCGGGCTGTTGTAGTTGACCGGCCAGCAGTCCTCGCCGGCCTGCGCAGCCAGGTTCTCGACTTGCGCCGCATCGAGCTTGATGACGGCGCGCATGCCGCCCGGATGGCGCTCAGCAGCCGCGGCCATCAGCGCCGCGCGCTCGCACACAAGCTCAAAGCCCGCTCGCGTATCGAACGCCCCCGCAAAGGTGAGCGCGGCGACCTCGCCCAGCGAGAATCCCGCACAGGCGGCAGGCACCACGCCGCGCTCGCGCAGGGCGGCAGCCGCTGCCAGGTCGTGAACGAACACGCACGGCTGCGTGTTCTCGGTCTGCGAGAGCTCCTCCTTGGAGGCGCTCCGGCACTGCTCGCTCGTCCCCGGGCGCACCTCATCGGCAATGACGAACACCTCGGCGGCCGCCGGCGATGTCTCGATCAAGTCGACGCCCATCGCGGGGTGCTGGGCACCCTGGCCGGCAAACAAAAACGCTACGCCACCCATGCGCACGCACCCTTCAGGACGTGCTCGGCGCCATCGACCAGGTCGTCAACGATTTCGCGTGCGCTCTGGCGCTCGTTGACCATGCCGGCAATCTGTCCACACAGAAACGAACCCTCTTCGTAGTTGCCGTCCTTGGCGGCCTTACGCAGCGCACCGGTTCCCATAGCACCGAGCTCCTCGGCACTCGCGCCGGAACCCTCGCTCTTGGCATAGGCGTTGGTGAAGGGGCTCTTGAGGGCGCGCACCGGATGTCCCGTCGAGCGACCGGTCGCACGCGTCGAAGTGTCGTTGGCCTTCAGGACCATCTCTTTGTACTGCTCCGAGACGGTGCACTCGTCTGCGACCAGAAAGCGCGTACCCACCTGCACGCCGGCGGCGCCCAGCATAAAGGCGGCCGCCACGCCGCGGCCGTCGGCAATACCGCCGGCGGCCACGACAGGAATGTCAACCGCATCGACGACCTGCGGCACCAGTGCCATCGTCGAGGTCTCGCCAATATGGCCGCCCGATTCGGTACCCTCGGCAACAACCGCCGTGGCTCCACGACGTGCCACGAGGCGCGCCAGCGCCACCGAGGCAACGACCGGGATGACCTTGATGCCCGCCTCGTTCCACGCCTTCATGTACTTGGCGGGATTGCCGGCGCCCGTCACGACGACCGGCACTCGCTCGTCAATCACGACCTGCGCGACCTCGTCGGCAAACGGGCTCATGAGCATGACGTTGACGCCAAAGGGCTTATCCGTCCTGGCGCGCAGCTTATGAATCTGGTCGCCAAGCCAGTTGGCGTCGGCGTTCATGGCCGCGATGATGCCTAAGCCGCCCGCCTCGGACACTGCGGACGCCAGCGAGGCATCGGCAATCCAGGCCATACCGCCCTGGAACACGGGCTTTTCGATGCCGAGCAGCTCACAGAGAGGAGTCTTGAGCATCTCTACTTCTCCAATGCCGCCTCGACCGTATCGGCGAACTCGCCGACCGTCTTGGGGTTCTCCTCGGTATCGAGCTGGATGCCAAACTCGTCCTCAACGGCGACGAGGATCTCGACGGTGCCCAGGCTGTCGAGGCCGATCTCCTCGAGCGTGGACTCGGGTTTCATCTCGACATCGTCAAGGCCAGCGGTCTCGCGGATAACGTCGCAAACGCGCTCGAAGGTCTTCTGATCTGCCATGGTAGTTCTCCTTTGTTTGTGCCCTAGGGGCGTTTTTATTTCCTATGTGCGACTACTTCCAACGAAGCAGATAGCCACCTATATCCAGGCCGGCACCAAATCCAACCAAGGCGATCGTGTCGCCCGTGTGAAGTGCACCGGCGTTTGCCAGCCGGTCGAGGGCAAGCGGAATGCATGCGCTCGAAATGTTGCCGGTCTCGCGCAACGTGCGAACCACGCGCTCGTCCGGCACGCCCAGGCGCTTGACCGCCTGGCTCAGGATTCGTTCGTTAGCCTGATGGAATACAAAATGATCGATGTCTTCGACCAAAATGCCCGCATCGATCGCAAGCTTATGGACCGTGTCGCAGATGGCGTTGACGCCGAACTTGAACACGCGGCGGCCATTCATGGACAGCACGCTCGCGCTATCCTCGGAAGCCTTAAACGGCGAGGTACCGACCAGACCGGGAACGCGCAACGTCTCGACGTCGGGCGCCGTCGAAAGCTCAATGGCAAGGGGACTGTCTCCCCCAGCCTCAATCACTGCGGCGCCTGCCCCATCGCCAAAGAGCACGCAGGTGGCACGGTCGGTCCAGTCGAGCGCGCGCGTCATCTGCTCGGCAGCAACGACAAGCACGCGCTCGGCGCGACCGCGGGCGATATAGCCCTCGGCGACATCGAGCGCAAATACGAAGCCGGCACAAGCCGCCGAGACATCGAAGGCAGGGCACGTCGCGCCTAGTCGCTCAGCAACGGCACACGCCTCAGCGGGAACAAGGTGGTCACCCGTCGTCGTCGAGCAGACGATCAGATCCAGCTGGCTCGCGTCGATTCCGGACACCTGGAGTGCCCGCTCACTCGCCGCTACGGCAAGGTCGTCAAGTGACTCGGTGGTGCAGACGTGGCGGCTCTTGATACCCGTGCGGGTAAAAATCCACTCATCCGAGGTATCGAGGAACTCAGACAGCTCGTCATTGGAAACACTGCGTTCAGGAAGCGCCGAGCCTGTTCCAAGAATCGTGAAACCCATCACTAACCTCCTTTGAGTTGTTGACGTGTTTACATCGACCAAGAGAGGATAACGCATTTCAGTCTTTGTTGACGTGTTAACATTAAATTGTCCAAATGCAACAAAGGCTTCACATTGTGTCTATCTCTCGACACCATTGCGTCATTCACTTATTCAATAAGGAGGTAGCAGCCGCTATGGATGCCCAATTAACGATTGTCGACGTAACCGGATCGACCAACGATGACCTGCTCGAAGCTGGAAAACAGGGAGCGCCGCACGGCACAGGACTTGCCGCCCGGGCTCAAACAGCAGGGCGCGGCCGGCGCGGGCACAAGTGGGACTCAACCGTCGGCAACTTATTGCTTTCGCTTGTCCTGCGCCCATGCGTTAATCCTGCAAAGTTCTCTGGTCTTGCCGCCGTCAGCGGCCTAGCGGTGCTCGAAGCACTCGAAAAGCAGGGTCTTGCAAACGAGATTCGTCTTAAATGGCCCAACGACCTTGTCGCGCGAGGACGCAAGCTCGGCGGCATTCTGGTCGAGGCCGCACGCGATAACGAAGGCAAACCTTTCGCCGTCTGCGGCATTGGCGTCAATGTGAACTATGCGCCCCAAGAGGTGCCCGATGGCGGCCTGCCGGCAATCGGCCTCTCGGATCTCAACGAGAGCGTACCTGCCGTCGACATGCTCCTCGATGAGGTCTATCACGCAGTTATAGACGCTGCAGATGCCTGGGCAGAGCGCCTCAACGCCAAGGAAGAAGATGCCGGTCCGCTCGCGCCCGTCCACGACGAATATATTGCCCACCTTAATTGGATCGGGAAGCACGTTATCGCCCGCTCCCCCGCTGGAGACGAGCTGGCACGAGGCATATTTAGAACGGTCGACGATTGCGGCCGCGCATGCATTGAGACCGAGAGCGGCTTGTGCGTCTTCCACTTCGAAGAAGCGTCCTTGCGCCCCCTGAGCGAATAGGACGCCGCAGCCGTCGGCTCGGCAGACGAATTCACTATCCTAAAATCAAAACTCAAAACAAAAGGGCCCCGCTACCGTAACGGCAGCGGGGCCCTTTAAGCTATGAGCGATATCGCTTAGAGCTTGATGTCGATGTCGACGCCAGCGGGGAGGTCGAGACGCATGAGCGAATCAACGGTGCCCGAGGTGGGGTCGAGGATGTCGATGAGGCGCTTGTGGGTGCGCATCTCGAACTGCTCACGGGAGTCCTTGTTCACGTGCGGCGAGCGGATAACCGTGTACAGGTTGCGCTCGGTGGGCAGGGGGACAGGACCGGAAACGCGAGCGCCGGTCTTCTGAGCGGTCTCGACGATGAGCTTCGCGGACTGATCGACGACCTCGTGATCATAGCCCTTGAGGCGAATGCGGATCTTCTGGGTAGCCAACTTAAACCTCCAAAGAGTGCGAGAGATGTTCTCGCAGGATTACGTAACAGGGAGCTCGAACTTAGGCGTTCTTGCTCATGACCTCGTCCACGATGGACTTGGGCGCAGGCTCATAAGAGTCGAACTGCATCGTGTAGGATGCACGGCCCTGGGTCTGGGAGCGAAGGTCGGTAGCGTAACCGAACATCTCGCCCAGCGGCACCTTGGCACGGATGAGCTTACTGTTCTTGCGATCCTCCATGCCCTCGATCTTGCCGCGGCGACCGGAGAGGTTGCCCATAACGTCGCCCATGTACTGCTCGGGGGTCTCGACCTCGACAGCCATGATCGGCTCGAGCAGCTGCGGGTCGGACTTCTTGAGGGCGTCCTTGATAGCCATGGAACCGGCGATCTTGAAGGCGGCCTCGGAGGAGTCGACCTCGTGGTAAGAACCGTCGAACAGGGTGACCTTAACGTCGAGGACCGGGAAGCCGGCGATAACACCGGTGTTCAGGGCCTCCTGGATGCCCTTGTCGATGGACGGGATGTACTCCTTGGGCACGACGCCGCCGACGATAGCGTTGACGAACTCGTAGCCGAAGCCCTCCTCCATCTTCTCGAGCTTGATGACGGCGTGGCCGTACTGACCGCGACCGCCGGACTGACGGACGAACTTGC
>CALGZY010000099.1 GCA_937934355.1 uncultured Collinsella sp. | reverse complement strand
ATTGACCTTCTGGTCATGCCGCCGAAGTTGAAAGGCAGATTGCCGCTCTGGCGGGCTTGCAGCGTCGACCGATCCGCCGTTCGTTAGAACGGCGGAACCAACCCTACATCACCATGACGTAGCGGCTACCCACGTAGTACTGTTTGCCGAGCAAGACCGGCTCATCGTTGGGACCGGTAAAGCCGGCACGCAGATTGAGCAGCGGATCGTGCGGAGCAATGCCCAGCTCGGCCGCCTGCTCGGTATTGGCACGAACGGCCTCGACCGTGCGGTAGCCAACCGAGACAATCGGGATTCCGCCAACACGCTCGACCTCGGCAAAAATCGACTTGTCCTCAAGATCGGCCGTCAACAGCTCGCGGTAGGCATCAAACGGCACAAAGATGTTCTCCTCAAAGATGGGCTCGCCGTCGGCCGTACGCACGCGCTTGATATGCAGCAGCAGCGCATCCTTCTGCAGGCCAAAGAACTCCATCTCGTTTTGGCGCGCCGGAACGATCTGGCGATCGATCACGTGCGCACCGGCCTTCATGCCGTTGCCGGCACACAGCGCGGTAAACGTCTGCAGCGTCGAGGCGTGAAACTGGCGATTGATGTGCGGCGTGGAGACAAAGGTGCCGCGGCCCTGCTGCTTAACCAGGTAACCATCGGAGCACAGCTCCTCGACAGCGCGGCGCACCGTAATACGGCTCACCTCGTACTGCTCGGCTAGTTCAAGCTCGGACGGAATACGCTCCTTGGGTGCATAAACACCTTTCTCGATCGCATCCTTGATTTCGTCGTAAATCTGCTGGTAAAGCGGTGCATTTTTGGGCGCGGGCATATCTGATCACTCTTATCGAAATATCGAAATAACTAATACGTATATAACGTCTAGTTTCATGTTACCTCATATTGATAAAACGATACACCCTCCCTACCAAAAAGCGACAGCTTCATTTTGGTAGGTTTTATCTGGGCAAACGAGAGCCCCTCGAAAGCAACGGGGCTTTCGAGGGGCTCGTTCGGATGGGTTGCGCAGGACCGGCAAAATGCCAATACCCTACTTGCCGTCGTCCTGCTGCAGGCTGTCCTGTTCGCTGAGGCGCGCCTGCCTGCTGGCCATGCGTGCGGGCTTGTCGGGATCGGGAACGGCCGTGGGCATGGGCTCGTCGACATGACCACCCCACCAGCCGCCCACAAAGTTGAGCGTGTGGAACACGTTGATCACGGCGCCGGGATCAACGTCGCACACCAGCTTGATAATGTCCTGACTCTCGTAGGTCGAGACAACGGTGTTCAGCAGGTACATCTTTTCGCGGCTATATCCGCCGACGACCTCGGCGCAGCTAATGCCGTGCTGAAAATGGTTTACGTAGGCAGTCATGACCTCGTCTGCCTTGCGCGTCGTGATCTGCAGCGTCACGCGATCGTAGCGACGATAGAAACTGTCGATGGTCTTGGTCGAAATAAACTGGAACACAATGGAATACGCCGCCTTGTCCCAGCCAAACATAAAGCCAAAGATCGCCAGGATAAAGCAGTTGAAACCAAAGATGACGCCCCAGATGGTCTTGCCCGTGTGGTTGGAAACCCACAGCGCGATAAAGTCGGTGCCGCCGGTGGATGCGCCGGATTTAAGCGCGATGGCAGCGCCCAGACCCGAGACCACGCCGCCAAAAATGATGAGCATGATCTTGTCGCCCAAAAATGGAGCGAAGTGAAAGACGTTAAGGAACAGCGACGAGAGCACGACCTGCATCATCGAGAAGATGACGAAGCGCTTGCTAATGCCGCTCCAACATAGGAGCGCCACGGGGATGTTGAGCGCGAGCATGCCGAGCGAGATGTCGATATGAACGCCACCCAGCGAGGTAACGCGATCGAGCAGGACCGCGACGCCGGTAAGACCGCTCGGAAGCAGGTCGGCGGGCTGAATGAACGCCTGGATCAGAAATGTCTGGAGAACGGCGGAAATGGTGACCGCCACAGCAGTAATGGCGCGGCGGACGATGGTGAGGCGGCCGAGCACGAGCACTCGGTCCGTGAGCTGATCGATGGCATTCGCCACGCAGGCTCCTTTCGAAGGCAGATGTAGTTGTGGGATATGTCCGCGATTGTAGCATGGGGCGTGCGGGGGCGCTTCAATTCACCCTCTCCCGACAACCAAAGCGGGACCAGCAGCCCCACGACCAAAGGCCCAAATTACAAGTGAGTAGACTTTACGCGACCTGCAGAGCACACCCAAAACCGCCACCCCTGTGACCTGCGGTTTTACAAAGGAAGATATGCATTGTGCTCGGCCTGCGCCAAAAAGTCTACTCACTTAGTCCGAATCGAAGCCAAACGGATCAAAATCGAAACCAAATTGAGCCAGTCCACCGCAAAAAACGTTTGAACCCGTGCTTCTCGCGGCGGATTGACACTACAAAGCGGCCAAAATGTCGGTCAGATTATCAATAACGGCATCGGCTCGCGATTGATCGAGGTTGACACCCTCGTGCGGACGCAGCGCCAGGACGCGGGCGCCGGAGCGCTTGCCGGCCTCGATGCCCAAAGGCGAATCCTCGATAACCAGGCACTCGGCCGGCTCCACACCCAGCGCCTCCATGGCACGCAGGTAAATCTCGGGGTCGGGCTTAAACGCACTGCACTCGTGACCGCTGATGGTGTAGTCCAGCACGTCGGCGATGCCGGCAATATCCACCAGCTCGTCAATCAGCTCACGATAGGACGAGCTCGCGATGGCACACTTCACGCCGCGCTTGTGCAGCTTGCGCATCACCGGCTCCGTCTGCTCGTTGAGCAGCTCGGCATACGGAACGGGGTGGTCCGGGCTATAGACCTGCTTGTACTCCACGCGCAGACGCTCGCGCAGCTCAATATCGTCGGGCACCAGCGCCTCCCAAATGGCGGGCTCGTTAGACCCCGAAAGATCGGGGATCTCGTCAAAGTGGAAGCCCTTCTCCTCCATAAACGCCACGCGGCGACGGTTGTAGAACCACTCGGTATCGACCAGCACGCCGTCCATATCAAACAGCACTGCCTTGATCATACGCATCTCCTCCCACCTGCCAAAAAGGGACAGGTTTATTTTGGTAGGTTTTATCTGGGGTTTTGCGACACGACAGACACGCCCTCCCCAGAGCAAAAAAGGGGACGGGGCGCAAACCCCATCCCCTCTCAATCAACCCGTAAGGTCTACTTACTTGTGATTAGTAGGAAAGCTTCCACATGTAGCGACGCATGGTCAGCGGGTGCTGACGGGCCTCGGCGATCTGGTTGCCGTACTCGCGCATAACGGCGAGGTGCAGCAGCGGGTTGAAGTAGGTGACGACGCTCGCGGGCACAGCGTCAGCCAGGCCGTAGTCCTTGGAGTCGATCAGAGCGACCTTGGCGCCCATGCGCTTAAGGAAGGTGAGGGCGCGGGCGTCCATCGGACGGGTAGCGCCATCGGACATGAAGAAGACGTAGGGCTTACCCTCGGTGGAAACCTCGAACGGGCCGTGGAAGTACTCGCCGGTGTTGTAGGCGGCGGCGTCGATCCACTGCATCTCGGTGAACAGGAAGGCGGCGTGAGAATAAGCCATCTTCTCGGAGGCACCGGAAGCCATGAAGTAGATCATCTTGTCGTCCTTGAAGTCCTCGGCGAACTTCTTGGCGAGCTTCTTGCAGGACTGAGCAGCGTTCTCGCAGAGCTCGAAGACGTTGGTGAGGCCGGTGATCATGTCCTCGTAGTGGTCATAGCCCTCGGTCTGCTGAAGGATCTCGACAGCAAGAGCGATGGCGTAGCCGGGCTTCTCGCACTTGGCAGCGAAGTTGGCGTGGAAGCCGTGAACGATGACGTAGTCAGCGTCGACGGTCAGAGCGGAGCCAGCCTTGTTGGTGAGGGAGACGACCGGGCAGTTGTGCTTCTTGGCGGTCTTGTTGGCCTCGACGGTCTCGGGCGTGGAGCCACCGAGGGAGCAGGTGATCACGAAGGTGTGCTCGTTGACCCAGGAAGGCGTGTCGTAGTTGAACTCGTTAGCGGTGAAGATCTGAACGTTCAGCTTGTCCGTGTTGTTGGCCAGGAAGTACTTGGCGGGGTAAAGGTCGGACATGGAAGCACCGCAGCCGACGAAGGCGACGCTGTGGATCTCGTGGTTGGACAGGACGTCAGCGACGATCTGCTTAGGGAGGTTAAGGTCGATCTCGTACATCTGACACATTCCTTTCGATTTTTGCGGCGCCACATTGCCGGGCGCTCGCAGGGTTACCGTGATTTGGACCGAGTCGCCGGCCCGTTGAGGAAGTGTCAAAGGAACTGTCCCTTTGACACATTTAGGGATGGAAGCCTGCCTGGGGTATGGGATGCCAGGCAGGCCCCCGGGGGAAAGCGATTAGGCGCTTGGTCGCGACTAGGCCAGGATGCCGGCCGCGGAGAGGGCGATGCCGCCCACGATGGCGATCACGAGAAGCCAACCGGTGTTGACGTTCTTCTTGATGAGCCAGTACATAAGGCCGGTGAGGCCGAGGGAGATCATCTGGGGCATCATGCCGTCCAGGATGTCCTGGATAACGACGGTACCCTCAGCGAACTGCAGCGGGGTGGTGGCGCCGATCAGCGTGGCGATCATGCCGCCCACGGACATAAGACCCACGATGCCGCAGACATACATGAGCTTCTCCATGAGGTCGCCGCCCTGAAGCTTGCTCAGGTACTCGTGGCCGCCCTGATAGCCCATCTTGGCTGCGAACCAAGTGATCAGCACAGAGGGGACGATGGAGATGAGCATAGCCAGGATCGGGCCCATGATGGAGCCCTGCTGAGCCAGCTGAACGCCCAGGCCAAAGGCGATAACGCGGATGGTGCCCTGGAAGAAGGAGTCACCGATGCCGGAAAGCGGACCCATGAGGGAGGTCTTGACCGCGTTGATCGAATCGGGATCGAAGTTCTCGGGATCCTTGGCGTACTCTTCCTCCATGGAGGCGGAGAGGCCCAAGATGAAAGCGCTCGTCTGCGGGGTGCAGTTGTAGAACGCCATGTGACGGTGGTAAGCCTCTTTCTTAGCAGCGAGCTGCTTGGGGTCGGACTCATCCGGATAGAGGCGATCGAGCGTGGGAACCATGCCGTAGAGGAAGCCCATGTTCATCTGACGCTCGTAGTTCCAAGAGGCCTGGATGGCCCAGGAGCGCCAGAAGAACTGGCTGACCTTCTTGTTCAGGGACACGTCCTTGGTTGCGGTTGCCATAGTGTGTTCCTCCTTAGTCTTCGTCGTCTTCGAGCGGATCGTAGTCGGAATCGACACCGGCGGCTGCATGGGAACCGTTGAACTTGAAGCCCATGAAGACGACAGCCAGGCACACACCGATCAGAGCGACCGCGATGACGGACAGGTTGAGGTAAGCGGCGAGCAGGAAACCGATGAACAGGAACGGAGTCATACCCTTCTTGATCATCATGGTGAGCAGCAGGGCCAAGCCGTAGGCGGTCATGATCTTGGTCGAAACGTTAAGACCAGTGGACAGCCACTCGGGAACCATGTTGACGATGGCCTGAACCAGGTCGGTGCCAACAAAGACGGCGAGGAAGATCGGCAGGAAGTACATGACGGCGTACAGACCGGAGCCGGCGCAGATGTGCATACGGTAGGCGGTCTTGAACTTTCCGTTATCGATCGCGTTATCTGCCACATGGGTGAGGGCGGCGATGATGGAACGGAACACGATGCCGAGGAGCTGACCCAGGACGGCGACCGGGATGGCGATCGTCATGGCGGTCTCGGCGGAAGCATCGGTCAGGCACGCAAAGGCAGCGGCCACGATGCCGCCCAGGACCATATCGGGCGGAACGGCAGCGCCGACCTGCACCAGGCCCATGGACACGAGCTCGACGGCGGCACCGACGGCAAGGCCGGTGGGCACATCGCCCAGCAGCAGACCGACGAGCGTAGCGCCAACGAGGGGCTGCTCGAAGTTAAGACGACCGAGCAGGCGGGAGTCCCACATGCAGAACACGCCGACGAGGCCGACGAGCACCGCACTGATGAACGTATTCATACCCTTCTCCTTTCAGTCAGGCAAAAGCCTGGTTGATTACAGCTTGGCGTCGATGTCGACGCTCTGATACGTAGGGGTCTGCTGGACATAGAGCTTGATGCCCATGTCGAGCAGCTGGTTGACGTCGGCCTTCTGGGTGGCGTCGAGGAAGACGGAGCTGTCCTTGCCGCCAATCTGATCGGCACCGTCGTGGTTGGCGGTGGCGCCCAGGTTGATGGCGTCGAGCTTGTAGCCCTGGCAGAACTGCAGCATCTCGGCCGTGTTGCCAAAGACGAACATGACGCGCTCACCGAGGGTGTTGAGCTTGTCCATCTTGGCGAGGGCACGCTCGACGGTGAAGACGTTCAGGCGCACGCCCTGGGGCTTGGCCAGCTTAAGAGCGCCCTTCTTGATGTCATCGTTGGCGGCAGCGTTGTCGACGACGATGATGCGCTCGGCCTGAACCTTGGTGATCCAGGTAAAGACGACCTGGCCGTGCAGCAGACGGTAGTCAAGACGTGCGAGGACGATCTTGGCGGGACCGGAGCTGTGACGGGATGCCTTGGCCTTCTTGGCGGGAGCCGTGGCGGCCTCGACCGGTGCGTTGGGGTTGGTCAGACCGGTGCGGGCCTCGTTGATGAGGGCTGCGAGCTCGGCACCCTTGACGGGGACGGGGCTCATAGCAAGCGTGAGCGCCAGCGGGATGTTGAAACCGCTGACAACCGTGAACTTCGTGCCGTTCTTGGAAAGCTCGACCATGTTGTTGTTGACCGAGCTGCCGAGCATATCGGTCAGCACATAGACGGTGTCGTCCGCGCTGAACGTGGCGATCATGGCGTCCACCTTATTGGTGATGGGCTCCTTGTCGTCACGAGCAAGCGACACGACGTGGACGTTCGACACGTCGCCGAGAACCATCTCGAGCGTGTCTTTGGCGCCTGCGGCCAGGCCGCCATGAGATGCGAGAATGATCTGATTCATCTTGCCTCCTCCTTTTCGTTATGGTCATTATAACGTCTTATACGTTGCGGATATTGCTAATTAGTATAAAGACCGTTCGCCGGTGAAAAACGACCGTTGACGGGTTTAACGTACTCGTAACGTTGGCGCAGGGAAGGCCGGCGCTGGCCAGGCGGTGCCCGATCAGACGCCGCGCCAATCCCTTATCGCACGAAGTACCAGGGGCTTTCCTGCACGGTGGGCTCCAGCGCGATGCCGGTGCGCTCCTTAAACAGATCCATGTCCTGCGATTTTTCGGTCCACCACGCATTGGGCTTAAAAGTCATGCTCTCAATGACATGACCGACAAACACACTGTTGCGCAGCTTGGAGAAGTCGGTGTTCATAATCAGGATGGACGCGAGCACCAGCACGATGCCCAGGACTTTAATCGCGCCGGCGGGCTCGGCGTAGACACCAATGCCCACCAGTACGGTGACGACCGTCTCGAATGACATTACGACGGGAACTTTCGACGTCTCGAGCCCCATGGACAGACCCTGCATATATAAGACATAGGCCACGGCTGTGGGGATGAGTCCAAAACCAAAGAACAGCAGCAGCAGCTGTGGCGACATTGCCGCGGCGACATCTGGCCACGGAGCCGCGATAGCCGCCATAACCGCACCGCCAAAAACAAGGCCCCAAAACGTGACAGCCAGCGGGTGGACCGTCTTGGTTGCTATCCGGCTAAACACCGCGAGCGACGCGCCACAAAAGCCCGCGATCACGCCCGACGTGACGCCCCAAACCGAAAAATGGAAACCGGAAAGGTCGCCATTGGTCACTGCAAGTACACAGCCACCGATATTAAAAGCGATAGCAACGAGCTTGTTGGGAGTCACATCCTCGCGATAAAGCACGCGGCCGAGCATGACGCCAAACACCGGCGAGGTGTAGAGCAGCACCGAGGCCGTGGACATGCCCACCTCGCCCATGCACTCGTAATAAAGCGTGTTAGCGGTGGCGAGGCCGATAATGCCAAGAAGCGCACAGGGAACAAGCTCTTTAGGACTTGCCTTGAACAGTGCCAGGGGACCCGATGCTTTTCCCTCACGATCGCCTCCCTGGCAACCCATGAACGCCAAGACCGGAGCCATTAAGACGGCACCCGACAACAGGCGAAAGGCCGCCATGCTCTGAGACGAAACACCCATGGCCGAGATGCCGTTTACAAAGATTCCGATGCTGCCCCACATAAGCGCGGCGATCAGCACCAGCACATAGCCCAGATTGCTTTTCTTCAACGCAGCCTCCTCGGTATTGTTTCCAATATGTTTCACACTACGTTATAGTCGTTATATACATTTTTCAAGACACAAATCGGCGAGCGGAAAAATCTGCTCCCCACATACTCATTGGGTAGTCATTGGGGACGCACTTAAATGACTGGTCATTCAAGTGCGTCCCCAATGACTAGGACTGTCCCCAACTGCCGGCAGAAAAGGAACGTCCCCAAGTGCCACATCTGGACCAAGGCAACGCCGGTGCTTTGGCAACGTCAGACACTATGACCCAATCCGAGGGCACTAAAAAGATAGGA
>CALGZY010000098.1 GCA_937934355.1 uncultured Collinsella sp. | reverse complement strand
TCGCAACGATCAAAAACAGTGCCGCACGCCTGTGCGACTGGTTCTCGGGCGCCTTCGACGTCACCGGCAAAATGGATGACACCACGGCAATCCTCTCCCACAGCCGCGCCTCTACGCCCAGGTAGAGACTCACGAACAGTTTGCAGCCCTCACCCGCGCCACCGAGCGCTATCTGGTCCAGCTCCAATTTTGGGTCGACCGCCAGATTCCCTGGCCGGCCATTAGCGACCTCGTCCACGGCTACCGCCTACGCACAGAGAGCGGCGAGACAAGGTAACCAAGCAAGCAGCACCGACAACACCCCACCATCGGGATCCAAAGTAAGAATCAGAGGGCTGGAGACGCACCCAACAGCGTCCCCAGCCCCTTCGCAAAGTAGAGCACTGTTTCAGTGGCTTTGAGGCCTATTCGAACCTTTGCTATCTCCCAATTTTTGTATATTTACGACATTATTATCTGCCAATTTTTGTATGATTTTAGGCGATTCTATCTGTTAATTTTTGTCATTTGGGGGTTTAATGCTACGCCGTAAGGTCACTGATAGGCTTTTGAGCTGGAAGAATAACTCCAATAAGGCATTACTCGTTACTGGTGCGCGTCAGATTGGCAAGAGCTATGCGATTCGCGCGTTTGGAAAAAGCAACTACGCGTCGTATTTTGAGGTCAATTTACTACTCGATGTCGAAGCAAGGAATGCACTTGTTGGCGCAAAGAACTCCGTTGACTTTATCAACCGCGTAGCCCTTCTTGCGGATGCGCCGCTTGTTGAGGGCGATACGCTTGTCTTTGTCGATGAGATTCAGGAGTATCCGCAGATCGTTACACTCATGAAGGCGTTGGTCGAGGATGGGCGCTTTAGCTATGTCTTCTCGGGGTCTATGCTTGGGACTGAGTTTAAGGGGATCTCTTCTTTTCCGGTGGGGTATGTAGAGCACATTGTTATGCGCCCGATGGATTTTGAAGAGTTTTGTTGGGCAAACAGCGTCAGCGAGAATGTGCTTGCAGGCATTCGCAGCTGCCTTGTCGAGAAACATCCTGTCGAAAACTATATTCATGAGGCGATGCTCAAGAACTATAGAGCTTATATCGTTTGCGGCGGTATGCCGGAGGTCGTTCAGAACTATATTGATTCGGGTTATTCGCTCGTAAGCACACGTGAGCTTCAAACTCAGCTGGTCGATCAGTACAAAAGCGATATCTCAAAATATGCATCGACTCGCGCGTTTAACGTTCGGTCGATTTTTGAGCAAATTCCCGTTCAGCTTGAGGCGGAGTCTCATCGCTTTGTTGTTTCGTCTCTGGGTGAGGGAGCTCGCCTTAAAAAATATGAACAGGATTTCCTGTGGCTTGTTAACGCAGGTGTTGGATTGATGGTCGCCAGGGTGACGGAGCCACGGAGTCCTCTCAAGAGGACGGAGAAAACGACAGCCTTCAAACTATACGAGTCTGATACAGGCATGCTCGCATCGCGATACCCTGGCAGCACTGCACGCGCTGTCTATCTTGATATGAAAACTCCCAACCTTGGTGGTCTCTATGAGAACGTGGTCGCGCAGGAACTCGTTGCCCTCGGGGCGGATGCATGGTACTACCAAACGCGTGAGGTCGGTGAAGTTGACTTTGTGATCGAAGGCGTCCACGGTCATGTTGTCCCAATCGAGGTCAAATCGGGCAAGAAAGTTCGAGCGCACGCGGCCCTCGATCGTCTGATGAGTGTGGGCGAGTACAAAATTCCCGAGGCCGTTGTACTAAGCCACGAGAATCTCAGCAAAGAGGGCAAGGTTCTGTACGTTCCAATCTACATGACGTTTTGTCTCGATGAGTTTATGGAAAAGGATGACCC
>CALGZY010000097.1 GCA_937934355.1 uncultured Collinsella sp. | reverse complement strand
ATCTGTAACAGGTAGAGACGATTTAGCCCGCTAGATGTTACAGATCGAGACAGAAGATTCTAGTCGCAGGCGATGTCGAGGTTTTTGCCGATGAGGCCTACGTAGCCGCCCTCGGCAGCCTTGGGGCTGTCAGCATGGCAGAGGACCCACTTGTCGGCCTTCCAGTAGCAGTAGCTGTCACCGGCGGCAGGCATGTCGGATGCAGCCTCGGGGCGCGGGCCGTTGGTGCCCGCCGGCAGCGCCACCATCACCTGGAAGCCGCCGTCATCGACCATGCAGGGCGTGTAGTGGAGCGTGGTGTTGAAGACTTCGACGACCGTACCCGCCGGCACGCGGAACGCCTTGACGCACGCGGTGTCGAGCTTACCGTCCTCGATCTCCCAGCGATGCGCCACGAGCAGGATAAAGTCGCGCGCGCCCAGGTTGAACTCGCTGGCGCGGTGATACTCCAGGCAGTTGAGCTGCGTGTTGTGGCCATTGCACCAGCCCAGCTGGAAGGGGCGGCCGCCAAACATGAGAAAGCCCAGTTTATCGGCATCCTTGACGCCCTCGAGCTCCGGCGCACTTGCTACGTACTTGCTGCCCTCGGGAATGGGCGTGGCAGAAAGCGCCTCGAGTACGGGCGACATGAGCTCGGACGGAACGTCATCCCAAACGTTGCCATAGGATTTGAACTCGGGATCGTTGACAGAGTAGATATGCATGTTCACTCCTGTTCGTAAATGTGACTATACGAACATTCTAGAACAAACATGAGCGATTTTGAACGCTCATCCCGACCAATCAACAAAAAGGCGCCCCCGCATAAGCGAAGGCGCCCAATGCGCGCGTTTTGGGCGATAAAGCCCTTACGCCTGCTGATAATGCAGGTGCTTCTCATCGATATCGGCCAGGTCACGGTCGAGATAGCGGCGCGCGAGCCAGTTTGCCATGGGGAGGTTCTGGTCCAGGTAGTTGCCGCACTCCTCGGGAGCGGCACCGGGGACATCGCCCTCGAAGCCGGCGACAAACTCGAACAGCTCACGCACGAGCGGCAGAATCTCCTCGCTCGTCACTTCGCCAAATACGACGAGGTAAAAGCCCGTGCGGCAGCCCATGGGGCCAAAGTAGACAATGCGGCCCGACCACTCGGCATGATTGCGAAGGAACGTCGCACCCAGGTGCTCGATGGTGTGGCACTCGGCCGTGTTCATGACCGGCTCCTTGTTGGGCGTGGTCAGGCGCAGGTCAAAGGTGGTGACGGCGGCGCCGGTCGCCGGATCGCGGTCGATGCGGCTCACATACACGCCGGGCTCAAGCAGCAGATGGTCAACGGAAAAGCTCGCAATGCGCTCCATGGCAGATCCTCTCGGTAGTCAATTTGGGACGGGCTCTTTTAGCTGGTTCGAATGGTCGCACCAATCATACCAGTCAAAAAAGCCCCGTCCCAAAAAGACAGCTTAGCCCAAGACGCGGGCCATGCGTGCCTTAAACTCCACGAGGAAGCGCGGAGCATCCACGGTCAGTGCCACAAGCGCGCTCTTGTCCGGATCGGACAGGCGGCGCTCATCGCAGATGGTGCGACCGCGGTACTCGCCCAGCAGATCAACACGCAGGTTGCAGCCGAGCGCACCTACGAGCGTGGGGTCGATCGCCACGGCAACGGCCAGCGGATCGTGCAGCGCACAACCACCCAGGTAGGGTGCGTTCATCTCGTACGAGCCAATGTAGTGCTCGACCATGCTCGCAAATGCGCAGCCCGCCATGGTGCCCGAGCCCGTCCAGCCGGCAATGTCGCGGCGTGTGAGCACCACGCGATGCGTCACGTCCAGACCCACCATGGTGAGCTTACGGCCCGAGCGCAGCACTGCGTCGGCTGCCTCGGGGTCGCTCGCCATATTGGCCTCGGCGCCCGCGCTCACGTTACCGGGCACGGTAAGGGCGCCGCCCATCACGACCACGCGGCCGATGGACATCATCGCCGCCGCATCGCGCTCCAGGGCGAGCGCCAGGTTGGAGAGCGGGCCAGTCGCTACGTAGACCAGATCGGGACCATAGGTGCGCGCAGCATCGATCAGATAATCGACCGCAGCGTTGCCGTCGGCCGAGGTCGCCCCCACCGGCTCGTAGGGCGACGCGGGCACGCTCGCGCCGCCGATGCCGTTCTTGCCGTGAATGAGCGCGGTGGACGCCGGCGGCGTATAGGGCTCAGTCGCCTGCAGAGGACGATCGGCACCCAGGTACACCGGAACCTCGGGGCGACCCAGCAGATCGAGCACCGCCAGGCAATTGTGCGCCGATTGCTCGACGCGCACGTTGCCAAAGCACGTGGTGATGCCCACGAGCTCCACTTCGGGGCTCGCGATGGCATAGGCCAGCGCCATCGCATCGTCAACACCCATATCCAGATCAAGGATCAGCTTCTTGATTGCCATTGTTCTACTCCGCTTCTCCGTCTTTATCGTTTAACCAAACCAATGTTCAACTTCGGCGCGCGTGGGAATCGATTGCTGAGCGCCCAGGCGCGACACCGTCACTGCCGAGGCGCGAGCACCCGCGGCCATGCACTCAAAGAGCGGCAAGCCCTCTAGGCGAGCCGCCGCCAACGCGCCGATAAACGTATCGCCGGCGGCCGTGGTATCGACTACCGTACTCGAAAGTGCCGGCATGCGCAGCAGCTCACCGTCATCGCCGAGCGTAACCGAGCCGGCGCCGCCCAGCGTGATGACCGCAGCCCCGGCGCCCTTGTCGAGCAGCGCATTGAGCGCGGTGACGCAGCTCGCGTCATCCGTGGGCAGAATGCCCGTCAGCACCTGGCACTCGGTCTCGTTGGGGCAGACCAGGTCGACCGCAGGCCACGCTCTTGCCGGCAGGTCGCATGCCGGCGCCGGGTTAAAGATCGTATAGAACCCCAGCTCGTGAGCGCAAACAAGCGCCTCGGCCGTCGCCGCAAGGTCACATTCGCCCTGGGCGATAAAGACGCTTCCGGCAGCCGGGGCAATCTCGCTGGCGTCGCCGTCGAGCCCATCGGCTACCAGGTGCCTCAGCGCGCAGGCCACATCCTCACCCGTAAGCGCGTGGTTGGCGCCCGGCGACAGCACGATGCGGTTGTCACTCTCACAGCGAATGATAGTCGCGGTACCGGTCTCCACGTCATCGAGACGTGTCACAAGCTCAACGCCCACGCCGGCATCCTGGAGCCCTGCCACAAGTGCATCGCCAAAGGCATCGCGCCCAACAGCGCCGATCATGCACGTGCGCACACCCATGCGCGCGGCGGCGACGGCCTGGTTGGCGCCCTTGCCACCGGCATTGGCGATAAAACCGCTGCCACCGACTGTCTCGCCCGCGCGCGGCATGCGCTCGCACGCCACCGAAAGGTCCATGTTCATGCTGCCGAACACCGCAACGATGCCGCGATCTGCCATGGAAACCTCCTCATCTGCGAGCCTTATGCCCACCGCCGGCCGTCGATCGTGCACTCTCGCACCCCCTATAACTTTAGTTCACTTTGATGTGGACGCGCGCTTGAGCTTGCGCCAGCAGCAAGCATTCACAGGAGCAGGCAGCTACAATGAATACGTGCTGATTATTCTCGTCATTGGATGATGTTTTATGGAACAACTCTCGCAATCGGGCTCGCGCGGTCGACGCCGCACGGGCAACGAGCCGGCGCCGCACGAACGCGTGAAGGGCGAACGCCGTGCCAACGAACCGCGACGCACCGCGAGCCCCCATCGCGCTTCTGCCAACAACGCGGGCCGCGCCAACACTCCCGCCGCGGAGCAGACGCCTGCTCGCCCCAAATCCCGCTACATCCCTGCCCTTGACGGCCTGCGTACGCTCGCCGTCGTCGCGGTGGTGCTCTATCACCTTAACCTCACGTGGGCGCAGGGCGGCCTGCTTGGCGTCACGATCTTCTTTGTGCTTTCGGGCTATCTGATCACGCGCTTGCTGCTCAACGAAGTCGCTAAGACCGGACGCATCGACCTTAAGAGCTTCTGGATTCGCCGCATCCGTCGCCTGGTCCCCGCCGTGGTGACCGTCGTGGTGGTAACCTGCGCGCTGTGCACCATCTTTAACCACGTGATGCTCACCAAGATGCGCCCCGACATCCTGCCGTCGCTGCTGTTCTTCAACAACTGGTGGCAGATTGCCCAAAACGTCTCGTACTTCAATGCTCTGGGCGACCCCTCGCCGCTCACGCACTTTTGGTCGCTTGCCATCGAGGAACAGTTCTACCTGATTTGGCCGCCACTGCTGTTTGCCATGGTATCCATGCATGTGAGCAAGCCCAACACGCGCCGCGTGGTTCTGGGCCTTGCCGCGGTATCTGCCCTAGCCATGATGGTGCTTTACAACCCTGCCGCCGACCCCAGCCGCGTGTACTACGGCACCGACACCCGCGTGTTCTCGCTGCTGCTGGGTGCCTGGATGGCCTTTATCCCCGATCGCGACCTGGCGCCGGTGCGTCTCGCTCATCGTTTGGGGCTCAATCGCCTGGCTGGCGCCGTCAAGCACGGCAAGAACGCCGAGGGCAAGCCTGGCGAGAAGGCCGACGAATCAGCCGAGACCGCCCCGGCACAGCCGAGCGCCCTCGTGCGCTTTTGGTCCTCGCCCGCATCCATCGATGTGTTGGGCGTCGTGGGTCTGGTTGGCCTTGCCGCCATGGTCGCGCTCACCAACGGCTACACCGCGTTCCAGTATCGCGGCGGCACGCTGTTATGCTCCATCCTCACGCTCATGGTCATCGCGGCCTGCGTGCAGCCCCAGGGAATGGTTGCCCGCGCGCTGTCCGCCGAGCCGCTCGTGTGGGTTGGCAAGCGCTCGTACAGCATCTACCTGTGGCACTATCCGCTGCTGTTGCTCATGAACCCGGTCGCCAACATCAACGATACACCGTGGTGGCAGTACATTTTGCAGGTGCTGTTGGTGGTCGCCGTGGCCGAATGCTCATATCGCTTTATCGAGACGCCGTTTAGAAAGGGCGCCTTTGGGCGCACCGTATCCGAGTTCCGCGACGGCACCGCCACGCCCGCCAACTGGGTGCGCGCGCACGTCCCTGCCTGCGCAGCCTGCGCTGTCGTGTTGGTCGTTGCACTGGGCGGCCTGATCTTTGTGCCCGAGACGTCTGCGCTGAGCGGCGAGGGCGCCGAAGTTCTGAACAAGGAAGCCAAGAACACCGCGCCCACCGACCAGCAGGCGGCCGACGACACCGACAAGGACAACGACGGCTTCCCCGATGGCTCCTACGATCTGCTTATGATCGGCGACTCCGTGTCGCTGCGTGCCGTAGACACCTTTGACGGCGTGTTCCCGCACAGCCATATCGATGCCGAAAAGGGCCGCCAGTTTGATGCGGGGCGCGCGACATTTGAGGGCTATATCCAGCAGAACCTTGCCGGCAAGATCGTGGTCTTTGCCCTGGGCACCAACGGCTTGGTAACCGACGACCAGATCGACGCCATCATGGCCGATGCGGGAGATAAGCGTATGGTGGTGTTTGTGAACACGCGCAGCCCGCAGCCGTGGGTTGGCTCTACCAACCAGGCCATCGCCAACGCCGCTACGCGCTACAAGAACGTGCGCGTTATCGACTGGTACGGATACAGTGCCAACCGCAACGACCTGTTCGATGGCGATGGCACGCATCTATCGACCACTGGCGTGACTGAGTACCTCAACTTGATCCACGATGCAGTCAAGAAGGACCTGCCCGTGCATCCCGAGGATCACGTCAACGATCCGCAGCCGGCAGCCGTCAAGTCTGCCACCGACGCACTCGTCAATGCGCTCGCTCTCAAGCCGCACAAGCTGGGCACCGACAAGTAACCTGCAGCGCAAACTTCCCACATCCGGAGGGGGCGTCTGCCACGGCAGACGCCCCCTCCGGCAGTTAGGGACGTTCCTTATGTGCCGGTACCTAGGGACACTCCTGGCGCAGCCAATGAAGACCTCTACGGATGAATTCCAGGCCGCTCCGTCGTTCCAGACATCGTTTCCGTGCCTCGCGCCTGCCCCAAACAATCAAAACAAGCCCTTTTCGCCGCACCCTCAAAGGTCTGTGGGCAAAAAAGGGCAAATATGAGTACTGTTACCATTTTAGTAGCAGGCAAAACCACCCAAAATGACGTCCGAGCGAACCCTACAACCCCCTAAAGCAGCCAACCTGACTGGTTTAAGGCGTATTGGAGCCAATTTTAATGAACATACTATAGGTTATGTTTATTATCTTCTTGAATGTAAATGCTATTCACTTAGCAACAGTACTCATATTTGGCATTTTTTGCCCACTGCCATATAACTAACACCCTATAGCAGGCAAAAACAGGCCGCAGCCCATCGCTGCGGCCTGTTTGGAATCCAAAAGAGGCGCTAAGCGCTGTAACCCATCGCCTGCAGAACAAACATGACAACCGTGAGCACCGTAATCACACCGATAGTCGCCCAAGTGAGCACATTCCACACGCGGCCGTTGCGGTTAGCGCCCATAATGTGACGGTCAGCGGCAATAACCACCTGGAACACCAGAACCACGGGCAGTAGCACGCCATTGATGACCTGCGAGGTCATCATAATCTGGAACAGATCGACGCCGGGCATAAGCACCAGCACGGCAGAGATACCGATGATGGCCGTAATGATGCCGCGATAGACCGGGGCCTCGTCCCAGCTGCGGTCGGCACCGCGCTCCCAGCCAAATGCCTCGCAGATAGCGCTCGACGTAACGCCCGGCAGCACGCAGGCAGCCAAGAAGCTCGCCGCGACCAGGCCCGAGGCAAACAGTACCGTGGACCACTGACCCGCAATAGGCTCCAACGCGCGGGCAGCATCGGCAGCATCGCTAATCTGAATACCCGCCGGGAACAACACCGTACCGGTCGTGATGATAATAAAGCCGGCAATGACATCGGCGGCAAGCGAGCCGCTCACGGTATCGATGCGCTGCAGCACGATATCGTCCTCGCCCGCGTTCTTATCGACCACGTTGTTCTGCGCCAAGAAAATCATCCACGGCGCGATGGTGGTACCGATCGTGGCGACCACGAGCGACACGTAGCTGGGATCGTTCTGAATATTGGGAACGACCAGGTCGACCGCGACCTCACCCCAGTTGGGGCCAGCCATAAACGCGGCGACAATATAGGTCACGAACACGCAGCTCACCAGCAGCAGAATCTTCTCGATGCGCTGGAAACTACCCGACATGGTAAGCATCCACACCAGCAGCGCCACCAACGGCACCGAGATGCTCGCCGGCACGCCAAAGAGAGCAAGGCCGCTGGCGATGCCCGCAAACTCCGAAATAGTCACAGCCGTGTTGGCGATCAACAGCGCCGCCATAGCAAGTACACTCTTGCGCACGCCAAAGCGCTCGCGAATGAGCGATGCCAAGCCCTTGCCCGTGACGCAGCCGCAGCGCGCCGCGGTCTCCTGCGTCACGATGAGCAGCACAGTCATGACGGGAAGCATCCAGAGCATCTTGTAGCCATAGCTGGCGCCCGCGCTGGAATACGTTGCAATGCCGCCGGCGTCATTGCCCGAAAGCGCCGCCAGCAGACCGGGACCCATAGCGCCAAAGATGGCCGCGATGGTCAACTTTTGCTTGGTGCCCGACTTTTGCTTGGTATTTTGCACGCGACCACCTAACCAATGACCGACATGGCGAGCAGCACCGCAGCGGCGCAGTACGCTACGCACGAGATCATGACGGCAATAACGTTCATGGCGGTGCCCGACGTGTTGAGGTCATGCTCGTCACGCCAGAACAGCACCATCAGGTAAATCACGGCGCTCATGTTGCCAACCAGGCAAATGATGGCAGCGATATTAAAGCACCCGGTAAAGAGTTGCTCCTCAAACATGGGCGCATCGGGGAACGCAGCGGTGCGCACCAGCTGGGCGCACAGGTAGGTCACGAGTGACAGAATCAGGCCCATGCCCGTGCTCTGGAAGAAGAACCCCAGATACGGCTTGGGCTCGTCGTCGTGACCGTCATACTCCAGAAAGTAGTTCTTGACGAACGACACCATGCGCGAGGCCGCCAGCAGCACGAGCGGCATGGCGCACATGGGGAACACCACCAGATGCGCGGAGCCGAGCGCCGTCCCCAGCACCGTTGCCATGATGCACGAGGCAATGCCCCACACGACAACCCAGTACTGGCGATGCGCAAACCAGCTGAGCACGTTCGTCGAGTCGTCCGACGCGCTATCGCCCGAGCCGACACCGGCGATCTGCAGGTCCTCCTGATGCTCCTCGGCAATAACGTCCATGGCGTCGTCGAAGGTTACGATACCCAGGATATGACGGTTCTCGTCGCAGACAGGGATGGCAACCAGGTCGTACTTGGTCATCTCGTCCGTCACGTCTTCCTGGTCCTCGTCGGGCGACACATAGACCAGGTCGCGATAGGCCAGCTGACCCAGCGTGGCGTCGCGGTCGGCTACGATCAGCGTGCGCAGCGAAAGCACGCCGGTCAGCATGCCGCTCGGATCCTCGGTATAGACGTAGTAGACGCTTTCGAAGTCCTCGTCGAGCTCGCGAATCGCCTCGATGGCGTCACCGACCGTTGCCGTGGCGGGCAGGGAGACAAACTCCGAGGTCATGATGCGGCCGGCGGTGTTGTCCTCATACCCCAGCAGGTTACGAATCGCCTTCTCCTCCTTGACGCCCATCAGGCGCAGGAGCTTCTCGGCCTTCTCGTAATCGAGCTCGTCGATCAGGTCGGCTGCATCGTCCGGGTCCATCATGGCCAGCATCGACGATGCGTCCGTGTCGGACAGGCCCTCGAGCATCTCGGTCATAAGCTCGTCGTCATCGAACTCCGAGATGGCCTCGGCGGCCTGGGCAGTATCGAGCTGCGCAAACACCTGCGCGCGTAGGCGCGGGTCGAGCTGCTCGATAATGTCGGCGATGTCGGCAGGGTGCAGCTCGCCGAGCGTCTTGTGCGACACCGAGAGTTGAATGTTCTTGGTCGAGCGGTCGAGCAGGTCCATGTAGGACCAAGCGATGATGTCCTCACTGAGCGGCTTGCCTAGGTGCTTCATAAAGCCTTCGACGATATGCTCGAGCGCGGGGCTGATGGCGCGTAGCAGACCGCGGGCACCGACCTCGGCACCCAGCAGGCGCAGCTGGTTTTCGCCCGACATGGAAAACTTGATGTCGTTTACGCGCACGACCTTCATGCCCTGCGTGTCGACAATCTGTTTGTTGAGCACGTCGCGGGCAAGCAAGAGTTCGGTCGGCTGCAGGTACGAAAAACGGATTTCGGTGGCCGACGTCTTAAGGTGTACACCCGTCTCGTCGATACGGTCGACCCATTTGCGCCAGCTAATCATAAACGGCGTCTTGCCGGGTCCGCGGAACGCGAGCGACGTCACGTGCGGAAAAACTTCGCCGGTAGCAATACCAAAATCGTTGACCACGCCGAGCTTTTCGCCGTCGACGTCCAAGACCGGCAATTTGAGCATCTCACTCAGATAATTCAATGGTGCTCCCCATCATTATTCCTCCGGACGCGGCCGCGCGTGCGGCGTCCGGGGGCTTCTGGATATGTATACGCATGCGCGGGCGGCACGCCGCTCGACGCTTACACCCCGTGCATGCGCAAAAGCACCTGCATGGGGTCATCGACTGTATGGTCGAGGTTTGGATTTCACCTGTAACCTTTCTCTTGACCCTCATTAACCGCAGTAACTATAGCATCAGCTTCGCCCTGCGGCATCGAATTTATGCGCTGCACATTGCAGGCATACCAAACGCTGACGCATCCGTGACATAGTCATTGGGGACGTTCTTAAATGACTACCCGATAACTACTCTGTGGTGTCGTCGTCCTCGGCAAGTTGGGGGAACACGGCGTCCTTGGGCATGGTGACCTTCGTCAGCGAGGTGAGCTTTTTGCTCAGAGACGTGTCCGTCTTGACCAGGTCGCTGAGCGTCACGATCTTGTAGCCGTCGGCAATGAGGCCGTCGATGATCTGCGGCAGCGCCTCGAGCGTCTGCTCGGCGCATTCGTCTCTATCGGTGAGCAGCACGATATTGCCCGGCGTCACCGAATCGAGCACCGTCGAGACCTGCTCGTCGGCACCGTTTAGCAGCCAGTCGCCCGAGTCAATATTCCACGAGACCACGGCGGAGACCAGGTCCATCGCATCAATCCAGTTTTGCTGGTCAAAGGCAGCGTAGGGAGCACGCAGCAGCATCGTCTTCACGCCGGTCGCCGACTTAATCGCATCGGTGCCTTTCGTGATCTGTTCGCGTACCGCCTCACGGTCCTGACCCTTGAGCGAATCGTCGCTATAGCTGTTGGATCCGATCTCGCACCCAGCATCGACAATCGCCTTGGCCGTGGCAGGCGAGGCCTCGACCGCATCGCCCGAAAGGAAGAACGTCGCGGTGACGCCCTTTTCCTTGAGCACCTGCAAGATCTGCTTGGTAGCGCCGCTCGGACCCTCGTCAAACGTCAGTGCCACGTACTTTTTGTTGCCCTTGGGCGCCACGCTGGCGCACGCAACAACGCAATCGGTGGCGGGCACAACCTCGCCGCGGTCTTGCGTCTTGCCTGACTGCTCACCAACCCACACCTCGGATCGGCCCTGGACACCCCATGTCTGCACATACTCGATAGCGCCCGTGCCCTCGACCTTGAGCTTGGGCTCGATAACCGTAGCCTGAACCTCGTGCTTCTCGTAAGTGTTACGGCCATCCTTGACCGTCACCTTCTCGCCGCCCTCAAGTTCGCGGCTATCCCATTTGCCCTGTTTCACGCGCTTGCCGTCGACCTTCACCGACAGCTTTTCGCCCCCATGGCGCTTGAGCACGCTGTCATCGACGGCCAGCAGGTCGCCTGCGTCGTAGGTGTCAGTCAACTCCTGGTCGTCGATGAGATTCTGCAGCGTAGAGCCCACACGCACCGCGGTCTTCTGGCCGTTGAGCTCCACGTCCACACTGCGGTTGACGTAGCCCACGACGGCAGCGATAAACAGCACGAGCGCACAGCCCACGGCAATGAGCGCATAGGGCAGGCGAGACGAACGACGGGGCGTACGGCTGTTGCCGATGCGAGCGCTGCGGTCGCTAAAGCCGCGGCTATGGTTGAGATACATCGCGCCGGGCTTACGGTGACGCTTGCGCTGACCGCTGGGCAGCTGCCCCAGGTCGCGGCGCGCCGTCGGACGCGCGCCCGAACGCCCGTTTAAGTTGGATCCGTTTTGGCGCATGTGCCCTCCCCCATAAACACAGCAAGCCGGAGCAACAGGTCTCCGGCTTGCCTCCCATCATTTGGTACGTCGCTATTTTGTAGCTTTTGACGAGCCTCCGCTCGCCTTTTGGTATTCGTCCTTAAAGGCCTTGAACATGCCGCGCGTCTTGCCGAGCTGCTTGCCCAGTGCGCGACTGCCCTTGTCCACGGCAACCGATCCCTTGTCGTCGAGCACCTTGGCGCCCTTTTTGACCTTGTCGCCCACCACGACGCTGGCCTCGGCGGCCTTGGCAGCCGCACCGCCCGAATACCCGAGCGACTTGACCTCGTCCGAGACGACCATCGCGCCGTTCTCGTAGCCGCGCAGCATCGTCGGCGGCACCTGCGTGTCACCGACCAAAACACTCGAAGCAGCACCAGCGGTCACATAGAATGCCTGCACGATGCCCGAGCGTGGCTTGAACTCAACGTCCGAGCAATAGCCCACGACGTCGCCCGATTCCGTGCGCACGTCCATACCGACCCAGATGATGCAATCGTCCAGGTTGATGTCGAGGCGCTTGGCGGCGGCGGCATCGTACGTGTCCTTGACGTCATCGACCGCAATGGCGCCCTCGTAGACACCAATGGCGTCGAGCGCTACGAATCGATCGGGACGCTCGATCATGCCCGCGATATCGGACTGGCGGACCATAAAGCCGACCACGCGCGTACCGCCCGGGGTAAAGACCGGAAAGTGAATCTTTCCGAGCTTTTTAGGGCTGCGCGGCGTGCCGTCCTTTTTGGTGCGCTTGTCCTCGGTGGGCTTGCGATAGATCTTGGCGCCGACAAAATCCCCGGCGCGCATTATGCCTCGGTCGA
>CALGZY010000096.1 GCA_937934355.1 uncultured Collinsella sp. | reverse complement strand
TACTAAAGGGTGCGCAGCCCATCTCGCAGGACACCGCCATTAAGCTTGAAAGAGTCACCTCTATTCCCCGAGATAGCTGGATTCGCTTCGAGGCAAAGTACCGTGAAGATCTTGCTAGGCTCGAAGATGAACTAAAAATGGCAAGCTCCGCCGACATCATCACCCCGCCGTTAGGAAAGTTTCTTCGCGACAAAGGGCTTACTACCGCCACCAAAAGAAACCCCGGCAAACTCGTATCAGATTTTTTGAATGTTGTTGGTTACGGCAGCATGGATGCCTATGCGAAAGGCGTCGATTGCGTCTTCTCCTCCATTGCGACGTTAAAAGAGGCAGGTAAACCCGTTGACCCCGCAAGCAAGATGGCTTGGATTTCGCTAGGTGAAAGCGCCGAAACGCCAACAACCAATGGGGCCAAAGCATACAACGAGACATTGCTCAGAGCCTCTTTGAGTTCATTAAGACAACGCGCGGCAACGATAGACGCTATGACCTTAACGGACATAGCGCTCCAACTTGAACAATGCGGCGTCACGCTCCAGTTCATTTCAGCTCCTGAACAATTTCCTCTACATGGAATAACGCGTTGGACCAAAGACGGAAGACCCGTAATCCAGATGACGGGCAGACGCAAAAAAGACGGTTTTATCATTTGGACTCTGTTCCACGAAATCGGGCACATTCTAAATGACGGGAACGTTGGAATCACTCTTAGCTACATCAACGAAGGGCAAAGTTCAAAGAGCGAATCCGAGAAGCGCGCCAACGCCTTTGCAAGAGAGGTTCTTATGGGACCAGAGGGTCTCTCGCCCTATCATGACTGCAAGACCTCGACGACAATCCAACGCATTGCTCAAGGCAGAGGAGTCTGTCCGGGAGTCGTGGTGAACCTGATGCACCGAAAGAGGATGCTCGACTACAGTTGGTGCAACGATCTTCTTAAAGATATGACAATCCCATTTAAGATCTAAAACAACCGGTTGATTGCAGTCAAAATTCGCCGAAACCTACCGTGAATGCCACTCAAACCGAAAGTATGCGGCAAAATCGAGACAAGTCGACCACGCCGAGTAGCGCCAACACTTCTACCTGCGGTTTCTTTTCATGAAAAGGGCAGTGTACTCGAGGATTCCGGAATTTGCCGCATACATCCGGAAAACGCGACAAAATCAAGCACCCTAAGGCCGAAAGCGCAATAAGGAGCCACCTCAATAAATAACCCTTAAACGCGGAAACCGCCTTTCGGCGGTTTCCGCGGACCAAGCCGGACGTACCGTCGCAAGGCCTCATCACGAATCCCACTTTAAGGAAATGCACAATCCCGGTCAATCCTCTACCAAGAACCCATTACGGACTATGTCAAGCAAACGAGCATCGGTAAAGTTACATGCAAACTTATAACCACTCGTGCTATTGCCTTTTCCCAATTGAGATATAAGTTTTCACAGGCGGAATCTTACATCCAAATTAACAAAAAAGAAGGTCGACGCATCAATCCTCTTCAAGTGTCGCCAGAAGGCTTTTAGCGGAGATAGCCAAGTCGAGGCTCTATAAAAATAGGGGATGCCCTCCCTAGGGAAGGAACCCCCTTGCAAAACGGTGGCCGATAAATAGCTTCCGTTTTTTGTTGTGAAGAAAGCATAGCTCTTTTTTGGCACCTAAGGCGTTGCGACAAAGCTCGTCACAGATTCATCGTTAATCAGTGTCCACCGGAAACCACGCACTAATCACCTTCGTGATAAATTCAAATCCAGTAGAGACCTGAAGATTGCCCTGATAATAATCGACGTGCTTATTCATTCTTTGAACAAACACAGATAGGCTCTTTGCGCGATGTTCCAAAACGCCTTGCGAAGCAAGTTTCCTGTGCGCGTATAGCGTTGTGACGATCTGCTGTATACGGTCATTGCTCATCTTTGACTTACGCTGGTCGAGACCGATGCCGGCTATGGTCGACAACTCCCGCGTTACAACGTAGCTTGGCTTAAATTGCGGTCTATCAGCACGCAGGTTATTCAAAATGCAGCTATTATGAGCGCATACATTTCTTAATGACTTGACTGCTTAAAGAATATAGAACTCCTTAAGCATCTCGCGGTCGTCAAACCTATTGGCGCAAAACTTGTAAAAATAGAGAAAAGAGCCGAAGGAGACGACTTCGATAAATGCCCACGCGGGGAAGTCGTTATCAGCATACCTGGCAATCAACCCACCGGTGTAGGGACTGTTCTTGCATCTAAGAATCTCATCCTTGAGCGAATTACACGGCGTCCCATCGGGTTTCACGCCATCGTAGGAGGAAATGAAATCCGAAACGACCGCATAGCCGTCCTCCCCCTCCGTCTCGATACACTTCAAGAGTTTAACCTTTGCAAAATGCTCCACATCAAGCGTAAGAGGCAACATTTCATAACGAAGAAGCATGTCTACAATCGACAAGTCGACCAGCATCTTGAAATCTAGATTTGCGTACTCTCCCTTGCGGGCTCCTTCTTCAACTTTAGGAAACCCAAGTCGATAAGCGCGCAGGCGAAAATAGTTGCTGTTCTTCTCCAGGTAAGCTCTGGCATCGTCTTCGCTCATCAGAGAGAAATGGACACCCCTCGATTTGAGATGATCAATCTGCTCTGACGCCGTAAGCCACGGCTTTCTATTAGCGTCGGTCATCAGATCTCCAATCTCATACATAGGATCGGACCTTAATAGTAACGCGCTAAATCGATGAAGCAAAAGGAGGCAGACGTGGGCACTCACAACATAATTACAGCAAAACGAAAATGTGACCCAACCCCTCGCTTTGCCGTCGAGTCAATATGATAATTAACAACGTACAACGATGAGGAGCCCGAGCGGAACTCAACCCGCCCAATCAAATCATGCGAAAGAAGGCATCCACCATGAAGCGAGCAGACGAAGAGCCCACGCCTGAGGCCATTGATGCTGCGATATCTCAAAATCCATTGCGCCGGCATGGCGAGGTCGAAAGATTCCTGCAAATGCTTCTTGCTGTAGAACCTCCCTATACGATCCTCGTCAATTCCCCCTGGGGCTCAGGTAAAACGTTTTTTATAAAACAGGTCGAAAGAGTCCTGCGAATGGCAAATCCGGCGCTCGAGCAGGACACCGCAAAACTGGATTCGGTATTTGGTGCCACAGCAAAAGATCTTCTAGCCAACCCATTTCTGCCCATTTATTTCAACGCCTGGGAAGATGATTATTTCGATAATCCAATCCTGCCCATATTGGCAACA
>CALGZY010000095.1 GCA_937934355.1 uncultured Collinsella sp. | reverse complement strand
TTGAGGAATAGGACGCTGGCAACCCATTCCCCAGATAGGCGAAACCCTCCCCGGCGCAGGCCGAGGAGGGTCTTGTTGTCATCGTTGTCTTTGAGCGCTGGTGCCTCGCGCTACAGCCCGCGAATTCGTACGGCCTCGGGCGGAAACTCCTGCTCGCCGGCATCGGTCTTGATGGTCGCGCGGCCCCAGATGTCCAGGCCCGCAAACACGCCCACCGCGAGCGGCAGACCGTTGGGCGACACCGCCGCGACCTGACGACCCAGCAGTGGCACCATGTCAAAGTACTCGCCCAGCACCGGAGCCAGCGGGCCCGCGGCGCCCTGCGGCGTGTTGGCGGCAACCGCCCAGGCGCCCACGCGGGTCAACACGGCGGCGGCCAGCTCCTCAACCAGCGCTTCGTCGGCCATATTCACGCCAAGCTCACCCAGCGCCGCACACTCAATATCAACCGTCACCGCGGCAAACATGCCCGCAGCACCGGCACCGCCGTTCACGGCAACACGCGCGAGCGACGTCTCGAACGCGGGCGCACCGCACACGATGTTGCTCGGCCACTCAATGCCCACCTTGCCGGCAAGGCCCAGGCCCGGCGTCGATGCCGTGCCCACAAGCGCATCCATCATGCCCATCGCAGCCACAAACGGCAGGCCGTGGAAGGCATGCATGTTCACATCCGGACGCACGACCAGCGAAAACGCCAGCGAAGCGTTGCCCGCGCTCCAAGCGCACCAGCCCGCGGACGCACCCTCGCGGCCCGCGTCGCGCGCCGCGTCGAGCTCGGTGCCAGCGGCAACAGCATTCATCTCAATCATCTACATACGCCCCAATTCGCCCACGATATGGCCCACGCGGTCCTCGGGCTCCTTGACCTCGACGCCGTTGTAGCGGAAGAACCGCGCCGGGTCGTGCATCAGGTCCTCGAGCGGCACCAGCACAAAGTCACGCTCACCAATGAGCGGATGCGGCAGGCGCAGCTTTTTGCCGCCGTGGGTCTCGCCGTCCATCCACAGCAGGTCCAGGTCGATGGTGCGCGGACCGTTGGCCTTGGCCTTCTTGGAGCGGTCGCGCCCCAGCTCAGCCTCGATCTTCATGAGCTCATCGAGCAGCACCAGCGGCGCCAGCTCGGTCTTGATCTCGATGACGGCGTTGGCAAACGCGTCCTGGCGCGTCTCGTAGGCCGGCTCGCTCTCGTAGATGCGCGAGCAGTTGGACACGCAGGTGAGCGGGATCTCGGCGATCATGTCGCGCGCGGCGCGGATGTTGTCGCAACGATGCCCCAGGTTGGAGCCCACGGCCACAAACGCACGGCGCGGCTGCGGCTTGGCGACGGCCCAGTAACCGTTCAGAAACTGCGCAAAGCCCGCGACGTCGTGCACGCGCACGATGTTGGCACCGGCCTGGATGGCGCCCAGGCACACGCCAAACGTGGCGGCATCGCGCTCGGCGGCCTCGGTCACGCCCGAGACGGCGCCCACAAAGCGCTTGCGCGACACGGCGCACATGAGCGGATAGCCCAGCGACGCCATCTTGGCAGTCTCGCGCTGGATGACGATGTCCTCGTTAGCCGACTTACCAAAGCCCGGGCCAGGATCGATGCAGATGCGGTCGCGCGACACGCCGGCATGGATGAGCGTGCGGGCCTGGTCGGACAGAAAGCCCATGACGCGGCGCATGATGGGCGCCGAATCGGGCAGGGTAAAGCGGCGGAGCTGCGAGGTGGGCACATAGGCCTCCTCACGGCGGGCACTGCGGCGCATCATGGCGGCCAGGCGGTCATTGGACTCCGATGCGGCCTCGGTGGCTGCGGGCGCGGCCTCGGGCGCGGGCGCGACGGTCTCGGCGGCAGCAGCCTGCTCGGCGGCCGGCGTCTCCTGCTCGCTTGCAGGCTCGGACGTGGGCTCCGGTTCGCCAAACGGCAACGAGGGCTGCACCACGCCGCCCGGAAGCTTGGCCTCCGGCTTAAGCTCGCCCAGCAACTTGCCGCGACGGCGGCGAGCCGGCTTCTCGGCCTCACGTGCGGCCTCGGCAGCCGCCTCGCGCGCCTTCTCGGCAACAAACGCCGCTGCCGAGGTATCGAGCTGCACCGTTGCGTGCGTGCGAGCGGGCGCGGCGACCTCGCCGGCATGCATCACGATGACGCCGCAGGTACTCGTCTTAACAAACTCGACCATCTTGGGATCGGTGAAGCCCGTCACGTCGTTGACGATCGAGGCGCCGCAGCGCACGGCCGCCTTGGCAACCGCCACATGACGCGTGTCGATCGAGACGATGGCGCCCTCCTTGGCCAGCGCGCGCACCACGGGCAGCACGCGGCGAGCCTCCTCGTCGGGGTTGACCGGGGTAAAACCAGGGCGTGTGGACTCGCCGCCCACGTCGATGATGTCGGCGCCGGCGTCGAGCATCGCCAGGCCGTACTCGATGGCGGCATCGGGGTCGAAGTGCTCCCCGCCATCGCTAAACGAATCGGGCGTCACGTTGAGGACGCCCATGATGCGCGGACGGTCAAAGCTGAGCTCGTACTTTCCGCACCGCCATGTCTTGCTGTCGTTCGCCATGAACATCCTCCTAAAATGCCCACGCCGCCGAGCTTGGGGGGCCGGCGGCGGGGTCGCTTTGCACTCAGTCTTTCTATTGTATCCGCGCGCGCGGGCTAGAACGCAAACGCGGCCGCGATGTCGCAAGAAATCAGCAGGTCGGCATTTGCATCCTGATCGGTGGGAGCAAGGTTGCATATGGCCAGCGTATCGCCGGTAAAGTATCGCGTAAGGCCTGCCGCCGGATACACCACGAGCGAGGTCCCGCCCACAATGAGGGCATCGGCCGCGGCGATGGCGGCAACGGCACCGGTCAACACATGCTCGTCGAGCGGCTCTTCGTAGAGCACCACATCGGGCTTAATGCGCCCGCCGCACGCAGGACACACGGGCACGCCCGCGGCGTCCTCGTGCTCGCGCGAGCAAATCCATTCGGCGCTGTAGACTGCGCCGCACGTCTGGCAGACATTGCGGTGGACCGAGCCATGCAGCTCGAACACGCGCTGCGAGCCGGCCATCTGATGCAGGCCGTCGATATTTTGCGTCACCACGGCATTCAGCTTGCCGGCGCGCTCCAGCTCGGCCAGCCTGGTGTGGCAGCGGTTGGGCTTGGCGCCAAGCGCAATCATCTTGGTGCGGTAGAAGTCGAAGAACTCGGCCGGATGCGCCTCGTAAAAGCTATGCGAGAGCATGGTCTCGGGCGGGTAGGCAAACTGTTGGTGATATAGGCCGTCCACGCTGCGGAAATCGGGGATGCCACTCGCCGTGGAAACGCCCGCGCCGCCAAAGAAGACCACGCGCTTGTGGGTGCCGAACAGCTCCGCCAGCGCGGCGGAGGCCTGTTTGGAGTCCGTTATCGCCTGCGTCATATGAGTCCTCCGTCCTTGTTGGTCGGGCAGCGTCGGGCGATGTCCCAGCATGCGGCCTTTGGGTCAGCACGCGCGGTGCCCACCACCGCCCCTGTTGCG
>CALGZY010000094.1 GCA_937934355.1 uncultured Collinsella sp. | reverse complement strand
TCGACCATATCTATTCGGAGTTCTCGCGCGCCTGCGGCCTTTCGGACTGCGCCTATTGGATGCTCGTCGACACTAGCACGGCGGGCGGCAGTATTGCCGTAAGCCGTCTGACAAGCGAATGGTTCTACAGCAAGCAGACCATCAACTCGGCAATTAAAACCTTGACGGCGCGGGGCTTCGCAACGTTGGAGTTTGCCGAAGGCAGTCGTAAGAACAAGGTTGTGAGCCTGACCGAAGAGGGCAGGCGATTTGCCGAGCGTTATGCGCTGCCGGCACTCAAGGCCGAGCAGCGAGCCTTTGGCGCGCTTGAGCCATGTGAGCAGCGCGAGATTATGCGCTTGATCGGCAAATTCTCTCAGGTGCTCGGCGATGAGTGCGATGCCTTTAAGCAGCATATCGCTGCCGAGAGCCAAGCCGAGAATCAAGGTGAGGGGGAGTCGTGCGACTGTTAATGAGGTTTCTAAAGCCCTATCGAGGGCTTGTCGCAGTGACGCTGCTGGTGCTGCTGGTGGATAACGTCGGTACGCTGTTGGTTCCCACGATGCTGGCGAACATGGTCAACACCGGTATTACCACGGGCGATATCGACTACATTTTACGCAACGGCCTATACATGTTTATCGCGACCAGCATGGCTAGCGGCGGCACGGTGCTGGGCTGCTATCTTTCGGCGCGCCTGGCCGCCAACGTGGCTTGCGATATCCGCAATGCCGTGTACGACAAATCGCTCGAGCTCGCGGCCAGCGATTTTGAGCGCTTTGGCACCGGATCGATGATCACGCGCTCGCTCAACGACATCAACGTGATTCAGCAGGCGATTCTGCAGACGATTCAGCTGGTGCTACCCGTGCCGTTTTTGGCTGTGGCGGGCATCATCTTCGCCTGGTTTATCGATCCCGCCATGGGCACGCTTCTGGGCGTAGTCGTTGCGATTGTGCTGGTGGCGGCGGTCTTTACGGTTGCCAACGCGGCGCCGATTTTTATGCGCCTACAGGGCTTTATCGACCGCATGAACGTGGTGCTGCGCGAGAATATTGTGGGCGTGCGCGTCATCCGTGCGTTTAACAAGGAGCGCCACGAGGAACGGCGCCTGGACGAGGTGTTTAGCGAATACGCCGCCAACGCCATCAAAGTCAACCACCTGTTTGTGGGCCTCGACAGCTCAAGCTTCTTTTTGATGAACATCGCCGAGGTGGCGGTGCTGTGGGTTGGCGGCAACCGCGTGGGCGCCCATGCGATGCAGATCGCGAGCATCTCTGCGGTGCTGGAGTATGCAATTCTGATCCTGTTCTTTGTGATGATGGCCCAGATGGTGGTGCTGACGCTTCCGCGTGCTGCCGCGTGCCTGAACCGTGCGCAGCAGGTGTTGGAGATTGAGCCGAGCATCGTCGATGGCGAGCGCACGCTGGATGACGGGGCGCGCGAGCCCCAAGACGAAGCCGATGCGGTGGCCGTGTTCGACCACATGTCGTTTCGCTTTGACGATGCCGACGAGGACACCCTGTGCGACCTGAGCTTTGCCTGCCATCGCGGTCAGACGACTGCGATCGTTGGCTCGACAGGCTCGGGCAAATCGACGGTGGCAAAGCTTCTGCTGCGCTTCCACGATGCCACCAAGGGCTCCATTCGCCTGAATGGTGTGGACCTGCGCGAGCTTACGCAAGACGAAATCCGCGGGCGCATTGCCTATGTGCCGCAGAAGGCGTGGCTGTTCTCGGGCACGGTGGCGAGCAACCTTCGCTTTGGTAACGAAGGCGCGACCGAGGGCGACATGCTCCACGCGCTTGAGGTTGCCCAGAGCACCTTTGTGCTCGATCAGCCGCAGGGGCTCGATACCCCGGTGGCGCAGGGCGGCACGAACTTTTCAGGCGGCCAGCGCCAGCGTTTGGCAATCGCCCGTGCGCTCATGAAGCGCGCCGACCTGTATATCTTCGACGACAGTTTTTCGGCCCTGGACTTTAAGACCGATGCGGCCCTGCGCCATGCATTGCAAGACGAGACGCGCGATGCCGCGGTGCTCATCATCGCGCAGCGCATCTCGACGATTCTGCACGCCGACCAGATTGTCGTGCTCAAGGATGGCGAGGTTGTGGGCTTGGGCACGCATGGCGAGCTTATGGAAACCTGCGAGGTGTACCGCGCCATCGCGGAATCGCAGATGAAGGGAGGTGAGTAGCATGACCGAGGAGCTCAAGAAGCAGGGCGGCCTTGTCGATGCCGCCGCTGCGGACGCTGCCGAGGAAGCGGTCGAGCGGGCTGCCATGTCGACCGAGCTGGATGACGCCGCCAAGGCTGCAGCCGAGCGCGAGGCTCGCCGCCAAGCGCTCTACGAGGAAAACGAGCGCGCCGAGGACGAGCGCGCTCGCGCCGAGGCAGAGCGTATGCGCGACGTGGACGACGAAGACGAGGACGAGACGCCTCGGGATACCTGGGCGACGGTGCGCCGCCTGTGGAGTGAGGCTGCCGGCGACCACTGGCGCTTCTATATCGTGTTCGCGAGCATTGTGTTCTATGTCATCTTTAACACTGCCGCGCCGGCATATAGCGCCCGCGTGATCGATGAGCTGTGGGGCCACATTCAGGTAGCGTTTGTCAACAACGCCACCTTCAGCATCACCTGGGAGAACTGCGGCAGGACTATCTTCATCTACTTTTTGATTTGGACGGCCGCCGCTTCGTTCTACGCGCTCCAGAGCTTTTTGATGTCGAGCGTGGCCGAACGCCTCAATCTGCGCCTGCGCAACCGCATCGCGCAAAAGCTCAACCGTCTGCCGCTCGCCTATTTTGACGCGCATCGTCCCGGCGAGGTCGTCAGCCGCGCGACCAACGACCTGGACAAGATGTCCGAGAGCATGCAGCGCGGATTGCTGCAGCTGCTCGTGTCGATCGGCACGGTTGTTGGTGCTGTGAGCGTGATGTTCGTGTTCAGCGTGCAGCTTACGCTCGTCTTTCTGTTCTTTACGGCACTGTCGCTGCTGGTGACGAAGGTCGTCTCGCGCCGCACACACGATGTGACGGGCGAGCGCCAGGAGTGGGTGTCCAAGATTACGAGTGCGGTCGAGGAAGGCTATTCGGGCCGTCTGGTGATCCGCGCGTTTAACCGCGAACGTCAGAGCTCCGCTGAGGTGCACGAGGCTTCGAAGGAACTGGCTCGTGTGAGCACCAAGGCCGACTTTATGATCAATGCTGTCGGCCCCGCGGTGCGCTTTATCGGCCGTTTGGCGCAGATCGTTATTGCGCTGGTGGGCTGCAGCATGCTGGTTGCCGGTCACATGACCGTCGGCGTGTTCCAGGCGTTCTTCCAGTTTATCTACGAGGCGTCCGAACCCATGACGCAGCTGTCGTTTACCTTCAACTCGCTGCAGAGCGCGTTGGCGAGTGCAGAGCGCGTGTTCGACCTGCTCGATGAGCCCGAGATGGAGGCCGATCCGCTGCCGGACAAGGCCGCCAAGCTGCCGGGTCGCGTGGAGGGCCGCGTCTCCTTTGAGCACGTGCGCTTTGGTTATTCGCCCGACAAGCCGCTTATGCGCGACGTGTCGTTTACCGCCGAGCCGGGCCAGAAGATTGCCGTGGTGGGAACCACGGGCGCGGGCAAGACGACGCTCATCAACCTGCTCATGCGCTTCTACGAGATTGACGGCGGGCGTATTACGCTCGACGGCGTGGATACGAGCCGCATGGACCGCGGCGAGCTACGGCAGCAGTTTGGCATGGTGCTGCAGGACGCCTGGCTGTTCGACGGCACGATTGCCGAGAATATCGCCTACGGCTGCCCCGAGGCGACGCGCGACGAGATCGTGGCGGCTGCGCGCGCCGCGCAGGTCGACTTCTTTGTGCGCACCATGCCGCAGGGCTACGACACGCGCGTGGCCAACGATGCCGAGAGCATCAGCCAGGGCCAGCGTCAGCTGCTGACCATCGCTCGCGTGCTGCTCAACAACCCGGCGATTCTCATTCTGGACGAGGCGACCTCAAGCGTGGACACGCGTACCGAGCTTGCTATCGGCCGCGCCATGGACGCGCTCATGCGCGGGCGCACGAGCTTTGTGATCGCGCATCGCCTGTCGACGATCGTGGACGCCGACCTGATCTTGGTCATGGATCACGGCAACATTATCGAGCAGGGCACGCATAAGGAGCTGCTGGCTGCCGAGGGTGCCTACGCCGACCTCTATCTGAGTCAGTTCGCATAATGTGACAAAGGGACAGTCTCTTTGCCACATCACAAATAAGGCGCGCCGGGGGTGAATCCTCTGGCGCGCCTTTGCGTTGGCGTCAATGTTGTCGGTGGTCGTCCGCCTCTAGCGTTCGTCCACGAGCTTGGCGACGAGGGCTTTGAGCTCGGCCACCTCTCGCTCGAGTTCCTTGACGCGGCGGGCATTCTCGGTGATGCCCTGGCGGTTGAGGGCACTCTGCTCGGCGGCGTCATCGGGCATGTACTCGCGATGCTGCTTGGCATCGAAGCTCTCCTCGAACACGCGGCAGCCGTTGCGCTTGATGATGCGTCCCGGCACGCCCACGACGGTGCAGTTGTCGGGCACGTCCTTGACGACAACCGAGTTGCCGCCGATTTTGACGTTGTTGCCGATGCGGATGTTGCCGAGCACCTTGGCGCCCGTGCCCACGGTAACGTTGTTGCCTAGGGTGGGGTGGCGTTTGCCGGTCTCGTTGCCGGTGCCGCCGAGCGTGACGCCCTGATAGAGCACGCAGTTGTCGCCCACAATGGTGGTCTCGCCGATGACGACGCCCATGGCATGGTCGATAAAGAAGTGCTTGCCGATCTGTGCGGCAGGGTGAATTTCGACGCCGGTAATATGGCGCGTGATTTGCGAGAGCACGCGGGCGAGCGAGCGATGGCCATGCTCCCAGAGCCAGTGCTCGGGCACGTGGTTCCACTTGGCGTGCAGGCCGGGGTACGAAAGGAAAATGACCAGACCGTTTTGCGCGGCGGGATCCTGCGCTTGGACGGTCTTGATGTCCTCGCGAATGGTATTGATAAAGCTCACCGGCCGCCCTCCCTTAGCGCCATGGCAATGCGATTCAATAAAGTATAGCGATTCGCTAGGGATTAGGAAGGACAATCTTGGCGGCATTGCGCAACAGGTGTCAGTTATGCAAACTTGCTGGTAATGGAGTCATGCTTTTGTGGGGTTGCGCACGAGGGGGCGCCGCAACCGTATACTGGTCAACTTGGACGTATCCGCGCCCACAACTGAGAGGTTTTACTTCATGGGTTTCATTAATTTTATCGCCGAGCTGCTTAAGGATCCGCGCACCGCGATCGCCAGCTGGATCGCCGCCGGCCCGCTTATGGCCTACGGCTGCGTGTTCCTGATTATCTTCATTGAGACGGGCGTGGTGTTCTTCCCGTTCCTTCCCGGCGATTCGCTGCTGTTCGCCTCGGGCTTCTTTGCCCACAACGGCGGCTTTAACATCGTGGCCCTGCTGGCCGTCGCATGGGCTGCTGCCATCCTGGGTGATCAGTGCAACTTTATGATCGGTCACTTCTTTGGCAAAAAGATTATCGCTTCGGGCAAGGTCAAGGCCATGACGCCCGAGCGCATCAAAAAGTCCGAGGACTTCTTGGACAAGTGGGGCCACCTGGCCATCTTCCTGGGCCGCTTCTTCCCGTTTATTCGCACCTTTGTGCCCTTTATCGCCGGCATGGGCGGCATGCACTGGCGTAACTTCGTTATCTTTAACGTGCTGGGTGGCATTACCTGGTCGACGCTCTTTACGCTGCTGGGCTACTTCTTTGGCGGCATTCCCTTTGTGCAGGAGCACTTTGAGCTGCTGATCATCGGCATCGTTGCCGTGTCGATCATCCCGACCGTGGTCGGTCTGGTTAAGGCCAAGCTGGGCAAATAGAACGCCTAGCTCGAGCCAGCGCGCAAACCGTGCAGTTGAGGCCCGTCACCGCTTACGGTGGCGGGCCTTTTTGCTTCGGTCAAATGAAAATACTTTAGTTAGTTAAAGAAAAGCGTTTTATCAGACGCGTACGGGGAGTACAATCTCGTGCATGCGAATCGACGTGCCATCGACTTTGATGCTGTTCGCGTGTCCCGTCCGGCTCTACGCTCTGGGCGTGCGACGTTGCGACGCGGCCGGCCTCGGTCCTTGCGTACGGGTTCGCGAGTATGCAACTGTGTATGTAAGGAGCGACATATGACTGTCGAGAAGAAGGGTATCGATTGGGGTAGCCTCGGCTTTGGCTACATGAAGACCGATTACAGCTACGAGGCCCATTGGAAGGATGGCGAGTGGGACGAGGGCGGCCTGACCACCGACCACACCCTGCATGTCTCCGAGTGCGGTGGCATCTTCCATTACTGCCAGGAGGTCTTTGAGGGCCTGAAGGCCTACACCGCCGAGGACGGCAGCATCGTCTGCTTCCGTCCCGATATGAACGCCGAGCGTATGTACAACTCTGCGCAGCGCCTCGAGATGCCCCCGTTCCCCAAGGACAAGTTCGTTGAGGCCGTCAAGCAGGTCGTTTCTGCCAACGCCGCCTGGGTTCCGCCCTTCGGTTCCGGCGCGACCCTGTACGTGCGTCCGTTTATGATCGGCTCCGGTGACGTGATCGGCGTGGCTCCCGCTCCTGAGTACACGTTCCGCATTCTCGTGACCCCGGTCGGTCCGTACTTTAAGGGTGGCCTCAAGCCCGTCAAGCTGCGCGTTTCCGAGTATGACCGTGCCGCACCGCACGGCACCGGCAACATCAAGGCCGGCCTCAACTACGCCATGTCCCTTAAGCCCACGATGGAGGCCCATCGCGAGGGCTATGCCGAGAACCTGTATCTCGACTCCGAGTCCCGCACCTATGTCGAGGAGACCGGTGGCGCCAACGTCCTGTTCGTGAAGGAGGACGGCACCCTCGTCGTTCCTCAGTCGCACACCGACTCCATCCTGCCCTCTATCACCCGTCGTTCGCTCGTTCAGGTTGCTCAGGACCTGGGCATGACCGTCGACCAGCGTCCCGTCGAGTGGGCCGAGGTCAAGGCCGGCACCTTTGTGGAGTGCGGCCTGTGCGGCACCGCTGCCGTCATCTCCCCGGTTGGCGAGATCGACAACAAGGTTTACGGCGCCGACGAGACTGTGACCTTCCCGGCTGGCTACACCGAGATTGGCCCTGTGATGAAGAAGCTCCGCGAGACCCTGACTGGTATCCAGTCTGGTGCTGTCGAGGACAAGCACAACTGGGTTTACACCGTCGCGTAAGCTGTCTTAGCTGTCCGGCCCGAGGGCGACCTTCCTTTCCGGCGCGTCCTCGGACATGAAAGAACCTCCGCTGCGCACTTCGTGCGGCGGGGGTTTTCGTCCTGCGGAGTGCGCCGGAAAGGAAGGTCGCCCTTTTTTGCTTCGCGCCATGTGGGGGCGGTGGCGACGTGCATTTTTGCGAGTATTCTGCAATCGAAGGCCCCTGCATACCGGCCTCGGGCAAAAAATCGGGATTTCTCGATGTTTTCTACGGATGATGGGCGGGGTTATGGGCTGACAGTGTTTGATTTGCAGGGATATTCGCGGTCTTTGGCATTTATCGTGGCGCCCGAAGCTCTTGGTTATGTTGAATACTCCTAAAAATGCACGGCGCTTAGAGGGGGACCTTCGCGAAAAAGGAAACCGCCCCGTCGAAGTGAACTGCCTCCCATTTCTTGGACATGAGAAATGGGAGGCTTTTTATGCGAGT
>CALGZY010000093.1 GCA_937934355.1 uncultured Collinsella sp. | reverse complement strand
GGTCGAGCAGCACCAGGTCGGGCGCGGCGGCGAGAATATCGCGCGAGACATGCTCGAACGATTCGCAGGCCTCGACCTCAAAACCGGCACGGGCAAGGATATCGGCAAGCTCGGGACGAATGGGCTCGTCGTCCTCAACGATATAGATCAGCGCCATGGATTCCGCTCCCCTCTTGGTTGTCTTGCCCCATTATGACCGCGGAGCCGCAGGTGCGCACCACGCACGTCGTCAAGGTGACAGAACTGTTCGCGAGCGGGGGCGTTTTGTCCGTCTTACGCTCGCGACGGGAACGGGGACCAAAATGATTTTTTTATCCCCGTCCCAGAATAATCATTTAGCGGCGGGCGCGGAGCTTTTCGTAGCCTTCGGCGAAGAAGGTGACCATAGCAGCGTCCGCCTCAGCGGCATCGGTATTGCCGGCAGGGACCACGCCGTGCTCGTCGCTCACCAGAAACAGCGCGCCCTTAAGCTGCGCAGGAATATCTACGCGCGTGACCGGGATGCCCTTGGTCTGAGCCAGCTGCTCGATGAGCGTCGCCGTGCCGCACAGGCACTCGTCCGCTGGCGCCACAAAGGCAAGCTCGCCGTTATCGACGGCGGCGAGCAGCTCGGGCGCCACGCCGGTTTCGTCGGCCTCGGAGCGGGCCTCGGCGGAGCGGGCACGTAGCGCCTTGGCCGACGTATCGGTTAGCGGCTCGTACTCCCCCACCGTCATGGCGGCGTTGCCGTTGACGTCGATCACCAGCATGAGCACGCCGTCGCGTGCGGTGTAATCGCCCTCGGCAAGCGACCACTCAACGTGCTGCTTGGCCCAGCTGAGCATGTTATGGGTAAGCGGCTCGCCCTGCACCAAACGCTCGGACAGTGCGCGAATGTGGCGGTTGAGCATGGGCACCTTTTTGTTGGACATTCGCCAACGGCAGACAAGCGCGGGCTTGTCGAGCGTAAACTTCTCGACCGCCTCCTGATTGGCGCAAAAGTCCTCGTACGCACGCTGATCCTCGGCATTGCCAAACAGCTCGGCATCATCAATCTGGGGCATGGTTGTACCTTTCGTGTTAGTCATTCCGTCCTCTTATACCAAAAAGACGGCCCTCCAAACGGAGCGACCGTCTTTTGCGGAGATTATTTTAGAAGCGAGGCCAGTCCAAGGGACGAGATCGCATCCCATCCTCCCCAGTCAACCTAACAGGTCGGCGAGGCTTGCCCAGCCACCGCACCTTGCTTAGTGGCGGAAGTGGCGGGCGCCCGTAAACACCATAGCAATATTGTGCTCATTGCAGGCCTGGATGCTCTCGTCGTCGCGCTTGGAGCCGCCGGGCTGGATGATGCAGGTCACGCCATGTGCAGCAAGCACGTCGACGTTGTCGCGGAACGGGAAGAATGCGTCGCTTGCGCAGGCAAAGCCGCCCTTCTCCACGCCCTCGCGCTCGCAGAAGTCCTCGGCACGCTCGCAGGCCAGCAGCGCAGAATCCACGCGGTTGGGCTGACCGGGGCCCATGCCAATGCCGGCCTTGCCCTTGGAGACCAGAATGGCGTTGGACTTAACGCCCTTGCAGACCTTCCAGGCAAACTCGAGCTCGGCCATCTCGGCGTCGGTGGGCTTACGGTCGGTGGGGAACGTAAAGGTCGCGGGGTCCTCGGTCACGTGGTCGACTTCCTGCACCAGCATGCCGCCGTCGACGGAGCGCAGCTCCACCTGGGCACCGTGGTCCACGCCGCCAGTAGCCAGCACGCGCAGGTTGGGGCGCTTGGCCATGCGCTCGAGCGCCTCGGCAGTGTAGCCCGGGGCGATGATGACCTCGACGAACTGCTTGTTCTGATCGGCAAAGTGCTCAACCAGCTCATAGGGAACCTCGCGGTTGCAGGCGATGATGCCGCCAAAGGCGCTCTTGGGATCGCAGGCGAAGGCGCGGTCGTAGGCGGCCGTGATGTCCTCGGCCACGGCGGAGCCGCAGGGGTTCTGATGCTTGAGGATCACGCAGGCAGGCTCGTCGAACTCGCGGACCAGGCTCCAAGCGGCGTCAGCATCCAGATAGTTGTTGTAGCTGAGCGGCTTGCCCTGAATCTGCTCGGAGCCCACGAGCGGGAACTGCGAGCTCGCGGTGTTCTCGCAGCCCTCGGCAAAGCGGTAGACCGTAGCCTTCTGCTGAGGATTCTCGCCATAGCGCAGGTCGTCGACCTTCTCCAGCGAGATCTCGAGCTTGGCAGAGGTGTCCGCCACGTCGCTTGCCTGGGCGGCAAGCCAACGGGAGATAGCCGTGTCGTAGGCGGCGGTGGTCTGGTAGACCTTCACCTGCAGGCGACGACGAGTGGAAAGCGTGGTGCAGCCACCGGTCTCGCGCATCTCGGCCAGGACGGCGTCGTAGTCGGCCGGGTCGGAGATGACGGTAACGCTCGCGGCGTTCTTGGCGGCAGAGCGCAGCATGGAGGGGCCGCCGATGTCGATGTGCTCGATGGCATCCGCGAAGGTGACCTCGGGGTTGGCGACAGTCTTCTCGAACTCGTACAGGTTGACGACGACCAAGTCGATCAGCTTAATGCCGTGCTGAGCGGCCTCCTGCATGTGCTGCTCGGAATCGCGGCGGGCCAGCAGCGCGCCGTGAACCTTGGGATGCAGCGTCTTGACGCGGCCGTCCATCATCTCGGGATAGCCCGTGAACTCCTCGATGGGGGTTACGGGAACGCCCGCGTCCTCGATGGCACGAGCCGTGCCGCCCGTAGAGATGATCTCGACGCCAAAGTCATCGACCAGCGTCCGTGCGAAATCGACGACGCCCGTCTTATCGGTAACCGAGATCAACGCGCGTGCGATCTTCACATCAGATCCCATGCAGTCCTCCTGTCTGGTACGCCGCCGTGCTCTGTGAGTCGGTGATACGTCGATCTGCAGCGCTCGCGCAGCGGCATTGAAAATACTGATTCAATGTAGCGCATCGAGCGCGACGATGCACCCCGCAACGCACGGCTGTGCAGAAAAAGCTTCGAGCGGGGGGTTGCAGGAGCGCCACTGGGCACGGTGAGTTGATGGAACACAGGGGCACCATAATTAGATGCCAATGGCGTGGTAGAACTGTGCTCGATATGCATCCGCAATAGAAAGAGGCACCATGGTCTCGCGGGTTCTCTACCGACCGTTTGATACCGAAGATTTCGACGCCATCGCGCTGATCCTGCAGCAGCTTTGGCACAACAACTCGGATAACGATGAGTACAACCGCCTCGAAGCCGCATGCGATCTTGCCTACTGCCTTTCGTCATCGACGTTTTCGCAGGTTGCCGTAATCGACGGTCAGGCGCGCGGCATTGCGCTTGCACGCGCAGGACAGAGCTCCGGCGTCACTATCAACGAACATTGGATGGATACTGAGCGTGCACTGCTGTCGCAAATGCGCGAGCTGGAGCCCGATGCCTGCGCCGAATATCTCTCGTTTGTGCGCGCAACCATCCGAACCAACAACCGCCTGCTCGAGAGCAGCCCGCTGCCGCACGACAACGAGGTCACGCTGCTTGCCGTGGATCGCGATGTCCACGGCCTGGGCGTTGGCACGGTTCTGCTCGACGCCGCAATCTCGCATCTGTCCTCGCGCGGGGCGACCAGCGCACACCTGTACACCGATTCCAACTGCTCGTGGAAGTTCTACGAACTGCACGGCTTTAAGCGCACCGCCACGCACCGCGCCAACCGCGAGGAACGCCGCCACGCCATGCCACGCGAAAGCTTCCTCTACGAACTGGACCTAACCGTCTAGGCCCAGCAGCCATACCTAGTCGTTGGGGACGTTCTTAAATGACTAGTCGTTGGGGACAGTCTTCGTAGGTAGCGCATAAAAAGGGGATGGACTTTCCCCGACAGCTGTCGAGAAAAACCCATCCCATAGCTTACGACCGCTAGAACGTTCCGCCGCCGCCTCCGCCGACGCCGCCACCACCGCCGCCAGAGAAGCCGCCGCCGCTGCCGCCGCTCGAGCTATCGGAGCTCGAAGCCAGCTCGCGGATGGTCTCGTGATACACATCGTTGAACGAATCGAGCGGAGACTCGATACCGTAATGATGGTAGTACCACCAGTAGCAGGGATAATTGTCATAGAAGCCGTCGGCCTCGCGCACCTCGGGCGGCACGGCCTCGGCAAGCTGACGCAGCACTTCCTTGGAAACACCCAGCGCCACGCCCATCACCAGCAGCTTGTTCCACAGCACCAGATCGCCCGGGACGGCTTCCTTTAGACGCGTGAAGTCCTCGAGCCAATGCTTAAGTGCCTTGCAGCGAGCCGCCACCTCGGCGCCCTCCGGCGTAAAGCGGCGAAACGTAAGGCCCACGCCGATACCCACCAGCACAATCGGCACCGAGATAACCGCGGCGGTAATGTTCGCCTGTGCGCCATCGGTAAAGAAGATGGATCCCACGGGAACAAAGGCGATCAGGATACCAAGAACCAGGCAAAACACCATTGCAACAATGCCGTCTGAGGCAACGTACTCGCTATCGGCCAGCTTGCCCTTAACGGTGTTCTGATAGTCCTCGAGCTTGTCGCCCACGGGCGTAGCGTGCTGTTTGACGTAGTGCTGCAGCTCGTCAAACGTGCGCGAGCGATCGCCGTTCTCGTCAGGCTTAGCACCGGCAAAGAAGACCTTGAGCACCATGCGGTCAATGCCCTTGGCCGACTTCCAGCCCGCATCGCTCACCGTCACACGATACGTCTGCTCTTCTTTTTCACGCCCCAACAGACCCTTCTTGGCCTTGGTCGCGGTCGCCTGCTCCAGCTTAATCACACGGTCGTCAGTGAGCTTCATGAGCGTGGCGATATATGCCTGATCGGGCACCTCGTTCCAACTCATGAGGGCCGAAAGCACGGCGGGATGGTCGGCCGAGGGCACGTCGCGGAAATATTCGTCCTGGAAAAGCGGCTTGGGCTTGCGGCGGCGCAGCTTGAGCACAACGATTATGCCGGTAAAGACCACCGCTGCGACAACACTTAGCACGGCAAGCGCATTGGCAATCATGCGAGCATGAGCGCGGCGGGCGTTAGCTTCGTCAGCCCATTCTTTCTCTTCGCTCAGAATCGTTGACATGCGCTCTTCGCCCGAGGCGGCAAGCTGCGGCACCCAGTCGCTGGGGAAGGCGATGCGCGCCTCGGCGAATTCGCCCTGATGCACGCAGGGAATGGTATAGGTGACCATGGGCTCGTCCTCATCGAGTGACACGTCGCCCGTCAGCGGGCCGTGGCCCCATGCGCGGAAGTTATCGCCCTTGACGGCCGCCGTCCCGGCAGCGGCATTTGCGAAGCGCACTTCCATCTCGACGTCATCGGAATCCGCAGACCAGCCGTCGCCCACGAACTTCCAATAGAGCTCGGCAGTATCGGCCCAGTTCATGACCGCACCGGTCATGGTATAGCTCACGTAATAGGTCGCGCTGTCGCCGCTCTCGTGAGGGCTGAATACCTTAATCTTTACGCCGTCACCGCTCTGCCCAACCGTATAGACGCCAGAGTCACCCTTGTTCGCGCTATCCACTTTGTTAAACGCGGTGTCCTCTTCCTCGACACTCAGCACGTCGACGCCCGCCGAGCCACCCTGCTGGTTGGAGCCCGTATTGATCTCCCAAAACACGCCGTTGATGTCGTCATCGAAATCAAACTGGCGTCCCTCGACAACGGTCAGCGAGCCGTCGGCCTCGACCGTGGCGCCGATATAGGTTTGAGTCATGGAGTAGCCGTCGGCGTGTGCGGCGACAGGCAATAGCAGCAACGCAAGCGCGACGAGCACGCAGACGGAAGCGAATCGCGCAAACAGGCAGCGCTGCCGACAAGTACTGGCAACGGGGGCGTTCATAGGCACATCCTTTGTCTGTAAAACCAACATCGCCATTGTCCCACGTTTGCGGGCACACATGACGAACATCTAGGCGACCGGAGTGCCAAACGGGATAAAAGTCACGCCCGCACCCCGACACTTGGAAAATGACCTATTGGGGACGGAGGAAAACGGATCATTGGGCTGAATCGACAGACAGCAACAAATTTGTCGTTTGAGACGCTCTTGGGCTGAGTCCCGCGCCAGCAATAGATACCACTTCACAGCTCCGTCACAGGTGTAGCGGCTTTGTGTGGGCGCGGCATACGTTGATTGAGCTACCAGTCGAGGGGCATAAAGCAGTTGAGCGAAAACGGTTTGCCCCTTTGCCGTTCGCTCGAGGATCATGTCCCCCTTTTCCGCGGAAACCCCGGCAGTTGCGAAGAACTGCCGGGGTTTCCGTCGTCTAAGGTGCCGAGTTGACGGACAGGAATCAAAGCACCGAGTCTGCGGCCCGCCATACGCAATGCGGGTCCTCGACAACTTGCGGACCACAGTGATGCCTCCCTATCGCGCCCCGCGCTATACTCGTCCGCATGGATATCAAAGCACGCAACATAGCAACGCCCGCCGCGGACGCGCCGACGACGCAGCCCGCCTCCGTTCTCGCCGCCGTCGTGGGCCGTTTTGCCCCGTCGCCCTCGGGCCGCATGCACCTGGGCAACGTGTTCAGCTGCCTGTGCGCGTGGCTTTCGGCCCGCAGCCAGGGCGGCAGCATCGTGTTGCGCATCGAGGACCTAGACGATCGCTGTAAGCGCCCGGAACTTGCCGCTCAATTGATTGACGACCTGACTTGGCTGGGGCTTGAGTGGGACGAAGGCCCCTACTACCAGCACGATCGTCTAGATCTGTACGAGAGCGCCTTGCACCAGCTACAAGACGCCGGCCTCACCTACCCCTGTTTTTGCACGCGCGCCGAGCTCCACACCGCAAGCGCGCCGCACGCCAGCGACGGCACGCCCATCTACCGTGGCGCCTGCCGAGGCCTTTCGGCCGAAGAGGTCGCCCGCCGCAGCGCCCTGCGCGCCCCGGCCACGCGCCTGCGTGTGCCCGCCGTCGACGACCTCGCCGGCGACGTGATCGAATTCGTTGACCGCACGTACGGAGCCCAATGCGAGGCACTCGCCACCGAGTGCGGCGACTTTTTGGTGCGCCGCAGCGACGGCGTTTTTGCCTACCAGCTAGCCGTGGTGGTCGACGACGCTGCCATGGGCGTCACCGAGGTCGTGCGCGGATGCGATCTGCTGGGCTCCACGCCCCGCCAAATCTACCTGCAGCATCTGCTGGGACTTCCCACGCCACGCTACGCGCACATTCCACTGCTCATGTCGCCGGACGGGCGCCGCCTTTCCAAGCGCGACCGCGACCTGGACCTGGGCGAGCTCCGCACCCGCTTTGGCGCGCCCGAGGCACTGCTGGGCTGGCTCGCCGGGCAAACGGGCATCGCGCCGGACACCACGCCGCGCACCGCCGAGCAACTGGTCGAGCACTTTAGCTGGGACGTTATCCGCGCACACCGGGAGAACATCACCGTAACGGCCGAGTAGCCAAACGCCTTGCCGCTACGCAACATCCCAGGGCTGGAGTTCGTCGCCCAGGCGAACGATGCAGTCGTAG
>CALGZY010000092.1 GCA_937934355.1 uncultured Collinsella sp. | reverse complement strand
CGGGATTGGTCAAAATCGTTTGACTATTAGCGGCTAAAATCGCCCGGCGCTAACAACGCCTTGAGCGCCTTCTCATACGAACCCTCGATGCACGCCTCGACCACGAGCTTCTCGGAGTTGAGTTGCTGCATCATGAGGCCCTGCTGGAACAGCGGGATGTTGTCGCGCGAGATGACCTCGGGGCCGTTCTTGCCGATGTAGGCAGGAAGCTCGACCATCGCGTCGTACGGCATGTTCGGGATCGCGCCGCGGTTCTGGCAAATGACCAGGAAGCGAGCGAAGGCGCTACACTTCGAGCGATATTGAGCACCGACGCGGGCGCTAGCGCAGGTGTCGCCCGCGATACTCGGGAGAATCAGCATCGGAATCGGGGGAAGCCGAGGAGGCTGAAGCAGAGGAGGCGAAGGGGGCCGCAAACCTGGAGGCTCCCGCGGTCCACCCGTTTCTGCCATCGCCAGCAGCCGCGTCGGCGTCCAACGTCACCGCGGCGGCAACGGCGGCACGCTGCGCGGCGCGCCGCTTCTTGCGCACGTGCCCGGCCACAACGAGACCCACAACAATCGCCAGCAGCGCGCCCAAAACGCCCAGCGCCACCGCGGTGGTGTTGATGCCCTGCGCCTCCTCGGGCACGGGAACCTCATCCGGAATGCTTGCACGCACACCCGATACCAGCAGGCGGTGCGAGTTCACGCCGTAGGGCGTGCAGGTCATGAGCGTCACGCGGTCCTCGCCGGCGGTCACGCGCAACTTGGAATCGTCGTCGGGCGTAATCACGTCTATGCGGTCGATCTTGTAACCCAGCTCCTCGCCCATCACCTCGATGTAAAACGAGTCGCCAACCTGCAGCTCGTCCAGACGCGTGAACAGGAGCGAGCCCGGCACGCCGCGGTGGCCGGTAAGCACGGCGTGCGTGTTCGCGCCACCCACGGGAAGCGACGTTCCATACAGGTGGCCGGCGCCCGCGGCGAGTACCTCGGTGGAGGTGCCGTGGTACACGGGCAGGTTCACGTCGATCTTAGGAATGCGCACCGAGCACATAAGGCCCGATCCCGCGTTAAGAAGCCCCTGGTAGGTGGTGTCTTGCGAGGCGATGGAATCCTCAGAGCCAGAGGCGGTGGAGGCGGCGGAGGTGCTACCGAACGGGTCCACAACCTCGCCGATGACGTCCTGACCGCCGGCGGCCAGCTGCTCGTTGTAGGCGTGTGCGGCCGCGAGGGCCTCCTCCGCCTGCGGATAGGGCCAGCCATCCACGGTGTTTTGGGCTGCGGTAACTGCGGCCGTTTGCTCAGCCTGGGAAATAGCGCGCAGGACGAGGGGCGTGGCCACGATAACAAAGCCAGCGGCAAAGCACAGAAGGGAAAGCAGGCGCAGGACGAGGGGCGGTTTACGCCGGCTGGGGGAAGCCGGGTTCGAACCGCCGCTCGGCGTGCGCATCGTCGATACGGGCTTGATTGCCTCCATGTGGTTCACCTCCGGGGGTGTGGGTGCGAGGGCGCGGTCAAAGCACCGACCCCGCCGCGGGTCCAAGCGCGACGGGGTGCGGCGAAAGGGAAGATGAGAACGCGACGCGCAGGCGCTGATAGGAGACGACGATCGCCCGCTCGCCGCGTCATCAAGCTAGGGAATTAAGCGCGCATTCGTGCACTCAGGGCGAAGGCGGCGCCAGCAGCCATGAGCAGCACACCCACAGTAACGAAGACCCTGATGCCCAGGTCACCGGTCATAGGCAGCTCGGTGAGATTCTTGGCGTTCTTGATCTGAGCCATAGAAGCGGTTTCGCCCGTACCGAAGGAGACGCGATTGCCGTCGGTATTGGTCGTCTTCTCGTACGCCACGGACGTTACCGTCGTGCCGGCGGTATCAAACGTCGGGGTGATGGTGAACTTGAAATCGGGAAGGCCGATGCTGGTGTAGCCATCAGGAGCCTTAATCTCGTAGACGTGGTACTCGCCAGCAGGGAGACCAGACATGGCGATCTTGCCGTCAGCGCTGGTAGTGAACACGCCCTCGTCCGCATCGGCAGCGGGCTTGGCAGTAGTGAGATTCTTCCAGGCCTTGGTCGCAGCGTCCTGCGTCATGAAGGTCTCAGCATTGCTGTCCACGCGGGCAATGGCGAATTGAGCACCAGAGAGCGCGGTGTCACCGGCCATGTTGGTCTTATAGATGCTGAAGTCATAGGTGTACACGCGAACGGTGGGGCCAGGAACCTGGTGCTTTTCGCCGCTCGGGGTACGAGAGTACGCAAGCTCAACGGTGTTGGGGTTACCAACGCCAGCAATAACGGCATCGGAGTCGACAACAGCGGTCAAGGTAACGGTAACCGTAGCGCCAGAGGCAATGTTGTCGTTCGTGTTAACGTAGTGAGCAAGGTCAACCGTGGTGACAGTAGCGTCAGCCTTATTGCAGTTGTCCAAGGGATCGATCTGATTCTTGTCCTGCTTCAGGACGTAGCCGTTGTTATCGGCGTCAGCATCCTCATTAAGCTCGGTGTCGCCAACCTTAACCTTGGTAACCGTAACGTCCTTCAGGCCGTGAGCAGCGGTATCGATAAGCTGCAGCACGCGGGAGCCGTCGACGTAGCCGGTGTAGTCCGGAATCGTGGTGGTAAGGGTATAGGTGATCGTGTCGCCGATACGAGCGTTCATCTTGGTCTTGGAATCGGCATCAGCCTTGTTGACCTTGGTGATCTCCTTGTTGATGGAAGGTTCGTTGGCCTTAAGGGTCACGGTGCCCAGGTTCGCAGTAGCGCCAGCGTAGTCAGGAGCATCCTGATCAGTCGGGTTAACGAGCTTGGTAGCAAGCAGCATCGGGATGGACTGAGACTCAATAGCATTTGCGTTAACGGTGCCCTTCGGATCGGCGGTCGTGTCCATCAGGAACCAGAAACCCTGCTTGCACTCATTCGCGCCGGTCGTCGCATTACCGCTCTTGAAATCCGTCTTGTGATTGTCAGCCACGGAGGAAGTCAGGGTCTTTGCGGAAAGCTTAGTCGCGAATTCACGGAGAGCAGTGGAACTGTTCTTCCACAGCGTCTCAGTGTTTTCGACAGTAGCATTCCCACCAGTCTTAAACACCTTGTCGATAAGGTAGCCCATGGGGTTTGCCTCGGTACCAGTCACGCTACCGTTGTAGTTAGCGTCAGTTTCGTACTCGGTCTTAACGTTTTTGCCGTCCACGGTCATCTCACTCATGACTTCGACAATAACGTTAACGAATTCGTCAGTGGTATCGATCTCGAAGTTGATAGAGGCATTCTCACCCGTACCGGTAACGGTAACGTTCTTCAGGGTGGCGAGCCTCCAGCCCTCGAACGTATGGTCATACGTAGCGGAATCGTTGTTGATGATAGTGATGGTGCCGTCCGTCGGCTGTGCAGGATCCGCAGCCTTGGCCACGGGCGCGCCGCCCAACAGGCCGGTTACGGCGATCGCTACGGCAGCAGCACCGGCGATCAGCTTTTGTACGAATCGGTTCATGATTCCCCTTTCAGAAATGAGCCCGACATTCATAAACATCTATCTACCAGCGCCATCGGACGGGTCGTCCTGGCGGCGCTTTGTAGCGAACCAATACGCTCCCGCAGCGATGCCGCTCAGAAGCATGAGACCGGCGCCCACGAGGAGCATGGAGTTCTCGGTCCATCCCGCGCCGGTGAGCGGGAGGTCCGTGAGGACTTTCACGTTGGTGAAGGTGGAGGCGGGAATGGCGTCGGGCGCGACGTCCTCGCCGATGGTGTTACTCACGGTATTGCCCATGTCGTCCTTCACCTGCGTGACCGTGGTGGAGGTGGTGAGGCCGGTGTACTTACCATCGACCATGACGGCCGTCACCGTGACGGCAACCTGGTACTCGGCCTTGGAGTAGCGGAGCTTATTGACGGCACCGGTGGCGGGCGCGACCTCCTTCAGCGTGTAGGTGTAGGTCTTCTCCCCCGTCGGGTTTGAAGCATCGACCGTGGCGAGGTGATCTTTGGAGAACGTGATCTCCCCAAATTTCGCCACGATGTCGTTGACCTTGGTGGAGCCTGCGGGAGCGGCGGAAATAGTCTTCGGATCGGGCATGGGTGCGCTATCCCTATTTGCCCCCGTAGCCTCAATGCTGAACTCGAACGGCACATAGTTGACTTTGTCGACCTTCGGCCAATCCATGTTTCGAACCGATTTGGTCACCGGGATCTCCACGGACGTGGTGGTGAGAGTATCGGAGATGTACGCGTTGCCGCTCTTGTCGATAGACGGCTTTTTGTCCTTGTCCCACGTGACGGAACCGTCCGTGTTCACCGTGAACCGAAAATCCGTCGGGTTCTTCTCGTAGCCAAACGGAGCCTGGGTCTCAGCAAGCGTGTACGTGCCCGGCAGCAAGCCCTCAAGCTTGAACTTGCCATCCGTGGCGTCGGTATTGGCCCACGTGGTGTCGCTCAACTTCGACCGGTCGCTCACGGTCCAGGACTTCACTTCGGTCGAGCCATCGGCACCCAGTTTCGCAAGCTTCCACTCGGAACCAGGCAACGGATCGTGCTTCTCATCTCCGTCCTCAACCTTGGTCCAAGACACTGTACCAGTGGTCTTGGTGTTGGCGATGGCTCTCTTCGGACTGGAAATCTCGTTGCCGTTGGTGTCCACGTTGCCCACAAGGTTGAGCTCATCGCCCGTGTGGAACATCTTCGAGGTATAGATCGTATTGGAAAGCTCGTAGCCCTCCGGCGCCTTAGTCTCACGAATGTAGTAAGTGAAGTAGTCCTTGTCATCAGGGTTGCCAATATTGGCCTTCTGGTTCAGGTAGTTGAACTGAATGGTACCAACGGTAGGATCGGAGTCATTCGTGCCGTTATCCACAATGGAGACGATACGGTTCTCATTGTTCTGCGCATCGTTCTCGGTCGCGTAGATGGCCCACTCGGAACCCGCGAGCGGTTTGGCGTCCGCAGCGTCGACCTTGCTCCACGCAATGGCAGAGCCGTCCGGTGTATACGAACCAGACCACGGGAAGTTGTGACGCTCCTGGTCCATGTCGATGACGGAAGCCGAGTTACCCTCACCAAATGCTGCGGCAACCTTCGGGCTGTTCATTGAGAAATCGACGCCCACATAAACGCGGCCGTTGGTAGTAACATGGTCGTCGAAACTTCCGTTGGGAACGAGAATCGATCCGATCATAGCCGCCGCAGGATCGTCGTCAGTCCACTTGGCACCGGTAGTTGCGCCACCGTATCCCCAGTCCGCGCGGTCCTCTCCCGCGATGCCGCCCCGAATGGTAAGGCTTTGCGTATCGACAAAGTTCCACATGATGGACTGGGAAGCCAGCGAGTATTTCGCGTCAAGGTCTTTCTTGGCGTACTGACTCTCGTAACCGCGAGATATTTCTGTATCTCCCCACCAGAAGCGCCAGCCGTTGTGGAACTCGACAGGATTAGTACCTGTAACGTTCACGACAATGGATGCGCCTTCGGGGATATTGGTGAACTTAAAGTCGACGCCGCGGTAGTAGACGCCATTCTTCCAGTTGGAGAGCTCGGAACCGGCGATGGTGAAGACCTGTTGCATAGAAGTTCCATCGCCGGTAAAGGTGATGAGTCGCTCGGTGTTGCGAATCTTATTGCTCGGGATTCCGGTATCGAGCGCACCGGAAACAGACTTGCCGCTACCATCGTCGCTACCATCGAATTTGAGTGTATAGCTTGTTCCGTCGTTATTGTACTTGTTGATGACGTAGTTGCTATTAGGCTCTGCAAAGCCGTTGACATCCACCTCGCCGGTATCTTCAAACGAGTCGAGCTGTTTCGATAGCTTCGAGAGGTATCCATTTGTACCGTTATAGCTCGAATAATCGTTACCGTTGACATTAGTCAAATCAACAGCTTTATTGAACAGGGTGCTTTCCAGAGCAGACAAGCCCTCGTACCAATTACCCTGCATTGTCACCACAGACTGGCGTTTATAGTCGCTATCGCGCCAGTATGTGATGGGGCCTGCGATTTGCGCGGTGTAGGCAAAGCCGGAAGGAGTCGCGCCCTCAAAAGGTCTCTGCTGTCCGACCCAAGCGCCTTTGTTCCAAGCGCCAACGGTAGTCGCCCCCGGCAAGTTGCCGTTGTAACCAACGCTCATTTTGGTGATCGCACTGTCGATTCCGGCGACCGCAAGCACGGTGCTGCCGTAGACAGGACGGAACTGGGAACCAAAACCAACGGTGCCAAAGCGGAAACCAGCGCCGCCACTATTATTATAGGGCCAGCTCTCTTTGAGTGGATTCATGGCAAGCTTGCCACGGACCACGGTAAGGCCCTCCGCCTCAGCGGCATATGAGCCGGTGGGGGCGTTGTCCGCATCAAGATCGATAGTGCCGTCGCTCGGCTTATCGCTCGGCTTGCCACCGATGTACATGTCGCGGCCGACGTAGGTGGCCACGCCGGGATCAGGGGTTGAGACATTGATATTCGTACCGATACCGATAGACGTGGGAACGTAAATTCCCGGCTTCACGGTGGCCGTCGCTCCCGCTGAAGCCGCATTCGCACTCTGAGCCTGCTCAACACTATTTGAAGAGCCAGACTCGCCGCCATCGGTCTCGTCGCTATTCTGGTTTTCGGCATCCTCGCTGGTGTTACCTACAGCAGCGGACTCACTTGAGGAACCCCCCCCATTACAGTTTCCTCGGCAGAAACTGTCTGGGCGTCGTTGGCGATGGCCTGCGAGATCGGGGGCATAACGAGCGACAGCACCAGGCTCAAAACGGAAGCTCCGCACAAAACACCTGCTAGTACACGATGTGCCGCTTTATTGTTCTGCTTAGATTTATCCGAATTTGCCGCCATCGATGCCTCCCCCCAAGAGACTGCGATCTTGCTCTTTCACAAATTAACCTTGGGCGCACAACCTATAATTGCTCGCGCTCAATATGCATATTATTACTCATTGTTTAAACAACGAAAAGCCCATTTCAATCAATTTCTTTTCTCAGAGTCTTATTTCTTGACATTTGTTCAACTTATGCAGTGTTATTCGATTTTTCAGTTTTAGAAAACCACAGGTAGAATTGTTGGCAAATAGAGGTAAATAACACTCTGTTGTTATTTGCACAACATTTTGTTTTAACCCACTCAATCTGTGAACGGTCGATATTTGGCTGTGAGTGGTCGTTTGTTCACCGCATCGATTCGCCACGGGACAAAAAAGCGTCCCGGCAATCGGTTGCCGGGACGCCTGATCGAACCACCACAAAGGTGCCTGTCCCCTTTGCGGTGATTCTCCCCCAGCGCTACAGCAGATGCTCCTCGATAAAGATCGCGATGCCGTCTTCGTCGTTGCTGGCGGTTACAAAGTCCGCAGCGGCGCGGGTGGCATCGCTGCCGTTTGCCATGGCCACGCCCACGCCGGCGTCGGCCACCATGCAGGTGTCGTTATCCGCATCGCCAAACACGCAGATGTTCTGGAGCTCCATGTCGTTGAGCTCCGCCACGCGCACAAGGCCGCGCGTCTTGGACACGCGCGGATCCATGAACTCGTAGAGGCGCTGCGTGGTTTGCAGGGCGGCCGCCTTAACGGTGTCATCGGCGAACGTCGATGCGCGCTCGATGACCTGCGGCATCACCTCGGGCGCCATGGTAAACATCACCTTGGGCTGCGGCTCGCGCAAGAACTCGGCAAAATCGACCACCTTATAGGGCACGCCGTCGACACGCGATAGATGCTCGACGCATGCATTGGTCTCGGGAACGTAGAACACGCCGTCTCGGGGGCAAACGGGCGTTGCCGGAAGGTCCGCCATGTGCTTGCAGATGCGCGCGATGGTTTCGCCCGGCAGCGGGTAGCTCAGCTCGTTGATGCCGTGCGCGCGGTCGATGACCTCGGCGCCGCCACAGCCCACCATCACGTCTACCAGGCCGTCGATGCCCCAGAGCTCGTACATAGCCTCGGTCGCGTGGGCGTCGCGCCCGGTGCACAGGCCAAAGAGCACGCCGCGCTCGCGCAGGGCGCGGATCGCGACCACGGTGCGCGGGGACACCGTGTGCTCGCTTGTGAGCAGCGTGCCGTCGATATCGCAGAACACGGCTTTGATGTGGCCGAAGGTGGCGTCCATGGGGCCCTTTCTGGGTAGTGTGGCGGTGTGGGAAGCGATTGGAAATGGAGTACATGGTATACCAAGGCGCGAGCACGGCACGCAGGAGCAAAAACCACCACAAAGGTGCCTGTCCCCTTTGTGGTGGCTTGTGGTGCTCGGGTCTCAGCGCAATCCATCACAACATTCGACGTTTTTCGGCAAAATCGCGATTTTCATCGAATGTTGTGACGGTTTTACCGCTCTGCAGCACGATCCAGATGCCCGCGTCCAAACAGCAGCAGCGCTGCGGGAACTGCCGTTACGACCAGGCCCGCGCCTACGAGTGTCTGTTGCACGCCAAATGTTGCTGCTAGCCACGGGGCAATCGCCAGCGGGGCCACGCCGGCGAACATGTTGCCAAAGCCCATGACCGAGTTGACGCGACCGAGCTGCTCGAGCGGAGCCGTCGTTTGCACGATCGTGTTGTGGAGCGGATTGACGACGCCCCAGGCCACGCCCAGGGCAATCTGGCCGACGAGGGCCACGCCCACGTACGGCGTTCCCACGTAGAGCAGGCTTCCCAGACCCACGGACATAAGCGCCACGAGCAGCGTTTTTAGGTTGACCAGGTGCGGCGGCAAGCGGAGCGCGGCCACGGCGCCCAGCACCGCGCCCACACCGCTGGCCGACGAGAGCCAACCCATCCATTCGACACCGACGTGCAGGACATCGCGGTAGAAGAACGACTCCAGCGGATCGAAGGCACCGTAGCCAAAGTTTGAAAGGAAAATAATGCAGAACAGCAGGGCGAGGACGCTGTTGGTGAAGACCGTCTTGATGCTGGCTGCGAAGGTAGCGCGGGAAGATGCGTTGGGATCGGGACTTTGTCCCGCACGCTCCCCTTCCTCTGCCGAATCGGCATCCGCATCCCCGGCGACATGGCTGGTCTGCGGCCTAAAGCCCCAACCAGCGACGAGCGCCAACACTGTAAAGATCATCATGAGCACGAACACCGCGCGCGACGACGCAGCCGCCGCGACAAAGCCGCCCAGTGTGGGGCCGACGATAATGCTCACGTTGGAGAACATGGCGATGGCGGAGTTGATGTCTTTGAGCTCGACAGGATCGTCAGTGAGGTAGGCTGGATAGGATGTGGCGATGGGCTGGGCGAATCCCATCACAAAGCCCAGGAGCACCGCGCCGAGCAGGACGATGCCGGTCGCGCTGCCAAAAACGAGGATCGCCGCGCCGGTTGCCAACGTGCCCACGATGCTCAGCAAGAAATGATGGCGCGGGCCCCAGGCGTCAAGCGCCGCGCCACCCGCAAAGGATCCCAAGATCACGAATACGTTCATAAACAGGACGGCCAGCGATGTCGCCACGACCGAGGCATCGTCTGCATAGGTGAGCGTTCCGATGACGCCGATGAAGTAGCTGGTCTGAAAACCGGTGTAGATGAGAAAGCGCATCGCCACCAGGCGTTTGGCCTGCACGGACAGCGAAGGTTGAGGCTTTGAGAAAAGAGAGGCGAGCATGGAGACTCCTTGTTTCGTACGAATGCGGACGGCGGGCATTCGCCACCGTCTGTCAAATCAATCTATCCGCATGAAACATTAAGGACCCATCAAGCCCCTTCTCTCCGTTTTTCGCCCGTCATGAACTACTTGGTAGATTGTAAGGCATGTCCCACACATCTACTAAAGCAAAAACCACCACAAAGGTGCCTGGCCCCTTTGTGGTGGAAGTGACGTTTGCCCAGATAAAACCTGCCAAAATAAACCTGTCCCTTTTTGGCAGGTTTTAGACCAGGTGGTCTTGGATAAGATCGCAGATGGCTCGGGCGTCGTTGATGTTGATGGCTCTGGTTGCAAAGCCAGCGTCGAAGGCCTGACGTGCCAGGGCCTCGTTGCAGGCAAGGGCCAGCGTGTGACCGTCGACCAGGTCGAGCGAGCTCTTGCCGCGCAGACGGTCGACACCGGAGCGTGCGACCACGATATTGTCGAAGCCCTCGGTCTTGTAGCCCTCGATGATCACCACATCGACATCGTTGTAACGCGACAGCAGCTCGCGCGCGGGCATCTCGTCCTCCTCGCGCGTGTCGGCGTACTCCGCCCAGCGCGTGGCGCAGATGAGGCCCACGTGTTTGGATCCGGCCTGGTGATGGCGCCAGGTGTCCTTAGCGGGTACGTCGATATCAAAGCCGTGATGCCCATGATGCTTGAGCGAGCCCACGCGCAGACCGCGGCGGGTGAGCTCGGCGATAACCTTCTCGACGAGCGTGGTCTTGCCCGAGTTCTGGTAGCCGATAAACGCAATCGCAGGGACGGTTGGAGCGGGCGCGACGGCGACGGGTGTGCTCGCGGGCGCGTTACCGTCTGCGGTGGCGGCCTCAACGGCAGCGGTCTGGCGCCCTGCGCGGTCCCACACGCCCGAGCGGCCGCCCTCCTTGTGCAGCAGGCGCACGTCGACAATCTCCATACCGCGATCGACGGCCTTGCACATGTCGTAGACGGTCAGACACGCGGCACTCGCGCCGGTCAGGGCCTCCATCTCGATACCCGTCTTGCCCGTCACGCCGGCCGTAACCAGTACGTGAAAGCCAACCTGCCCGTCCGCGCGCGCCGACGCCCAGCCCTCGGGCACGTCCTCGGCCGGCGTCCCCGCCGCAGCGATGGGCGCAATGTCGCACTTGCTCTTGGTAATGAGCAGCGGATGGCACATGGGGATGATGTCGCTCGTGCGCTTGATGGCCATGATGCCCGCCACGCGCGCGCAGGCGAGCACGTCGCCCTTTTTGGCGCGGTCCTGCAGCACCATGGCCTGCGTCTCGGGATGCATGAGGATGGTGCCCTCGGCGATGGCAATGCGATGGGTCTCGGCCTTGTCGGACACGTCGACCATGCGCACCTCGCCCTTGGCGTCCACGTGCGTCAACTCGTCACGACGGGCGTCGCGGGCGGGCTCGATGGCAGCGCTGGCAGACGGCTGCGCGGACGCGTCGGCGTTACCAGCATTCGCCGCAGCCGTGGCTTTGTGGGCAGACATCGCGGCCCTGCGAGCGGCCTTGGTGGCATCGGCGTACCTGCTCTTGGCCATATGATCATCCTCCGATTTGGGACATAAATCGTTGCGTGCCCTCAATTATCGCGTGTTCCTGCGGTTTGTGGGCCACGGCATCGCGCCAAATCGAAAGTACCTGCATATCATCACCACGGCGCAGCGCCTCACGCACCGAATACTCGGCATCGCTAAACAGGCACGGACGCACGTTGCCATCGGCCGTCAGGCGCAGACGGTTGCAATTCGCGCAAAAATGGTTGGACATGGCGCTGATGAAGCCAACCGTTCCCGCCGCACCCGGAAAGTGCCAATAGCGCGCAGGGCCCGCACCAGCAGGAGCGTCGTTGATGTCGAGCGGCTCGAGCTCGCCCAGTCCCGCCGCGGTGGCCCCGGCATTGATGCGCGCCCGCAGCTCGTCGCTCGGCACGGTATCGCTCACGTCCCACAGCTCGGGATTGAGCGCGGGCGCATGCGGGTCCACAGCGCAATGCGAGCTGGTGCGCTCGTCGCCGATGGGCATGTATTCGATAAAGCGCAGGTGGATGGGGCGGTCGACGGTCAGCCGTGCGAGGGCCGCCACATCCTGGTTGAGCCGGCGCACCACAACGCAGTTGACCTTAACGGGCTCAAAGCCCCAAGCCAGCGCCGCGTCGACGCCGGCCATGGTCTGCTCGAGTCGACCCAGGCGCGTGATCTTTCCAAACAGCTCGGGGTCGAGTGTGTCGAGCGAAATGTTGACGCGGTTAAGCCCGGCATCCTTGAGCTGCGGCGCTAGCTTGGGCAGCAGGGCGCCGTTGGTGGTGAGCGAGATGTCTTCGATCTGCGGAATCGCGCGGATGTCGCGAATAAGCGGGATGATACGGCGGCTGACCAGCGGCTCGCCACCCGTCAGGCGCACGCGGCGAATGCCCTCCCCCGCCACCAAGCGCACAAAGCGGGCGATTTCCTCGGCGCTGAGCAGCTCGTCGTGCGCACGGGGCGCCACGCCATCGGCCGGCATGCAGTAAATGCAGCGGAAGTTGCACTTGTCGGTAACGGCAATGCGCAGGTAGTTGATATCGCGGCCAAAGCCGTCATGTTGCACGCGCCCGTCCACGCAGCCTTCCCCTCACGCGGCGTTTTATTCTTCGGAAAACATAATACCCCACGAGAGAATCATGCCGACACCCGTACGACAGGACAGGTCGCTTCGAGCAAGACCGGCTTCCCAAGCCCATCCTCAACACGCAAACCATCACAACATTCGATGCTTTTCCCGATTTTGGCGAAAAACGTCGAATGTTGTGATGGTTTGCCCGCCCACGGCACCCCGTAGAAGGACCGGAACGCCTCTAAAGGCCGCCGTCCCAGTGCCGAATCACGAATTCTCGCAGGTCGTTCTGACGTTTCTGGAACGCTTCGCTTCGGTCGCACTTGATACCCATCGCGAGCGCAATGGCGTTCATCGCCCGGTGCAATTGCAGCTGGTGGGCAAACTGAGTCCCGGTGAGGACGATCATCCTAAAGCCCAGCGCGCTCAGCACGGTCATACGCTCCGCGTCCGACGCGCTGCGCTATTTATCAAGATGGTCCGAACCGTTGTACTCAATCCCCGTACCGCTCGCAGGCGCATATACGTCGATCTCGAAATACCCGGCCTTTGCGAGATACTTGAACTCGTTGGGAACATCCACTCGATGGTTGAGCTCGATCTTGGCGTATCCCAGCCCGCCCTGGGAACGTTTTGCTACGACCATGATTGCGGTGGCCGTCTCCATGGGCGACCGCGCGCCATCGTGCACGCGCTTGAGCGCGGCGGCCGCGCGTACAGCCCCCTGACGAGATCGGTTCTCATTGCAATAAGCAATCAAGTCGGCAACGGTATACCTCTGCCCCATCTCGATATAATCGCCTGTCGACAGATGATTCAAATGGTATCGGGCGCAGATTTCGTAGCCATATTCCAGCTGCTCGGGCTCGCTCATCCACGAACCCGCTTGGACAAAGCACATGGCCTCATCAACCACCAGAAGGCCCTCTGCCACCTCGATAAGATGGCCTGGAGGTACCGGCGCTCCAAACACGTGGCACCTAAATCCAGCCGGCGTCGAGCGCTCAAAATCAAAGTTGACGAGCGTGTCGATATGATCGAGCTCTTCTCGTGGAATACCGAGCGAAACCAGATAGTCGGTAACGATCCCAACTGCCGGTGAAGCCCTCAGCCCCTTGGTATCGAGTCCCAATTTGGGCAGGCTCGCGGTCGGCTCCGCCTCGTTAGCAAGCGAGTCCTCATCGTATAGGCTGCTTGCTCGCGAGAGCGGCTCGGACGGGCGCGCCACGTTGTGGTACAGCCAGGCAGTCTTATGGGACAGGACGATCGGCAGGTCCATGAGCCCTCCAATGGAGTCGGATAACCAACCTTATTCCCCTGCCCACGGGTCCGCACACCTTCGTGCGCAAGAAAGCGATTCCACCCGGTCGAGTGGCAGAAAAACCATCACAACATTCGATGCTTTTCCCGATTTTGGCAAAAAACGTCGAATGTTGTGATGGTTTGAGGCGAGGTAAGGGGCACTAAGCCTACACGGCGCATGCCCGTATTCGAATGGAAATGAAAACAGGCTCACTTATTTCGCCCCACTGGCAACATAAACCTTGACTCTATAATCGTTGTAGGGTTTTCACTACACTGGTAGTTAAACGAACCCAGCCAGAAAGCCCCGCCCATGGAACACGACCTCACACGCGGCAATGTCCTTAAGACCATCGCGGTCTTTGCCCTGCCTTATATGCTCTCGTACTTTTTGCAGATGCTCTACGGTATGGCCGACCTGTACATGATGGGGCAGTTCAGCGGTGCCGCCGGCATCACCGCCGTGGGTAATGGCGCGCAGACGCTCTACATCATTACCGTGACGCTCGTGGGGCTGGCCATGGGAACGACGGTTATCGTCGGCCACGCTGTGGGCTCGCGCCGTTTCGATCGCGCCGAGACCGCCATCGGCAACACCATCACGCTCTTTATGAGCGTCTCGGTGGTACTGGCCGCCGTCCTGCTCGCACTGTGCCCGCAAATCGTGGCGCTCATTGGCACGCCGGCCGAGGCAGTCGAAGGCACCGCCGCCTACCTGCGTATCTGCTTTGTCGGCATTCCGTTTATCGCCGCGTACAACATTCTCTCGGCCATCTTTCGCGGGCTGGGCGATTCGCGCTCGCCTATGTACGTGATCGGCGTGGCGTGCATCATCAACATCGCGCTCGACTTTCTATTTATCGGCCACATGGGACTCGGCCCCGTGGGTGCGGCGCTCGGCACGGTAACCGCCCAGACGGCAAGCGTTGCCCTCGCGCTCGTGTGGCTCAAGAGCCACCGCACGAACATCCACGTTAAGCGTAGCGACCTGCGCCCCCAGCCCGAGGTGCTCGGCAGCATTCTTAAGATCGGCGTGCCCGTGGCCGTGCAGGACGGTTGCATCCAGGTGGCGTTTATGTTTATCACCGTCATCGCCAACCACCGAGGGCTCGTCGACGCCGCCGCCGTGGGCCTGGTCGAAAAGATGATCAGCTTTTTGTTCATTGTGCCGAGTTCCATGGGCGCCACCGTCAGCGCACTCACGGCGCAAAACGCCGGCGCAGGCAAGGGCGATCGTGCGCGTCAGGTACTCAAGGACGCCATGACCATCTCGGTGGCGTACGGTTGCCTGGTCACGGTGCTGATGTGGCTGGTGGCGCCGGCGTTTATTGGCTTTTTTGCCAAGGACGCCGCAGTCGTCGCGGCCGGTACCGGCTATATGCGCAGCTACATTTTCGACGCGATTTTTGCCGGCATCCACATTTGCTTTAGCGGCTTTTTCGCTGCATACGGCAAGAGCTACATCGGCTTTGCGCACAACGTGCTGGCCGTGGCGCTCATTCGCGTGCCGGGCGCGTGGCTGCTGTCGAACGCCTATTCCGACACGCTGTTTCCCATGGGCATCGCCTCGCCGTGCGGATCGATTTTGTCGGCGGTCATCTGTGTTGTCGCGTTTACCGTGCTCAACCGCCGCGGAGCTTTTGACAAGCTGGTGGCGTAGCGGGGCAACGCAGGCCTGGCATCCCTCCCCGACTCCATTGAAAGGAGCGGTCCTGTGACCGACATGCCAAGTGAACATACCGAGGGCCTGCTCCGCATTGGCGAGGTGGCGCGCCTGTTTAACCTGAGCGTGGGGACGCTACGTCATTACGAGCAGATGGGCTTGCTGGACCCGGCGTACATCGATCCGGCAAGCGGGTACCGCTACTACGGATCGCGGCAGCTCTCCACCCTCAACACCATCAGCCACCTGCGTGTTCTCAACTTGCCCTTGGCGCAGATTCGAGAGTTTGTGACCACGCGCGACGTGGACCTTATGCAACGGCAGCTGGCTCAGCAACAGGAGCTCATCGAGCGCAAGCGCCGAGAGCTGGAGCGTGTGTCGCGCAAGATCGATAACCGGCTTGCGCTGCTCCGCGATGCCTTGAACACCAAGCTCGATACCATTTGCACAATCGATACGCCCGAGCTTCGCTGCGCCGTGCTGCGCGAACGCGTTAAGCCTACCGACGCCTATGCGCTGGAGTGGCAGATTCGTCAGCTGCAGAAGGGGCAACACGAGACCTTTGTCTTTCTGGGCAACCTGGGCGTTGGGATTAGCGCCGAGCGCCTGGCCGCCGGCGACTTTGACGGCTACGACGAGGTCTTTCTGCTGCTCGATGACACCGATGATTACGTGGGCGATGTCGAGGTGCGGCCCGCCGCGCGGTGCCTGACCATTAGCTTCCGCGGCACACACGGGCAAGCGGGCCCGCGCTATAAGCAGCTGCTCGGCTATATGCGCGAACACAGGCTGTCCCCCGCTGGCCCCTCACGCGAGATCGCCCTCATTGACGACATCATCAGCGACGACCCCGCGACCCATGTGACGCAGATCACGGTGCCGGCTGCCCCGTCCAAATAAGATCCGCCCGGAAGGCAGTTCAATCATGCTGTCCGGGCGGATCTTCAATTTGGTTATCGATGCACTAAGCCTGGGGCACCTGACCAGTAGCCAAGATCTGCTCGAGTGCGTCCTCATCCAGCACGGGCACACCCAGCTGCTCAGCCTTGGTGAGCTTGGAGCCCGCTTTGGGGCCAGCGACCAGATAGCTCGTCTTCTTTGAAACACTGCCCGAGACCTTGGCACCAAGCACCTTGAGCGCCGCGCCCGCCTCGTCGCGGGTGCGGTTGACGAGCGTGCCGGTGAGCACGAAGGTCAGACCCGCGAGCGGCTGTGCGTCGGCGAGCTCGCCCGCCACGCCTGCGTCGGCTGCGGCTTGCGCGTGCGCAGCACCCAAGTCAACCTCGAGCGACAAACCCGCCTGGCGCAGGCGCTCCAGGACGGCAAGGTTTTCGGGAACGGCCAGGAACTGCTTGACGCTCGCCGCAATCTTGGGACCGATGCCCTCGCACTCGGCGATGTCCTCTTCGCTCGCCAAGATGAGCTTGTCAATCGACAGGAATCGCTCGGCGATAACCTCGCCCACGCTCTTGCCCACGTGGCGGATGCCCAGGGCAAACAGCACGCGACCGAGCGGCCGGCTCTTGGACTTGTTGAGTTCGGCGATGATTTTCTCGGCCGTCTTGAGGCCTACCGGAATGGGGTCGCCCTTCTTGACGCCCTTTTTGCTGTTGGAACTGGCATAGGTGCGCCCCGTGTCCAGGCCTGCGATGTCATCGACCGTGAGCTGGTAGAAGTCTGCGACATCGTGGATCAGGCCGGCGGCGATCATCTTGTCGACGATCTCGTCGCCCAGGCCGTCGACGTCCATGCAGCCGCGGCTCACCCAGTGGAGCAAGCGCTCCTTGAGCTGTGCGGGGCAATCGATGGAGACGCAACGGTAGGCCACCTCGCCATCCTCGTGGACCACGGGGCTGCCGCACACGGGGCAGACCTCGGGCATGTGCCAGTCAACCGAATCGGCCGGGCGCTTATTGAGCACCGGGCCCACGACCTCGGGAATCACGTCGCCCGCCTTGTGCACGATGATAGTGTCGCCCTCGCGCACGTTTTTGCGGCGGATCTCGTCGATGTTGTGCAGCGTGGCGCGCGCGATGGTGGAGCCGGCGACCGTCACCGGGTCGAACTCGGCGACCGGCGTGAGCACACCGGTGCGGCCCACCTGGATGCGAATTTCGCGCAGAATGGTCTGCTTTTCCTCGGGCGGGAACTTAAAGGCAATGGCCCAGCGCGGTGCGCGGGCGGTAAAGCCCAAGTCAAGCTGCTGTTGGAAGCTGTCGACCTTTACGACCACGCCGTCGATGTCGTAGTCCAGGTCGCCGCGATGTTCGAGCGCCTGGGCGCAGAACTCGTGGACCTCGGCCGGCGTGGCGCAACGAGCCACGTTGGGGTTGACGCTAAAGCCGGCGCTACGCAGCCAGTCGAGGAACTCGCGCTGGCTGTGGACGTGCAGCGGATCGGTATCGGCGATGGCATAGATAAAGGTGGCCAGGTCGCGGCGCGCCGTGACCTTGGGGTCCTTCTGACGCAGGCTGCCGGCGGCGGCGTTGCGCGGGTTGGCGAAGGGGTCGCGGCCCTCGGCATCGGCCTCTTCATTCAGACGAACAAAGCTGCCCTTGGGCATGTAGACCTCGCCGCGTACCTCAATGGTGCGCTCGCGGTCGGCGCCCATGTGGGCGAGCGCGGGCTCGGACAGGTGCATGGGCACATCCTTGATGGTACGGACGTTGAGCGACACGTCCTCGCCCGTGGTGCCATCGCCACGTGTGGCGGCGCGCACGAAGGTGCCGTTTTGGTAGGTAAGCGCCACGCCCAGGCCGTCAATCTTAAGCTCGCAGGTATAGGTGACACTACCGGCGCCGAGCGCATCCTCGGCGCGCTGGAGCCACGCGTCGAGTTCGTCCAAATCCATAGCATCGTCCATAGAATACATGCGCGCCATGTGCGTGACCGGCGTAAACTGCTCGCTCACGTACCCGCCCACGCGCTGGGTATAGCTGTCGGGCGTCACCAAATCGGGGTAGGTCGCCTCGATTTCCTGCAGTTCAACGAGCATTTTGTCGAAGGCGGTGTCCGTGATCTCGGGCGCATCGAGCATGTAGTAGCGATAGGCGTGGTAGTCGAGCTCGTGGCGCAGCTCGGCCGCGCGCGCTGCCGCCTGGGCACGGGCGTCGGTCGGTGCGGTGGCTTCCGCGGTCGTGGGCGTTTCGGTATCGATGTCCACGCCGTCACCAAACAGGCTCGATTGCTCCATAGCGGCACTCCTTCACTCGATTTCAAACGGATACAAGAGTACCACCGGTCGCAATGGGGCCGAATAGCGGTCTCAAACCGCACCGAATCGGCAGCCGCCAGACTGGGGTGGACAGTTAGTTCAGATACGTATAAATCCTAGAGCTGGATTAGGCACGAACACCCCTGTTTCAACTAATTTGGGCTCCCTGAGACCATGTAAACGTCCCGCTCGCCCTCCCAAACACCCATTCAAACCCCATCCCAATCAAAAAATGCTCAAAACGCATCCCAAGCTGCCCCAGATTTATACGTATCTGAACTAACTGTCCAAGCCCTTCCAAACCAAGCCTCTTGCCTGCCACAAGTGATCCGTTTTCCTCCGTCCCCAACGGATCAATGAGAAAAGAGGGGGCTGTCCCACGTTGATGGGACGGCCCCCTCTGGCCTCGATATGTGCGATACAGCTCGCTAGTAGCCCTGGCCGTAGCCCTGACCCTGGCCCTGCTGGCCTAACAGCTCCTCCAGGTACTGGCGCAGCTGCTCGTCGGTAATACCGCCGTTGCCGGTGTCGGTCGAACTGTCGTCCTGCTGCTGGTTCTTCAGTTCCTCATCGGAGCCCAGCTCAACCGTGACCTTCTTCTCTTCCTTGCCGCGCATAAGCGTGATCTCGACCTTCTCGCCCACCTCGTGGCTGCGCAGCGCGATGATCAGGCCATCGGCGCTCGTAATCTCATCGTCGCCCAGCTTGGTGATGACGTCGCCCTCCTGAATGCCGGCCTTGGCGGCAGGACCGTCCTCGACGACGCTCGCCACGTACGCACCACTATCGGTGCTCAGCTTGTTGGTACGGGCGTTGAGCGCGTTGACGCTCGAAAGCGTGGCGCCCATGTACGGATGCACCGGTGTCTTGCCGTCGATGATCTGGTCGGCAATGTTCTTGGCGTAGTTAACCGGAATGGCAAAACCCACGCCCGAGCTGGAGCCCGAGTAGCTCTCGATGAGCGAGTTGATACCCACAAGCTCGCCATTGTCGTTGACGAGCGCGCCGCCGGAGTTGCCCGGGTTGATGGCGGCATCGGTCTGGATCATGTTGGCATAGATAGTGTTGCCGCTGGTAGAGCTCATAGCCGTGGAGCGATACAGCGCCGACACAATACCCGTGGAGACGGACTGCTCGTTGCCGAACGGCGAGCCGATCGCCATGACCCACT
>CALGZY010000091.1 GCA_937934355.1 uncultured Collinsella sp. | reverse complement strand
TTGTCGTAGACGACCTCGCCGTCGCAGCGGCCACGCTCTCCCCCATTCTGGGCCCAGCAAGCTCGACCATCTTTGCGGTGGCGCTGCTGTTTGCGGGCCTCTCGAGTAGTGTGACGGCAGGCATGGCGGCAGGCACCATCACCGCAGGCATGTTCGACGAGGAATACGGCGTCCACGACCGACATTCCTCGATCGGGGTGGTGGCCTGTTTCGCCGGCGCAGTGGCGGCGTGCCTGGTCGTCCCAAATCCTTTTGAGGGTCTCATTTGGAGTCAGGCGCTGCTGTCGCTTCAGTTGCCGATTACGGTCTTTGTGCTCATACGACTCACCAGTTCGCCCCGCGTCATGGGCAAATACGCCAACTCGCGCCCGCTCAACGCGTTGCTCGTAGGAATCGGCGTCATCGAAACGGTTCTCGACATCGTGCTGCTAACGGGGATGTAATTGGGATGGCGTGACTGTCCAGATATAACGTCTCAATCTGTAACACGTAAGGCCGTTTTAAACCGTCAGATAAATCAAAAGGGCCCCGGCCGAGAATTCGACCGGGGCCCTTGGACAGAGCTCTGTATGGCTAATCGCCGTGTGTCTACGAGTTACTCCTCGACGAGCTCAAACTCATCGGGGCCGACGCCGCAGACCGGGCATACGTAATCCTCGGGCAGCTCGGGCGTGTCGACCTCAACCTCGTAACCGCAAACGGTGCACACGAACTTATACGTCTTCTTTTCCTCAGCCATGATGTTCTCCTCTCGAACGTGACTGCTGGTGTACTTGCTTATTAGTATATATTCTCAATAATATAATGCAAGTATTTTTGGAACATTTCTAGCCTTGATACGACGAAGCCTTGGGCGGCGTCTTGCCCTTTAACACCTTGTGGTAGTAGTCATAGGTCAGCGGGGCCTCGCCGCTCAAGCGCTCGGCATCCTCCACCTCGCCGATAAAGAGCAGGTGCGTGCCCACATCCACGGTATCAATCAGACGGCAGCTAAACAGCGCCGCCGCGTGCTCGGGCACATAGGGCATGCCCAGCGCGGTCTCGTGGGTCTCGTACTTGGCAAACTTGTCGTAGCCACTGCTGGTGCGGAAGCCAAAGTTGCCGATATAGAGCATATCGGCCGTCTGATCGATCACGGTCAGAGCAAAGGCCTTAGCCGATACGATTACGCCGGACGTGACATTTTCCTTGTTCACGGCAATCGAGATGCGCGGCGGGGCGGATGTCACCTGCACTGCTGTGTTGATAACGCAGCCGGCACGCAGCCCGTCCGCCACGGCGCTCACCACGTACAGGCCACTCGGCATGGTAAAGAACGCAGTTTTGTCCATAACGATCACTCCCCTAGCTCGGGTTGGAACCTCATGGATGTATGTACCCACAAAAAAGGCGGCACCCATAACGGACGCCGCCTTTGAGACATATGTGTCAGAACAGTAAGAAAGATGAGACACCCGCAGTTGCAGTGAAATAGGGGCTGAATAGCCCCTCAAACAGGCAAAACAGTCCGTATTCCACCGCAACTTATGAAGGGTGGTCAGCGGTTGCGCTCCTTGAGGGCGCGGTCGATCTCGCGTTGGACATCACGCTTGGCCATGTCCTCGCGCTTGTCGTAGAGTTTCTTGCCGCGACCCAGACCCAGCAGCAGCTTTACGCGGCCGTCGGTATTAAAGTAGAGCTCCAACGGAACCAGCGCATAACCACGGTTTCGAAGTTTGCCGTCAAGAAAGTCGATCTCCTTGCGGTGCAGCAGCAGACGACGCCGACGGTCGGGGTCGCGGTTCCACACGCCACCATGGCTATAAGGGTGGATATGCAGTCCGACGAGCCAGCACTCGCCGCCACGAATCAGCGCAAAAGTGTCAGTGATCTGACAGGCACGCTCGCGAATCGACTTGACCTCGGTGCCGCTCAGCTCAATACCGCACTCAAACGTCTCATCGATAAAGTACTCGTGATGCGCCGAACGATTCTTGGAAATGAGCTTGCGTTCACGCTTACTGGGCATCGCCGACCTCCTCGGCACCATCGGCGTTCTTGTTCGCGACATCGCGCTTTGCCTTGCGCTCAGCGTTAAGCTCGGCGTCGCTCTCGCGCACCAGCTTAATGATCGCCGCGCATGCCTCCTCGCCCACCAAGTCGCGAGCACGCACCGTCAGGCGCGTCGCCTCCTGCTTGTCGCCGTCGCTTGCAGCATCGGTCGCGCACATAATCAGGCAGATGGCAATCTCGGCCGAAGGCGAGGTCGGAACGCCTTGCAGGGCCAGTTCACCCATCACGTGCTCGTCGCTCTCATCGGCGGCATCCGGATAGGTGGTATGGATCTTGTTGAGCAGGCGCGTCGTATGCGCATCGTTGGGCGCCAGGCGCAGCGCCAGACGCGCGCAGCCCACGGCAGCCGAAACGTTCTCGGTCTCGGGCTCCAAGAAGTACTGACCTAGATTGGCGTAAGCGCGGGCGGCGCACTTGCCATCACTTGCACGCTCCAGCACCGAGAACGAGAGCGATGCCCATTCCTGCTTGTCCTCGAGTGCGCGGAACAGCTCGGCCAAATCCAAGCGATAGTTGCAGTTCATGGGGTCCCAACGCACAGCCTGCATCAGGGCATTACGAGCGCTCACATAATCCTGCTGGCGAATGTAGGCAAACGCCATGTCAGAGTACAGGCGGTCAAACGGCACCTCGACCTGCACGAGCTCGCGCGGATCCTTCTCCACGCGGCGATAGGCCAAGCGCTCAAACTTGCTATCGAAGCTAAAGTATTGACGCTTCTCCTCCGTCTTGCACTCAGCATCAATATACTCCTCGGCGAGCTCCACCAGACGCTCCAGCAGCGGCGTCGCCGTAGCCAGGTCGCCCTGCGCCAGATAGTTCTCGGCATACGTGATGTCTTGCAAGCTGATGGGCAGATCCATGGCTACTCCTCGATCTGAGCGAAACACGGCAGGCGCCGTATATACGGTCAATACACAAAACCCGGGTCTCTTACGAGGCCCGGGCGTTCAATTTTGGTAGCCCGTACCAGATTCGAACTGGTGATCTCCGCCTTGAGAGGGCGGCGTCCTAAACCGCTAGACGAACGGGCCATATGTAGCAAATGCAATGGCTGGGATGGAGGGAGTCGAACCCCCATTGACGGAACCAGAATCCGCTGTCCTGCCATTAGACGACATCCCAATGACTGCATCGCTGCGCTCGGCTGTGCCTTTGCGCAAGAAAGAAATATACGGGAAGTCTCGCCGTGACGCAAGCCCCAATTTTGACTTTTTTGAAATTCAGTCAAATACGGCCAACACGTGAAGGACCTGTGAAGCACCAGCGACACGTACGGCGCCAAAGCCCGTAAAACATCCCACATCTACCGCTGGTAGATTACAACAATGCAGCACTCACGGCTGATGGCACAATCGAACCGTCATCATTGCACGGATATCGAGGCACCATGGACGAAGAGCTTGATTACCTATGGGAGACCCTGGGCCTCGAGATCACTGCTGGCCTTTGGCCCGAACGGGACAAAATCCATCCCACACTGCGCCCCGCCATCACGGTGATGCAGGCAAAATACCGCCGTGCATCCTTTTTGATCATGCGGGTGTCATGGCACGCGGGACTCCCCGACCTTAAGCGAATCCAGGCAAGCCTCGTCGAGCTGTCCGGTATGCCGACCGTCATATCCGAGGCGCACCTGGAGCAGCGCCAGCGCGAGCGACTGCAACAGCAGCGGATTCCCTTTATCTGCCCCGGCGTTCAGGCATATCTGCCCTTTATGGACGAGGAGTACTGGAGCGGCAAGCCCAACAAGCACGTAAAGGTCTACAATCCGCACGAATGGGCACAGCTTGAGGATTAGCGCATATGCCCGCCAGCCGGGATAGTGCGCATGCCCGCCAACCGGAAAGCTCATCCCGGAATTTACGTCCAGAACGGGACGCGCTTTCCCCTAGAGGCCCCAAACGGAAACCGTATCCCAGATTTCGCGCTCAAACTGGGATACGGTTTCCGCTAGCCCCTTCAACCGGAAACTGCGTCCCGGAATCCGAGCTCAAAACGGGACGCACTTTCCGCAACCACTACAGCAGCACCTCGGTCCAGGTCGCTTCCTTAAACCCAGGAATCGCAAAGTCGTCGCCCACCAGCAGCGGACGCTTGACCAGCATGCCGTCGGTCGCCAGCAGCTCGTAGCATTCCCGATCCGTCATGCCCGCATCCAGACGCGCCTTCAGGCCCAGCTCTCGATATTTCATGCCCGACGAATTAAAGAAGCGCCGCACCGGCAGCCCCGAACGAGCAATCCAGGTCGCAAGCTCATCAGCCGTGGGATTGTCCAAAACGATATCGCGGTCGATATACTCTACCCCATGTTCGTCCAGCCATGCCTTGGCCTTCTTACAGGTCGAGCACTTGGGATATTCAACAAACAATACCGCCATGGGATTTCCTTTCTTAGAGAAAACAGGTGTATGGAAAACTGCACATCGACGACCGCTCGCGATTGCAGCCGTTATTGTAGTCAATGTCGAAGCATAGGCAGTCGCGATGTCTCGTCTTAAGGCTAGCGCCTCGCATGGGCGCCGATCGGCCGAGTCGCATGGCGCACCAACGCCGCTGCCAGCAATACCAACAGCATGGCGGTGATATAGCCCGCAGCATCGAATTCTAAATCGATAACGTCGAAATGCCTGCCGGGAACAAAGATCTTATGTACCTGATCGCCAACGGAGCAGGCGGCGCAAAAGAGCAATACGGGCACGCAACGGGAGCACACGCTCCACGGACGCCTGGAAAAGCAAGCCACGATCACCGAGGCGAACAATCCGACGAAGAAAAACTCTACGGTATGGGCAACGCGACGGACGTTCGCGCCCACCCACATGCGAATGGAAGCAAGTCGGCCAGACCGGACATTCGAGGCAGCCGAATCGGTGCCCCCGGTCATTCCGTTCTCCGTCTGGGCTTCACCCGTGGCATCGGCGGCCTGAACGCCCGTAGCCTGACCCTCCACCACACGCGCGGTGGACTCGCTCAGCAACGACGTCTCCACCGCATTTTGCTCCGTCAGCACCCAGATGCCCGCCAGCGTTGCAGCGAACAGAACGATCGCGGTCCATCCGATTATTTGTTTTACGCGCGCCAAGGGCCAACCTCCTTTTTTGAATATCAGCGAGTGTAGCCCCAGATGGCATCGTCACCGTATCAAAATTTGAATCGCAACAGGAAGCGACAAAGCGACGCAAACCCCTACCCCGCCTCGCGCATCCAGCGATCGAACGTCCCCACGCACACGCCCAGGCACTTTGCCGCCTGGCTGCGGGTAATATCGCCCGCCTCATAGCTATCGCGCACCAGCTCAAACTGAGGAGGGCACGGCTTGCGAGGTCGACCGAAACGGACCCCTCGCGCCCGCGCCGCTGCAATTCCCTCCGCTTGGCGCCGATGGATATTCTCGCGCTCCACCTGCGCCACGTAGCTCAGCAGTTGCAGCACAATATCGGCAATCAGGACGTTGGTCACATCCGGCGCGCCGCTGGCCCTAGCGCGCGTGTCAAGCAATGGCATGTCCAACACCACAATGGCAACCCCGAGCTCCTTGGTAATGCGTCGCCATTCCTCAAGAATCTCGGAGTAATTACGGCCAAGTCGGTCGATAGAAAGCACCACCAGCACGTCCCCGTCTCCCAGGACGTGCAGCAGCTCGCGATAACGCGGTCGATCGAAGTCCTTGCCGCTCGCATGGTCGGCATAAATATTCGCCGAGCCCACACCATAGGCGCCCAGCGCATCCAGCTACCGATTAAGATTCTGATCGCGCGAACTCACCCGCGCATAACCGTACACCGTCGCCATCTCATCCCCGCTTTCTTGTAAACCTGCCAAAAGGGACAGGTTTATTTTGGTAGGTTTTACCTCTCAAATAGCAGGTAAGCGGGCGGCCGAGCAGACGGCAAGGTAGTCACGATTCAAATGCGAAGGGCGGTCCCGGAAGGCCGCCCTCCGCTCCCCCACCATCAGTCGGGATTTGGCTAATGGATAAGCTTAAAGTCCAAGTGCCCACGCGTGGTATTGACGCGCGAGACCTCGACAATCACGCGCTGACCCAATTCATAGCGAATCCCCGTGTCGGCGCCCGTCAGCGTAAGCGCATCCTCGTCGAACTCGAACCACTCGTTGCCCAGGCTCTTGATCGAAACCAAGCCTTCGACCTGCGTTAGGTCCAAGCGCACAAAGAGGCCCATGCTGCTAACCCACGAGACAGCTCCGGCATAGCGCTCGCCCAGACGGTCCTCATAGTACTGGGCAATCTTGATCTTTTGCGTCGCATGGCTGGCGGCATCTGCCGCGCGCTCGGCATCGCTGCATGCGCGGCAGATCTGCGGCAGAATGCGCGGCAGCGACTCGCGCCCCTTGCCGATCAGCCGCGGCGTACGGACCAAGGCGTCCTTACCGCCGAGCTGTTCATAGGCCAACTGCAGTTTGAGCACGCGGTGCACCACCAGATCGGGGTAGCGACGGATGGGACTCGTAAAGTGACAGTAGCACGGCGCGGCGAGCGCAAAGTGGCCCTCGTTGCGCGGCTTGTACAGCGCGCGCTGCATGCTGCGCAGAAGCAGCGTGTTGACGAGCGGTGCGTTGGCCGTACCGGCGGCAGCATCAACTGCAGCCTGCAGCTCATCGGGGCTCCCCAGGGCAATACCGGCAGCACGGCGATCGTCGATGATGCCTAACTGCGCCAGCGCAACGGCGGCACCGTGCAGGCTATCGGGGCTCGGATCCTCATGCACGCGATAGCAGGCCTCGATATCACGGTCTGCCAGCCACTCTGCAACGCACTCGTTGGCGAGCAGCATGGCCTCCTCGATAAGCGACGTGGCACACGAACGCTCACGCGCCACAATCTGCACGGGTACTCCGTCCTTATCCAACCGAGCACGAATCTCGGCCGTGTCAAAATCGACTGAGCCGCGGGCGCGACGAATACGACGGCGAAGTTCGGCGAGTTCGTTAGCGGCGACAAGGAAATCGCAGAGGTCGACGTTGTAGCCGCGGGCGGCCTCCTCGCACGCAAGACCGCGCTCAAGCGCTTCCTCGCGCGAGGTCTCGGCAGCCGCAACATCCTCGGCCGCACCCTCCAACACCGAATACTCAACCGCGCCGGCACGCACCAGCAGCGCCTCGGCGCCGTCATAGTCCATACGCACACGCGAGCGAATCACGCTGGGGTACGGATCGTAATGCCGCACGCGGCCCTGCGCATCAAGCTCGATATCGACGGTAAACGCCAGGCGGTCCTCGTCAGGGCGAAGCGAGCACAGGTCATTGGACAGGCGTTCGGGCAGCATGGGAAGCACGCGATCGGCCAGATACACCGATGTCGTGCGATGGCGAGCCTCAAGATCGATATGTCCGTCCCAAGCCACATAGTGTGAAACGTCGGCGATATGCACACCCAGCTTGTAGCCACCCTCGGGCGTACGCTCCAGCGAAATGGCATCGTCAAAGTCGCGCGCGTCGACCGGGTCGATCGTGATGACAAAGCGGTCGCGCAGATCGCGGCGGAGCGGGTCCTTAAGCGCCGCGGACACATCGAGCGAAAGCCCCTCGGCCTCGTCCAGCGCGGCCTCGGGATAGCTATCGGTATAGCCGTAGCGCGCCATCACATATTGAACGCCCAAATCGGGCGCGTCATCTCCGCCAATGCGGCGTTCGATCGTCACGGTGCCCGATTCCAGGCGCGTCGGGTAGGTCAAAATGCGTGCGACAACAGCATCACCCGGGTGGACGCCCAGACGATCCGCCGAGGTATCCTCGGGCAGAATGAAGAAGTCGGCCTTCAGACGCGAATCGAGCGGCTCGATCACACCGAGCGGACCGGCGGTCTGGTACGTGCCCACCACGCTTATGGCTGCGCGCTCAACCACGCCTTCGATCACGGCGCGCCGCTCACCGTGCGGGCTGTTCTTAATGCTCACGGCAACGGTATCGCCATCCATAATCTCGCGCTTGCCACGGCCCATGACCTTGTAGTCGCCATTCTCGGTTATGACATAGGCACTGTGCTCATGGAGCTGCACGCGCCCGGTCAGGCTCGGACGGCGTTCGCTGCGCACCGGCCCGCGCTTATTGCGAGCTCCACGCTTATGCTTGTTATTGCGCCCCATGGCGCCTCCTAACTATCGATTGCCGTTTACATCCCAAGAGTCTACCCAAATGATCCCTAGGGGACGAAGGAAAACGGATTACATAGATAGACCAGCGCCACGATGATCCGTTTCCTTCGTCCCCTAGGAATCAAAAAACGGGCCGCCCCATAAGAGACGACCCGTTGGAAGGGATGAATTCCAGGCATGCCTACACGCGCAGGTAGCGGCGCATGGCGATGGCAGAACCAAAGAGACCGATAATCACGCCGACCAGAATCAGCGCAGCATAGGTCACCAGGTAGTACTGCATCGGCAGGGCAAACGACATCCAGCCGATGCTCTCCTGCAGACGCGGAATCATCAGATTGCGCAGCAGCTCCAGAACGCCGATGGAAAGCAGCGAGCCCAAAATGGCCTGCAGCACGCCCTCGGTGATAAACGGGCCACGAATGAAGCCGTTGCTGGCGCCGACCAGACGCATAATCGCAATCTCACGACGACGCGCCGTGATGGACAGGCGAATCGTGTTGTTGATGAAGATGAATGCGATAAAGGTCAGAAGGCCAACGAGTACCACGGCGGCAATACGGATGTAGTTGGTCACCTGGAACAGGCGGCTCACTTCCTCCTGGCCGTACAGCACGCTCGCGTTGACGTCGCCGTCATCCGCGATCTTCTGGAAATCGGCATCCTTCTTGAGCTTCTCTGCCGTGCTCTCGACCTTGGACGGATCGTCCATCTCAATTGCAAACGAAGCCGGCAGCGGGTTCTGGCCATCGAGTGCGCTCATGGTGGCGTCGGCGTTGCCCGACATCTTGCTCGTATACTCGGCCAGCGCGTCGTCCTTGTCCTTATAGGTCACGGACTTGACGTTATTCCACGTCTTAAGCTCGGCCTCAAAAGCCTGAACATCAGCCTGATCGGCGTCATCACTAATGAACGCGTTGATGACAACCTGATCCTCGACGGTGCCGATCACGGAGTTCAGCATCGCGGAGCCCATGATGAACAGGCCGATGATAAACAGTGAAAGGAAAATCGTGATGACGGCGCCGAGCGAGGTAGTCCAGTTACGGAAGAAGTGGCTGATTGCCTCTTTGAAGGAGTAGCCCACGTTAGTTGGTGCCATAGTTGCCGTAACCTCCCCTCTCCTGGTCGCGGATAACGTGACCGCCCTCGAGGGCGATCACGCGACGGTGCATGCTATCGACCATCTCGCGGTCGTGCGTGGCGACGATCACGGTGGTGCCGGTGCGGTTAATACGCTCGAGCAGCTTCATGATGCCCAGCGAGATCGCCGGGTCGAGGTTGCCCGTCGGCTCGTCGCAGATCAGCAGCGGCGGACGGTTGACCATAGCGCGGGCGACGGCAACGCGCTGCTGCTCGCCACCGGAAAGCTGGTCGGGTAGCGAGTCCATCTGATCGGCCAGACCGACCAGACGCAGCACCTCGGGCACCTGGCTGCGAATGACGCCCTTGGGCTTGCCGATGCACTGCAGGGCAAACGCCACGTTTTCGTAGGCGGTCTTTTGCGGCAGAAGCTTAAAGTCCTGGAACACGGCGCCAATCTGGCGGCGCAGGAACGGAACCTTGCGGTTCTTGATCTTCATGAGGTCCTGACCGGCAACCAGGATGCGGCCGCTCGTCGGCTTGACGTCGCGGTTGAGCGTCGACAGCAGCGTGGTCTTACCCGAGCCGGAGTGACCGACCAGGAAGACGAACTCGCCCGGATAAATCTCGATGTTGATGTCGTCGAGTGCAGGCTTGTTGGGCTGTGCCGGATAGATCTTGGTGACATGCTCCATAAGGATGACGGGCTCGACACCGGCCTGCTTGGCCATCTTCTTGCGGCTGGCCTGCGGATCGATGGGCGCAAACACCGACGTAAAATCGGGGTTGTTGAGCGCGTTATCGAGGCTTGCGACCTCGGCGGCCTGATCGCTCTCGACCACCGGGGCAGCAGGCTGCGTGGGGTCGGGAATAGCGGCAAAGAGACCGGACTGCGCAGGCTGAGGAGCCGGCGTCGCAGGGGCCATGGGGTCGGGAATGCCGGCCATGGTAGGCTGCAGCGTGGCGGCGCCAGCCTGAGGCTGCTCCACGCGAGCGGTCACGGCCTGAACGGGCTCAAAACCCGCCGCGCCGGAAAGCGCGACATCGCTGGTTGGATTGTAGGCAAAGGGATCGGATGCCGGCTGTGCCTGATCTGCCGGCTGAGCGGGGGCCTGAGCAACAGGCTGGCCCTCTGAATCCGGAGTGGCGAAACGACTGCCCTGGACGCCTGTCTGCGTCTTGGGGGCATCATCGCCCGCACCGGAGGTACGGAAGTGGTTACCCACTGGTGCTCCTTATCGTCGTGCGTTTAAACTACATGAGCGCTTAGTATTTTAGCAGCATTAGCTTTGCTGCACATAAGAAGCATGGCCGTGTTTGGGTCCCTCCGGCCGGACACAGGGTTACTCTCCAAATCGTCCTCGGACATGTCGGAGCCTCCGCTGCGCACTACGTGCGGCGGGGGCTCCTCCGTCCTGCGGAAAGATTTGGAGAGTAACCCTGTGCCCGGCCTGCGATAACTAAGGGGTCGCCGCATTTATCTTGGAGTGCTGCATATACAAAGTTAGAAGGGTCTGAATTGCGCTTTGTCGATATATGCCCTTTTCCCTGATGGGACCGTGCTTGAGGGGCGTCTTCATGAGTTGCGGTGAAATAGGGACTGTTTTACCAGTTAAAAGGTCTAATCAGTCCCTATTTCACCGCAACTGAAACAGGGGCGCTCTCCAAGCGAGCGCCCCTGCCGGGTTTCCATAGTACTGGCGAAACAGTTTTATAGTTCTGGCGAAGCAGTCCTTGAGATCCGCCTTGCCTTATGCCAAGAACTCCTTGGTGCTCGCCACGATGTTGGCGGCGTCCAGGCCGTACTTGTGCAGGAGCTCGGCACCCGGGCCAGACTCACCGAAGGTGTCGTTGACGCCGATCTTCTTGAGCGACGTCGGGCACTGCTCGCACAGGACGTCGGCAACGGCGCTGCCCAGGCCACCGATCACAGAGTGCTCCTCGACGGTCACGACGTGGCCGGTCTTGGCGGCGCTCTTGACGATCAGGTCGGCATCGATGGGCTTGATGGTGTGCATGTTGATGACCTCGGCGTCGATGCCCTCGGCAGCGAGCTGCTCGGCGGCCTCGAGAGCCTCGCCGACCATCAAGCCGCAGGCGATGATGGTCACATCGGCGCCCTCGCGCATGACAATGCCCTTACCCAACTCGAACTTGTAGGTCTCGGGGTCGTTGATAACCGGCGAGGCCAGACGGGCGAAGCGCATGTACACGGGGCCGTCACACTCGTAGGCGGCGCGCGTCACGGCACGGGCCTCCACATCGTCGGCGGGAACGATCACGGTCATGCCGGGGATGACGCGCATGAGGGCGATATCCTCGCAGCACTGGTGCGTGGCACCGTCCTCGCCCACCGAAATACCGGCGTGCGTGGCACCGATCTTAACGTTAAGGTGCGGATAGCCGATGGAGTTGCGGACCTGCTCAAAGGCGCGGCCGGCGGCAAACATGGCAAAGCTGCTCGCAAAGGCGACGCGGCCGGTGGTTGCGATACCGGCGGCAACACCCATCAGGTTGCTCTCGGCGATGCCCACATCGAAGAAGCGGTCGGGGCAGGCGGCCTTAAACTTGCCGGTCTGCGTGGCGGCGGCCAGGTCGGCGTCGAGGACCACAAAGTCATCGTGCTCATTGGCGAGCTCGACGAGGGCCTCGCCGTAGCTTACGCGCGTGGCGATTTTCTTGACGTCTGCCATCCTAGAGCTCCTCTCCGGCGGCCGTGAGCTCTGCCATGGCCTGCTCAAACTGTTCATCGTTGGGGGCCTTGCCGTGCCAACCAACCTGGTTCTCCATAAAGGACACGCCCTTGCCCTTCAGGGTCTCGGCGATGATGGCGGTCGGCTGGCCCTTGGTAGCGCGAGCCTCGGCAAAGGCGGCGCGAATCTGGTCGAAGTCGTTGCCGTCGGCGAGTTCCACCACGTGGAACTTAAAAGCACGGAACTTGTCTGCCAGCGGCATGGGGTCGTTGACCTCCTCGACAGGGCCGTCGATCTGCAGGCCGTTGTGGTCGACGATCACGCAGAGGTTGTCGAGCTGCTGGTTGCCGGCAAACATGGCGGCCTCCCAGACCTGGCCCTCCTCGCTCTCGCCATCGCCCAGCAGGGCGTACGTGCGGTAAGTATCGCCCCAGTGCTTGGCGGCAACCGCCATGCCCACGGCGGCGGAGATGCCCTGGCCGAGCGAGCCGGTGGACATGTCGACGCCCGGGGTGTCGTTCATGTTGGGATGGCCCTGCAGGTGGCTGCCGATGTGGCGCAGCGTCTCGAGATCCTCCTTGGGGAAGAATCCGCGCTCGGCGAGCACGGCGTACAGACCAGGCGCGCAGTGACCCTTGGAAAGCACAAAGCGGTCGCGGTCGGCCTTGCGGGGGTCGGCAGGGTCGACGTTCATTTCCTCAAAGTACAGATAGGTCATGATGTCGGCAGCGCCGAGCGAACCGCCCGGATGGCCGGACTTGGCAGCGTGCACGCCGGTGACGATGCCCTTCCTTACCTCGTTGGCAACCTTTTTGAGCTCTTCGTCGCTCATTGTGCCTTCCTTTCATCCTCTTTAGACAAGATGCGCACGGCACGGAAAGGTAGTCCCAACACAGCCGCAATGCACGTACGTCATTCATTATGCTGGAAACTGATGGCTTTACCAGAGTTTTTATCATTATTTGAACAATTTAGCAGGCAGAACCGCTGATGAAACGGTTTATCAATGTGAACGTCTTTTGGATGGAACGCGATCGACCCTACGCGCTAATGTCCTTGAATCCCTCGCCGAAGGCTTCCGTAACGTCAGCGACCGTCACAATGGCGTGAGGATCGCGCTCGCGCACGATCGTCTTGAGGGTATTAAGCTCTCGACGGCTCACGATGACCATAATCACCGGCTTCTCGGCACCCGAATACATGCCAGTCGCCTTAAACTTGGTACAACCACGACCCAGGCCATACATGATATCGGCAGCGATATCAGGGAACTTGTCCGAGATGATGAGTACCATACGGCGTTTGTTGCCACCATCGACCACGGCATCGATCACGTAGCCGCTAATGACCATCGAAAGGCCTGCATATAGTGCGTTTTCGATTGAAAAGACCGGAGCCGACAGCGCGCATACGGCAACATCGATCGCCATGACGGTCGAGCCCACCGGCAGCGAGGTGTTACGCGAGATGATTTGGCCAATCGTGTCCGAGCCGCCGGTGTTGGCGCCGGCGCGCAACACCATGCCGTAACCGATGCCCGTTATAATGCCGCCCCACATGGCAGGGAGCATCAGGTCCGCATCCGCCAGAGGTGCTACAAACGGGGCGAACAGATCGGTAAAGAAGCCCAGCAGCACAAAGCCCGTCGCGGTCTGCACCACGTAGAACATGCCACCTTCGCGCATAACGACCAGCAACAGCAAGGCGTTCATCACGATCGTCTGAATACCAACGGGAAGCGATAGGCCACGCGATGCGCCGACCGCCTGGATAATGGTGGCAAGGCCCGTAACGCCACCGGCAGCAAGACCGTTGGGAATCAAAAACAGGTCGGTCGCAATAGCGGCCAGAGCGCACCCCAACATAATCTGGGGCAGGTCGTGAAAGAAGTTCATCGATAGAATGCGCTTGATGTCCAGACGATATGCCATGCTGCCTCCCTCAAAAAAGCGCACCCAAACGGATGCGCTTCGAACTTCTTGCTGTATTCGATTCTAACGATTCGCCGAACAAAAACCACCCCTGCGCAGGGTTTATTCTGAATACAAACCCGTCCAACCATTGGGCTTGGCATCGGCTTGAAGCCGCCCGATGTTTTAGACCTCCGAGCCTTCTGCATCGGCGTTGCCGGTGGCCCAACGATGGTAGCCAATAACAAACGGGTCCAGGTCGCCATCGTCAAGGACGGCCTCGACATTGCTGGTCTCCACGCCCGTGCGTAGGTCTTTGACCATCTGGTACGGGTAGAGCACGTAGCTGCGAATCTGGTTGCCAAAACCAATCGTGGTCTTGGGTCCGCGGATCTCATCGAGCGCCTCGGCGCGCTTCTCGAGCTCAATCTCGTACAAGCGAGCCTTGAGGATCTGCATGCACGCGGCCTTGTTCTGGATCTGGCTGCGCTCGTTTTGGCAGGTGACCACAATGCCGCTGGGAAAATGCGTCACGCGCACGGCGGAGTCGGTGGTGTTGACGCCCTGACCGCCCGGGCCGCTCGCGTGGTACACGTCCACGCGGATGTCATCGGGACTGATTTCGATGTCGATATCATCGGGTAGCACGGGGATGACCTCGACGCCGGCAAACGTGGTCTGGCGGCGCTTCTTGTCGTCGGTGGGGCTAATGCGAACCAAGCGATGGACGCCGGCCTCGGCGCGCAGCATGCCAAATGCGTCCTTGCCCTCGACGGTAAAGGTCGCGCGGTCGATGCCGATGACCTCGGCCGCGGGACAGTCGTTGATGGTGACCTTCCAGCCGCGACGCTGGCAGTACTTCATGTACATCTTAAAGAGCATGAAGGTCCAGTCCTGGGCCTCCAGACCACCCTGTCCGGGCTTGATGGTCACAATGGCATCGCCGTGATCGAACTCACCGGTAAACCAGCTCGAAAGCTCAAGCTCATCGATGGCACGGGCCAAGCGCTCAGCCGTGACTGCAGCCTCCTCGCGAAGGGCGGCGGCGTCGGGGTCATCCCCCATCTCCTCGGCAAGCTCCAGCGCGGCGCGGGCATCGGAAAGCTCGCCGCGCGCGGTATCCACGGCAGCGATATCTTCCTTGGTGCGCGCGATCTCCTCCATGGTGGCACGGGCGGCGTAGGCGTCATCCCAAAAGCCGGGGGCCACGCTTTTAGCCTCGAGCTCGGTCACGCGCGTGCGCTTTTCGTCCAAATGGAGATACGACTCGACCTCGCCGAGCCGGTCCGCAAACGCGTCCAGCTCGGCGGGCGTTACCTCTAAAGCCTCAGCCATTAACGATTCCTGCCGTGGCAGTACTTAAACTTCTTGCCGCTACCGCAGGGGCACGGGTCGTTGCGGCCCACGTTGACGTACGGATCGTCGCTCTCGGACTTGCGATAGGTGGTCACCTTGCCACCGTTGTTGACGGCAGCCGGACCACCCTGGACAGCCGTGCGGGCCTGCACCTGCGCCTGCTTGCGCAGCACCGAGTCGCCGTTGTCACCATCGACCTCGGCAGGACCGGAGAAGCGCGCGCCCTCGAGTGCGGGGTCCTCCTTGTGCTCCACAGCACGCGGGGCAGCCTTGATCTCGATACGCAGAACCGTGCGCAGGTAATCCTCGTACATGGTATCGACGAGTATCTGGAAGGCACCATAAGCCTCGGTCTTGTACTCAACCAGCGGGTCGCGCTGGCCAAAGCCGCGCAGGCCGATGCCGGTCTTGAGGTAGTCCATCTCCTGCAGGTAGTTCATCCAGCGGGTATCGATGACGCGCAGCATGACCTGGGTGTTGAGCTCGCGCATCAGGTCCTCGCCCAAGCGCTCGGCCTTCATGTTGTAGCACTTCTCTACGTAAGCCAGGACATCGGCAGCCAGGGCCTCATAATCCTCGTCGGGGAACTTCGGCGTATCGATGTGGCCGGTGAGCTCCACAACCCACTTGCGCAGGCCCTCCAGGTCGCGCTCACCATCGTGACTGTCCTTGGTGCAGAGCTCCTGCACGCAACGGTAGACGGTATCGTGCATGACCTCGGTGATGTGGTCGGTCAGGTCCTTGCCGTCCAGAATCTTATTGCGCTCGGCGTAGATGACCTGGCGCTGCTTGTTCATGACGTCGTCGTACTCAAGGACGCTCTTACGCATGGAGAAGTTGATGCTCTCGACCTTGTGCTGGGCGCTCTCGACGGCCTTGGAGATGATCTTGTGCTGGATGGGCATGTCGTCGCCCATGTCAGCCGTGACCATCATCTTGGAGACGCGGTCCATCTTGTCGCCGCCGAACAGGCGCATGAGGTCGTCCTCGAGCGACAAGTAGAACTGGGTCTCGCCCGGATCGCCCTGACGGCCGGAACGGCCACGCAGCTGGTTGTCGATACGGCGGGACTCATGGCGCTCGGTGCCGATAACGGTCAGGCCGCCGGCGGCAAGCACGCGCTCGCGCTCGGCCTTGCAGGTCTCCTTTGCCTCGGCGTTAAACTGCTCGAGCTGCTCGGGCGTCACGTCCTCCATGGTCAGGCCCTCGTACTCAAGGCGCTCGCGCACCAGCTCGTCGGGGTTGCCGCCCAGCAGGATGTCGGTACCACGACCGGCCATGTTAGTAGCGATGGTCACGGCGCCGTAGCGTCCGGCCTGGGCAACGATGTGGGCCTCGCGCTCGTGATGCTTGGCGTTGAGAACCTCGTGCGCGATGCCGCGCTTGGTAAGGGCGGCGGACAGCTTCTCGGAGCTTTCGATGGAGACGGTGCCCACCAGGACCGGCTGTCCCTTGGCGTGACGTCGCTCGACGTCGTCGGCAACGGCGTTGTACTTGGCCTGGATGGTACGATATACCAGGTCCTCGTGGTCCACGCGCTGCACGGGCTTGTTGGAGGGGATGACCTCGACGGGCAGCTTGTAGATCTCGCGGAACTCGGCATCCTCGGTAAGTGCCGTGCCGGTCATACCGGAAAGCTTGTCATACAGACGGAAGTAGTTCTGCAGGGTGATGGTGGCCAGGGTCTGGTTCTCCTCGCGTACGAGCACGCCCTCTTTGGCCTCGATGGCCTGGTGCAAGCCCTCGGAATAGCGGCGGCCTTCCATGATGCGACCGGTGAACTCGTCGACGATCTTGACCTCGCCGTTAGTGACCACGTACTGCTTGTCGCGATGGAACATGTACTGAGCCTTCAGCGCCTGCTGCAGGTGGTTGACCAGCTGGCCCGAAAGGTCGGCATAGATGTCCTCGATGCCCAGGCGGCGCTCGATCTTCTTAAGGCCGCGCTCAGTGGCGGCGATGGTGTGCTTGGCCTCATCCATGACGTAGTCGCCCGTGGGCTCCACGTCCTCGGTGGCGGTGAGCATGTCGTGCGACACGTCCTCGCCGCGCTCAAGGCCACGCACGGCACGCGCGAAGTCCTTGTAGGTGCTGGCGGACTTGGTGCCGGCGCCCGAGATGATGAGCGGGGTACGCGCCTCGTCGATTAGGATGGAGTCAACCTCGTCGACGATGGCGTAGTTGTGGCCGCGCTGCACACGCTGCTCGGGGCGGGTGACCATGTTATCGCGCAGGTAATCGAAACCGAACTCGGAGTTGGTGCCGTACGTGACGTCGGCCTGGTAGGCCGGGCGCTTGAGCTCGAGCGGCATGTTGTTCTGGAGCAGACCGACGGTCATGCCCAGGTACTTGTAGATGCGGCCCATCCACTCGGAGTCGCGCTTGGCAAGGTAATCATTGACAGTAACGACGTGCACGCCCTTGCCGGCAATAGCGTTAAGATAGCCGGCCAACGTGGAGACGAGGGTCTTACCTTCGCCGGTCTTCATCTCGGCGATGTGGCCCTCGTGCAGTGCCATGGCGCCAATGAGCTGCACGTCAAAGTGGCGCATACCCATGGTGCGCTTGGAAGCCTCACGCACGGTGGCAAAGGCCTCGGGGAGCATGTCGTCGAGCGACTCGCCGTTGGCGTAACGCTCGCGGAACTTATCGGTCTGGCCGCGGAGTTCCTCCTCGGTCATCTTCTCAAACTGGGGCTCAAGACCGTTGATCTGGTCGACGATCTTGTAGTAGCGCTTAAGGTCCTTATCGGATCCAAAGGACAGCAGCTTTGACATGAATCCCATGTGGTTTTCCTTTTTGGCCATCGCCCACGCCGTGCAGCTGCGGACGAGTTAAACACAGATGATTGTACTTTAGCCAAACAAGGCGCGGCCTATACGGTCGAGCTCGACCGCCACGTAATAACTACGACCAACCTGCCACAATGGGACAGGTTAATTTTGGCAGGTCTATCTGGGCAAACGCCGCCTCTCTGCCATGTGGTGCCATGGGGACAGGTTAGTTCGCACTAATTTAAAAAGAAAAAGGGCCGCGCACCCAAATGGATGCACGGCCCTCATGCCATGAATGCGAGTGATTCCGCGGCGAGCTATTTACTCAGCAGCCTCGGTGGTCTCGGCCTCGGCAGCGGCCTCCTCGACGGGAGCCTCTGCGGGAGCCTCGGCGGCCTGCTTGGCAGCCTCCTCGGCAAACTTAGCAGCACGCTTAGCCTTCTCGGCAGCCTTAGCCTCAGCGGCAGCCTTGCGAGCGGCCTCGGCCTCAGCAGCCTTGGCGGCCTTGGCAGCCTTGGCCTCCTCGGCCTTCTTGAGCTGGGCGGCAGCGGCGCCACCGAACTTGTCGGCGAAGCGCTGGACGCGTCCACCGGTGTCGACGAACTTCTGCTGGCCGGTGTAGAACGGGTGGCACTCGTTGCAAAGCTCGACCTTCATCTCGGACACGGTAGCGTGCGTCTTGAAGGTGTTGCCGCAGGAGCACGTCACCGTGCACTCGACATACTGGGGATGGATACCCTGCTTCATGGTAGGACTCCTTATTGGTCAGGCGCTGGTTACCGATCAGCGCATAAGGCGTCTTGGTTTCCGACCAAGACAACAAACTCGGCTATGGTACCACGGCGCCGCGCGTCCCACAAAAGGTTCACGGTCTTTTCGGAACGACACGAATCTGACCCATCGAAACACATCTCCACCGTTCCTTCAACTGGGAAAATGCCGTCCCCGGGGCCTGAGAAGGGCCCCGGGGACGTTCGACTGACTGCGGGAACGGCCTTTCCGCTCAATGTGTTCGGCTGAGATCGGAAATCAACCAAACTGAACTAGGTTCAGTTGACATGGTTAAAAACGAGGGGCGACGCTTTTGCGTCACCCCTCGTCCCGGCCGGTTGCTTTAGTTGTACACACGGTAGTTACACTTGAACTGGGTTATGTGTCCATAGTTGGAGCGGTACCAACCCGACGTATAGCTGATTGCCTCTGCGCCTAGATAGTCGTAGCCCTTGTTGTAGCGAAGCTGACGGTAGGTCGTGTCGTACCCTGCTACGTAAAACGTGTCTCCAGAGAAGGCTTTGTACCGGTCCTTAACCGTCGAAGCCATGTACGCGGGTTCGACATCGCCTTTCTCCCCGTTGAGCGCATAGACGGGTGCCGCGATTCCGCATAAAGCCGTTGCCACGAGGATGGCGTAGACAGCCATGCGCGACGCATTGGACTTCAGCTGTTCAAATAGTTTCATGTCATTCACCTCGCTCGTATGTATCGAGGTATTCCTGCTTGAGCGTCTGCGAGGACGACTTGATCTTT
>CALGZY010000090.1 GCA_937934355.1 uncultured Collinsella sp. | reverse complement strand
TTTACAACATATTGGGGGTGGAATGGTGGGGCGGGGTGGGGGAAGGGATGGGGAAAGGTGTTGAAAAATGGGGCGGTTCCCCATATTATTGATGACGTCGACAGGCGGGGTGGTTCCCCGCGTACGTGCCATCTGAGTAACCGAGGGGAGGGCGCACATGGGAATGACGGGTGCATACGAGCGCAATCTCGATGCAAAAGGTCGTCTATCCCTGCCTGCACCCCTTCGTGAGGAGCTTGGAGAGCACGTTCGCGTGTTCAAAGCCCTGGATGTCGATGCTCTGTACGTGTTCTCTGCCGAGGCCTTCGATAAGTGGGTCGAAGGACTCTTCGCGGGTCGTGAGGGCCACGAGGGTTTTAACCCGCGTGACATCAACGACCAGAAGCTCATGAGGGCGATCAACAAGCGCACCACGTCGATGGATGTGGACAGCGCGGGTCGTATCGGTCTTTCTGAGTCTCTCCGCAAGCAGGCGAACCTCGACCGCGAGGTCACGGTTGTGGGCAACTACGACCACCTTGAGGTTTGGGACCGCGCTACGGCCGATGAGGACGATGATGACGAGGCCCTGCTGGACCTCTTCTTCTCGTAAGGGCAAGGCACGAGTAACGGATGGAGCGTGGGATCTTGACACAAGAATATCGGCATGAACCTGTCATGCTCGGCGAAGTGCTTGAGTCGCTGCAGCTAAAAAGCGGTTCCGTCGTCTGCGACTGCACCCTTGGCGGTGCCGGCCATTCGGTAAAGATGGCCGCGCAGGTGGGGGAGACCGGCCTTTTGCTCGGCGTCGATCAGGACGACATGGCCCTCGAGGCCGCTGGCGCCCGTCTGGACCGCGAGGTTCCCGGCGTACCGCACCAGCTGCTGAAGGGCAACTTCGGCGACTTGGACGAGCTGCTTTGCTCGGCCGAGGTGCCCGGGGTCGATGGCTTCCTGTTCGACTTGGGCGTTTCGTCGCCGCAACTCGATATCCCTGGCAGGGGCTTTTCGTACAACGAGGACGCCCCATTGGACATGCGGATGGATCCGGGTAACAACACCTTAAACGCAGCTGAGGTCATCAACACCTATAACGAACACGACCTCGCCCGGATTCTACGCGTCTATGGCGAAGAGAAGTTCGCCTCGCAGATCGCGCGTGAGATCGTGCGCCGCCGCGAGCATGAGCCGATCGAAACCACCGGTCAGTTTGTCGAGATCATCAAGGCTGGTATCCCCGCTGCCGCTCGTCGGCATGGCGGACATCCAGCCAAGAAAAGTTTCCAGGCCATTCGCATCGAGGTCAATCACGAACTCGATGTGCTCGAGCGAGGGCTTGACGCCGCCACAAGGTGGCTCAACCCGGGCGGACGCATCTGCGTCATCTCGTATCACTCGCTCGAGGACCGTATCGTAAAGAACCACTTTAAGGAGATGAGCCAGGGGTGCACGTGTCCGCCGGAGATTCCGGTGTGCGTGTGCGGCAACGTGCCGATACTCAAGGTCATCACCCGCAAACCCCTGGTTGCCCAACCCGATGAGGTTGCGCGCAACCCTCGGGCGAGATCAGCCAAGATCCGCGTGGCGCAGCGTCTGTAGACGCGACCGCGCGATATTGGACCTCCCGCTCGTACCACAAACGAAGCTTAAACACACTACCAACGTACTCGGGATGGGAGGCGGCATATCATGGGCTACAACACCTCAAACGCAGCAATCGCCTATGATATGAACGCCATGCCCGCCTATCGTGAGGCACCGCAGGCCCCCGTTGCTCCCCGCGAGCAGCGCACGCCGCGCTTTGATGTCTACACGGGCGCGGGCCGTCAGGCAAACCAGGCGGTAAGCCCGGTTTTCATGAGCGTTCTTAAAACGTTTTGCATCATTGCGGCCATCTTCATGACGATCGGTGTCGCCCGTGTGGCGCTCGCCGGCGTTACGGCCCAGGTGCTCAACAGCAACGCCGCGCTTACCAACACGCTCGAGAAGGCGACCGACGAGAGCTCCGACCTGGAGGTCATGCATTCGGTCTATGGTGCCGACACGCGCATTCGCGACCTTGCGGGCGCTTATGGCATGGTGGAGCCCAGCGAGAGCGTTACACTTGATTTTTCGCAGGATGCAGCCGCGGGCGCCAGCTCGACCGCGACCGCTCAGTAACAAGACGGTAGCTGAGTATGACAAATGACTATCGCCGCGGCTCCGACGGGGGTCGCGGTTCTGGACGTCCCTCATCGCGGGGACGTTCTGGTTATCAAGGAACGGGTCGGCCATCTTACAACGCGAGGCCGTCCTATGGCAACGACCCCGCGTCGCGTCTCCGTGGCTCGAGTGGTCCTCAAATGCATAACACCAGACCGCGCAAGAGCTCGTCGACCGAATGGCTCACGGGCACGCCGCTGCCCCGTCGCAAGGCCGTCATGGGCTTTATCGGGCTTGGCTTGGGTTTAGGCGTCCTTCGCCTTGCCGACTATCAAATCGTGGAAGCCGATAAGTTACGCGACCGCGCCGATGCACGTCGCTTGCTTGCGCAGACGCTGTATGCCAAGCGCGGTACCATCTACGACCGTAACGGCAACGTGCTGACGTCGTCGGTCGAATGTCGCAACATCGCCGTGAATCCTCAGCTTATCGAGGACGTTGACAAGACGGTATCGGCACTGGTCAAAGCTACGGGCATCGATAAAAAGACCTGTCGCGAGCTCGTTGAGTCGGATGGCACCTGGGTGTATATCAAACGTCAGGTGGACGAGGATGATGTCGCGGCGCTGGAGAAGAAGAACCTGCCAGGCGTGCTCTTTGAGCAGGCCATGAAGCGCGTGTACCCCTACGGCAACCTGGCATCGCAGGTGCTTGGCGTGGTAAACGTGGACAACGACGGTCTGACGGGCCTCGAAAAACAGTACAACAAGCTTTTGACCGGAACCAACGGTTCGCTGGTGCGCGAGCGGGCGAGGGACGGTAGCTATATCGCGGGCGGCGCCTATAAGAAGGTTGCCGCGGTGGACGGCGTGGACATCGTGACGACGCTCGATGTCAATATCCAGCGTGCCGCCGAGGACGCCCTGGCCGAGGCGGTCGAAAAGACCAAGGCCAAGAATGGCTCGGCCCTGGTCACCGATCCCACGACGGGCGAGATTCTGGCGGCATGTTCGTATCCGACATATGACCAGACCAATCTGGAAAATGCCAAGACCGAAGACATGAACTTGCGCCTGGTTACCGATGCCTACGAGCCCGGCTCGGTCTTTAAGACGCTCGTGGCCGGTGCCGGCTTCGATTTGGGCGCCGTGCGTTCGAGCACGTCGTTTGAGGTGCCGGCGAGCATTAAGGTTGGCGACGACACCGTTACCGACGCCGATAAGCGCGACTACACCATGACCATGGACGTGCGCGAGATGATGCGCCGTTCGTCCAATGTGGGCTTTGTCCTGGTGGGACGCAAGATCGGTGCCGATGATTTTGCCACCTATGTGGACAAGTGGGGTATCGGTCATAGCTCCGGTGTCGATTTTCCAGGTGAGAGTCTGGGCATCGTCAAGGAGCGCGACCAGTACGACGGCGCCACGCTGGGCTCGATGAGCTTTGGCCAAGCGCTGTCCGTCTCGCCGATTGAGGTCGCACGTGCCGTGGGCGGCATCGCGAACGGCGGCGTGATGATGACGCCGCACTTCTATAAGTCCAGCAAGGGCGATGAGAAGGACTGGGGTGAAGGCGAGCGTGCGATTTCGGAGGACGCTGCCGCCCAGGTGACATCGTGCATGCAGACGGTCGTGTCCGAAGGCACGGGCGTCGGCGGTGCGGTCGATGGCTATGACGTGGCGGGCAAGACCGGTACGGCCGAGCGTGCTGACGAGAACGGCGGTTACCTCAAGGAGAACTACATGTCGTCCTTTATGGGCTTTGCGCCGGCACAATCGCCCAAGGTGCTGTGCTATATCACACTCGATGGAACGCCGAGCGGCTCGGATGCCGCCGCGGTGCCATTCCAGTCCATTATGGCCAACGCGCTCGACGTGCTGGGTATCCCGCGCACGAAGTAGGGGGTTACAATCTTGAGCGTGGTCTGCCGTTTGATCTGAAGGGTGTTCACATGCCCTGCACCACGCGCGCATGGCACTGGGATACAATACGCCGATAGCATTATTAGGTTTACAGGGGAGCTGCAATGATAGAGATCGCCGTCAACAACCTCGTGGCCTCAACGGGGGCCCGAACCGTGACGGAAGAAGTCGATCGGGTATGCCGCGGGTGCGTTATCGACTCGCGTCAGGTCGAGGAGGGGACGATCTTTGTCGCCTTCCCCGGCGAAAAGGTCGACGGCAACGATTTTGCCTCCCGTGCCATCGAGTCGGGTGCCGGTGCCGTCGTGATGACGCGCGAGCCTGATGCCGAGCTGGTTTCGCTGGCGCAGGACAAGGGATGCGCCATCTTGCTGACCGACGACCCCGTGGAGTTCTTGCTGCGCCTGGCGCACGTATATCGCTTGGAGCTTGGCTGCCTGGTCGTCGGCATTACCGGTTCGATTGGCAAGACGACGACCAAGGACGTGCTCGCCGCCGTACTCGCCAAACGTTATCGCGTCTGGGCCACGAAGGGCAATTTCAACAACCTGATCGGCATGCCGCTCACGGTACTTTCCGCTCCGGCCGATACCGAGGTTCTGGTGCTCGAGATGGGCATGAACCATTTTCATGAGATTGAGCGCCTGTCCCAGTCTGCCAACCCTAATCTTGCCATCGTGAGCAAGATTGGAACCTCCCACATCGGTATCCTGGGTAGCCGCGAGAACATCGCCCGCGCCAAGTCCGAGATTGTCCAGGGCATGTGCGCCGCCGGCGACTTCTCGCCGTTGCTGGTTTTGGGTGGCGAGGACGACTTTACGCCGTTCATTCGCGATACGTTCGCCCGGCCTGCGGGCATTGACGTGATGCTGGCCGGCGTCTCGGACGACGACGAGGTCCGCGCACGCGACATTCGCGTCGACGACGAGGGCCATCCGGTCTTTACGCTCGACTTTGGTCAGGGCGACACGGTCGATACCATGCTGGCCATTCCCGGCGTGCAGTCCGTGCCCAATGCCGTCAAGGCCGCCGCGGTCGGCTATCGTCTGGGCGTGACACCCGAGCAGATCGATGCTGCCTTTAGGGGCCTTACGATCACCGGTCACCGTCAGGAGATCAAGCGCGCCAAGAGCGGAGCGCGCATCATCGACGACTCCTATAACGCCAGTGCCGAGTCTATGGCTGCCGGCCTCGATTTGCTGTGCTCGCTCATCTGTGACGGTTCGCGCATGGCAATCCTGGGCGAGATGGGCGAGATGGGCGACGAGGCTCCCCGCATGCATGAGCTCGTGGGCGCCTATGCTGCCGCCAAGAAGCTTGACATGCTCGCGTGCGTCGGCGGCGAGCTGGCCCAGCTCATGGCCGATGCCGCACGTATGATGGGTATGGATGAGGACCGCATCCAGGTATTCTCCGATTATCAGCAGGTGCTCGACCGCATGGGCGGTGCGCTTGAAAATCATGATGTTGTACTGGTCAAGGGTTCCCGTTTTGTTGAGCTCGACCGCTTTGTGGAAGGTGTGTGCTAGCCCATGTTCGGCAATCCCTCGTATCCTACGTATCAGGCCTTTTTGGGACTTGGCATCGCTGCCGCCATTGCGTTGCTGCTTATGCCGTGGTGGATCAAGCTGCTGAAGGTCGAGGGTATCGGCCAGCAGGTTCGAGCCGACGGCCCCAAGCGTCATTTGATTAAACAGGGTACGCCGACCATGGGCGGCGTCATCATCCTTGTCGCGATCTCGCTGACCTGTCTGCTGATGGGCAAGCTCACCACCGAGCTCGTGCTCGTGCTGCTTGCCACGCTGGCCACCGGCGTTCTGGGTCTCATCGACGACCTGACCTCTGTCACGCATGGTCGCTCGCTCGGCCTGACGCCTCACGCCAAGATGATCGGTCTGACCATCATCTGCGTCACTTTTACCGTGCTCGCCGTCAATTGGTGCGGCGTCGCCCCCGAGATTCGTTTTCCCGGCGGCCTGACGATTGACCTCGGTGTTCTTTCGACCACCATCTGCGGCCTTTCGTTCCCGTGGCTCTACATTGTATTTTGCTGGCTGATGATCGCTGGTCTTTCCAATGCTGTGAACCTGACCGATGGTCTGGACGGCCTTGCCGGCGGCACTTCCATGATCGCCATGCTCGCCATGGCCGCCATGGCGTTTTTGCACGGTGACGTGAACCTGTCCATCTTCTGCACGGCGTGCGCCGGTGCCTGCTTGGGCTTTTTGTGGTTCAACTGCTACCCGGCGAGCATCTTTATGGGCGATACCGGCTCACTTGCCCTGGGTGCCGCTTTTGCCTGCACCTCCATCATGACCAACACCGAAGTCGTTTCCCTCATCATCGGCGGTCTGTTTATCGTCGAGACTCTGTCGGTCATGATCCAAGTTGTCTATTTCCACTTTACGCACAAGCGCGTCTTCCTTATGGCGCCCATTCATCATCATTTCGAAAAGAAGGGCTGGGCCGAGACCAAGGTCGTTATCCGTTTTTGGATTATCGCCGCGGCCTTTGGTGCCGTTGGCCTCGCCCTGTTCTTCCAGTTGGGATAGTGGTCTTTCATGCCTCTTGCTGATGTCTTTAGCCTGCTTGTTTTGGGGCAGGGTAAATCCGGTCTCGATGTCGCCCGTTGGGCGTTGGCTCATCCCGAGCGCGTGAGCGCCACGACCGTGTATGGCGGCGGTACCTCCGAGCCCAATGACGCCACACGTGCGCTTGAGGCGCAGGGCGCGTCGTTTGTCTACGGCACCGAGCAGGTCGAGGGTGCCTATGACGTGTGCGTGACATGCCCGGGTATCTCGGAGTTCTCGACTTTCTTTAAGGCCGGGCGTGAGCATGCCGCTCAGATTATGGGCGAGCCCGAGTTTGCCTATCGTCTGTCTCCCCAAAATTGGATCGCCATCACGGGTACCAACGGCAAGACAACTACCACGTCGCTGACCGATTATCTGCTCAAGGCCGCCGGTGAAGCCAGCGTGGCCGTCGGCAATATCGGTGAGCCGCCGGTGAACGAGATCGACGGCCGCGCACACAATGAGTGGTTTGTGGCCGAGCTGTCGAGTTATCAGATTGCTACGACAGCCGAGCTTCATCCTCGCGTGGCGGTGCTGCTCAACATCACGCCCGACCATCTGAAGTGGCATGGCAGCTTCGAGGCATACGCCGAGGCGAAGCGCAAGATCTACGCAAACTGCGACGAGAACTGCACGGTGGTGCTCGATGCCACCAACGATGTGGTGCGCGGTTACGTGCGCGAGCTCAAGAAGCAGCCCGCAAGCGAGCGAAAGTTCTCCTATATCCCGCTTGGCACCTGCCATGGCCTGAACGATAGCATGCGCGAGGATGCATGCGGCTCCGATGCTGCGGCGTTCCTCGACAACGGTGTGCTCACCATCGACTTCAAGGGCGTAAAACATGCCCTGTGCGCCGCTTCCGAGCTGCAGATCAAGGGCGAGCACAACGCCTCCAACGCGTTGGCCTCCGCTTCGTGCGCTGTGGCACTGGGCTGCGATGACGCGAAGATCGTCGAGGGCTTGAAGTCGTTTGCTCCTCTCGAGCATCGCATCGAGCCTTGCGGTTCCATCGCGGGCGTTCAATGCTACAACGACTCGAAGGCAACCAACGTCGATGCAACGCTCAAGGCTCTTGCGGCATTTGGCGAGCAGCGTCCCATCGTGCTGCTCGGCGGCTGCGACAAGGGCACCGATTTGGCCGATCTGGTTGCCGGTGCGGAGAAGCATTGCAAGGCTGTGGTGTGCTTTGGCGCTGCGGGCGCTCGCTTCCTGAAGGCTTTCGAGGGCGCAAAGCTTCCCGTGTATTCGGCTGGCAATCTGGAAAGCGCACTCGATGAGGCGCTTTCCCATGCTGAAGCAGGCGATATCGTGACCCTTTCTCCCGCATGCTCTTCGTTCGACGAGTTTTCGTGCTTCGAGGAGCGAGGCGACGTGTTCAAGAAGCTGGTAGCCGATCGCAGCGCAGAGCGAGGTGCATGATCGGTTTATGACTCGGGAGCGAAACACAGAACGAAAACGCAGCAAAACGCCCCCGCGATCCCTTTTCCAAAGCGCCCCAGCGCAGGTGATGGGCCCTCGGCTCATGGTCATCCTCTCGACTCTGGCGCTTTTGGCAATGGGCTTGGTAATGGTGTACTCGTCTTCCTCCATCACCTCGTATGTGGAGCAGGGAGATGCCCTTGGCGAAACGCTGAAGCAGTGCGCCTTCGCCGTTGTGGGCATCGTCATTGCCACCGTTATTGCCCTGTTTGCAAAGCAGAGCTCGATGCAGGGAAGGGCTGGCGTCATATTCTGGGGCGTCTGCTGCGCCCTTATTCTCATTACGGCATTCGGCGGCACCGTAGGCCTGGGCGCTAAACGTTGGCTTATCATCGGCCCTATCAGCATCCAGATCTCCGAGTTCGCGAAAATCGCGTTTGTGATGATCGCTGCCCGCATCGCTGCTCAGTACCGCGAGGGCGAAATCGACTCGAACACTGCGGCGAAAATGGTGGCTGTCATGGTCGGACTTCCGCTGGTCTTCATGTTCTTCGCGCAAAGCGATATGGGCACTACCCTGATCTGCTGCATCGGCCTGTTCTCGGTGCTGTTCCTTTCCGGGCTTTCCGGTCGCGCAACTGCTGTGGTGGTTGCGGTTGGCGTCCTTGCGATGATCGCGGCGATTCTGTCGAAGAGCTACCGTGCTGATCGTTTGGGCAATTTCCTTGACCCTTGGGCCGATGCCCAGGGCACGGGTTATCAGCTCGTCCACTCGTTTAAGGCGCTGGCGTCGGGCGGCTTGTTCGGCGCAGGCATCGGCAACTCGTATGAAAAGCTTCAGTACCTGCCCGAGGCGGAAACCGACTTCATCTTCGCCATCATCGGCGAGGAGCTCGGCCTTCTCGGTTCTTTGGTGGTTATCGCGGCATTCCTGGTGTTCATGCGCGGCGGCTTCCTCATCGCAAGCGGGGCAAGCACGCCGTTCGGCTCGCTTTTGGCTGCTGGCCTCACCGTCATGATCGTGTTCCAGGCGTTCCTGAACATTTCCTGCGTTGTGGGCATGTTCCCCACAACAGGCAAGCCACTGCCCTTCATATCGTCAGGCGGATCGTCGCTGCTTTCCTCGCTTACGCTTGTTGGTGTGCTTCTTTCGATATCTTTTGATTCGAGCAACGAAGGGGAGTATCGTCAACGTCGCGACAATTTGCAGGTTGTTTCCCGCGTCTCGCCGTCTGAGCGCCCAGGCCGTAGTGCGCAGGGTCCAGAGGGAAGGGGCGCACGGATGCGCCGTTCGTCGCTGTCGGAGCATGAGGGGCGTCCGTCCTTGCAGGTAGTAAGGGGAGGCAAAGCTCCGATGTATGCAGCAGAGGTCCGCGGAATGCGGACGCAAAGGAGGTAGTGCTCATGCGCATCGTACTTTCAGGCGGTGGCACCGCTGGTCATATCAATCCCGCGCTTGCTTTGGCGGAGGTTCTTCAGGAACGCGGCCACGAGGTTATGTATGCGGGAACGCCCAACGGTGTCGAGTCGAGGCTCGTTCCTGCGGCGGGCATCCCGTTCAAGGGCTTCGAGGCCGCAGGCTTCGATCGTAGCCATCCTTTGTCCCTTGCAAAGGGCCTTCGCAAGATCTCGAAGTCCTCGAAGCTGGCCGTTAAATGGTTTTTGAAGATTCGCCCCGACGTGGTTGTGGTGTTCGGCGGTTACGTGTGCCTGCCCGTTGCCCAGGCGGCAAAGCGCATGGGCATCCCCGTTGTGGTTCATGAGCAGAATTCCGTTATGGGCATGGCAAACGACTTCATTTCCAAGAACGCAGCTGCGGTGTGCCTTACCTATAAGGCGGCAGGGCATGGCGTTGCCGACCAGTCGAAGGTGCTGGTAACGGGCAACCCCGTTCGCTCCTCGGTGCTGAAGGCCACGCGCGAGGAAGGCCGCGATTACCTGGGCATCCCCCAGGATGCGACGGTTCTTCTGGTGTTCGGCGGCAGCTTGGGCGCACGCCATATCAACACGGCGCTGGTTGCCATGAAGGAAAAGCTTTTGGCCATGGAAAACGTGTATGTGGTGCACATCACGGGTCCCAAGGAAATCGATACGGTAAACGAGGAGCTTTCCCTTACCGAAGAGGAAAAGAAGCGCTATCTCGCCATGGGGTATCAAGATCATATGGGGGAAACGCTTGCTGCGGCCGACCTTATCGTTTCGCGCGCAGGCGCCTCTTCGCTGGCGGAGATCTCGGCGCGCTGCATTCCCGCTGTGCTGATTCCCTTCCCCTACGCCACGGCCGATCATCAAACGGTTAACGCATCCGAGTACGTGGGCCGCGGGGCTGCAGTCCTTGTCAAGGACGATAAGGTCGAGGAGCCGGAGTTCGCTGAGAAGGTGTTCGAGCTCCTATCCGACCCGCAGGCTCGTGCCAAGATGAGCGAAGCGGCGGCATTGTTTGAAACGCAGGATGCGGCAAGCAGGCTGTGCGACGTGGTGGAGCTGGTTGGCCTGGAGCGCAAGAACAAGGAGAGGTAGCCTGCGCAGAAGTTGTGTTGCAGCGCGGCGTTCGGGGACATTTCTATACAATGAGGGGCGATCTCAAGGAGGCTATCCGTGACGGAGCATCGCATTAACAAAGTACATTTTATCGGCGTTGGCGGAGTTGGCATGAGCGGCATTGCGCGCGTTGCCAAGGAACAGGGTATGGAGGTATCCGGTTCCGACCTGCGCGAAAGCCGTTACACTCAGCAGCTGCGCGAAGCAGGTGTGAAGGTTTTCATCGGTCAGAGCGCCTCCAACCTTGAAGGGCTTGAGCCCGATGTGGTAGTGGTTTCCACCGCCATCCTGGAGAACAACCCTGAGCTTAAAGAAGCAAAGCGACGCAACCTTACCATCTGGCACCGTGCCAAGATGCTTGCTGCGCTCGGCGTTGGGCATGACACGTTGGCGGTTGCCGGCACCCACGGCAAAACCACCACTTCCTCTATGCTCGCTTCGGTGCTCGATGCGATGGGCTACGACCCGACCTTCCTTATTGGCGGCATTGTGCGCGCCTACGGTTCGAACGCGCAT
>CALGZY010000089.1 GCA_937934355.1 uncultured Collinsella sp. | reverse complement strand
CTTTGCCGGTCAGGCTGCCATGTATATCCTGTCCGGCGTGATTGGCGTGGCGGTGCTCACCATCGCATTCCGCCTGATCTCGCTGACGGTTAAGGAAAGCGGTGCTCATGGCAATAGCCGAGCTGCCTAGCTGGCTTGCGGCCGAGGAGCGATATGAGCCCGTGGGGGCTCGGCATCGTGTGATGCAAAAGAATGTCCTGCACCTGGCGAGCCTGCTTGAGCGGGTTCGCCTGGGTGGAGGCGCGCACGAGGGCGGGTCGATGGTCGACCGCGCCCTTTCTTGCGTTTCGGCTCCGGTGCGCCTGGTGGGGATGTTCGTTTGCGTCCTGTGCGTGTGTCTGACGCAGAGCCCGCTGTACCTGATGCTGATGGCGGCTATCGCGCTGGTGCTGGTCGCGGTGCGCCCCGCGCGCGGGTTGCGCGCGACTTTTGTACCGGCGCTTGGCGCCACGGGGCTTGCGGTGGTTCTGGCGCTGCCTGCCCTGTTGCTGAGCGCGTCTGCCATGGGCGCCATGCTCAAGATCGCGCTCAAGACGTTTATTAATGTGTCGCTGGTGCTGGGTGTTTCGTGGACGCTCACCTGGAGCCGCATGTCGGCGGCGCTCAAAATGCTGCACCTGCCCGACGAGGTTATCTTTACGTTTGATATGGCGCTCAAGCATATTGAGGTGCTGGGACGCACGGCGCACGATCTGTGCGAATCGGTCATGCTGCGCAGCGTCGGTTCCGCGCCTGCGGGTTTTTCGCGCACCGATTCGCTGGCGGGTATCATGGGCATGACGTTTATCAAGGCGATGGAATGCAGCCGCGCGATGGACGAGGCCATGCTGTGTCGCGGCTTCGCCGGCGTGTATCCGGCGCTTGCACGGAGCGGCTTTGGCTGGCACGATGCGGTTTACGCGGCCGTTGTGGCGTTGCTCGCCGTGTTGTGCGCGGTGCTGTAGCGCGGACGGTCGAACCGTTGATGTGAGTAGGGAAGGGCGACGTTTTGGCAAACGATACGAATAACGCGATGGGTGCGAGCGGTGCTGCCGGCGCCGAGGTCACGCCGCTCATCGAGTTTCGCGACGTGGTGTTTTCCTATGCGGGTCATACGGTGGTCGATGGCGTTTCATTGCAGGTGAACCGTGGAGAGCTCGTTGCTCTGCTTGGTCCTAACGGCTGCGGCAAGACGACGATTATGCGTCTTATCAACGGCCTTGAGCTTGCGGACGCGGGTGCGTACCTGTTCGACGGGCATGCGGTCGATGCGGCGTTTCTAAAGGATTCTGCGGCCGCTCAGCGTTTTCATCAGCGCGTGGGCTTTGTGTTCCAGAATGCCGACGCCCAGCTGTTCTGCGCTACGGTGGGCGAGGAAGTTGCTTTTGGTCCCGCGCAGATGGGGCTGCCGGCAGACGAGCTCGAGCGCCGCGTGCGCGATGCCATGGAGCTGTTCCAGGTTGCCGACCTTGTCGACGTCTCTCCCTATCAGCTCTCGGGCGGGCAAAAGAAGCGCGTTGCGCTGGCTGCGGTGGTGTCGATGAACCCGGATATCCTGGTGCTCGACGAGCCTACCAATGGGCTCGACGAGGATTCATGCGACATCGTGGTCAACTTCTTGCTGGCCTACGTCGCGGCGGGTAAGACGGTCTTGATGAGCACACATCACCAGGATTTGGTGCGACGCCTGGGTGCCCGTGCAATCTATATCGATCGATATCACCATGTGGTCGAGGCGCCTTCGCCGTCGTATGGAACCGAAAGCGGTGCTACGGACTAGTTGCTGCGTAGAGCGTGCGTAGCCGCCCGCGCGGCTTTGCCGTGATGGTATAGTTATCCAGGTTTTTTATGGGGGTGGCTATGCCAAGCTGGAACATTCATATCGCTCAGACGGAGCGTTTGCTGGAGCGCACCGGTGCGCTTGCCAAGAGCGTGCGCGACCGCAATGCCTTTTTGTTTGGCTGCGTGGTTCCGGATATTTTCGTGGGCTATATGGTCCCTGGCATCGCCGATCCCATCCCGTACCGCATTACGCACTTTGCCAAGCCCGAGCCTATCCCTAAGCCGCGTGAGCACGAGTTCTGGGATACCTATGTGGCACCGTTGCTTAAAAGTTCACCCACCGGTGCGCTAGCCGCGGCGACCTCGATTATCGAGGAGCGCGAGCGACTGAATCGCGTGCACTATCCCCAGCGCTACAGGGATGCCGAGCCGGTTGTCGGTCCCGGTGCTAGCGAGCTTTCGCTCGCGCCCGATGACGTGGCGCAGTCGCTGCTCGATCTTACGCTGGGAGTTTGGTCTCACCTCGTGGCCGATACCGTGTGGAATACGCGCGTGAATCAGTACCTGGAGGCGCACAGCGGCAAGCCGTGCGAGGAATTCCGCATTAAAAAGCAAGGCGACTTTGACTGGTTTGGCAAGACGCTCGGCATTGTTTCGATTCCGCGTGCGACCGATCGCCTGTATACCGCTGCGACGCGTTTTGGGCAGTATCCCATCCATAAGGAGTATGTGCTCAAGACCATCGGCGTTATGCACGAGATCGTGCGCGAAAACCCCGGTGAGCCCGACCATCCGCCATACCGCCTGCTGACCGAGGAGTTCTTCGACGCAACGTTTACCGAGGTGATCGAGCTGACCGAGGCGGGTTTTGCCGCCCGTGTCGAATCGCCCGATGTGCCTGCGCTGCCCCTGATTGCTAGCTGCTAGCTGGCCGGCTTGACGGTGAACAGTTCATCCCAATTGACCAACGGCTCCCGTCGCAGGGCGTCTTCGGTGGTGCGCTCGGCATCGGAGAGGCTTGCGACTGAACGCAAATCGATGAAGCGGCATATGAAGAAGGTCTTAAAAAGGGCCCGGAAGGCAATGCCCTCCGGGCCCTTTGCAATGCAAATCTGCTTGCAAGTACGATTTAGCGTACCTGAGCGACGTAAGCGACGTTGGTCGAGGAGACCTTGTCCTCGAGCTGGACGCTCATGCGGGGATCGCCGGCGGTAGCGACGGTCAGATCGCCGGCCTCGACGTAGCCGAGCTCCTTAGCGGTCTCGATCGCCTTGACAATCGTGCCGTTGACGGTGCCCTGGGTAATCTCGGCCTGGTGCGGGATAACGCCCCAGTACATAATCATCTGCTGGACGGCCCACTCGTGGCGGGAGAACGCGCAGATCGGCATGTTGGGACGGAAGTGCGAGATCAGGCGAGCGGTACGACCGGTGGTCGTCGGCACGGTGATGCACTTGGCGCCAACGGTGGTAGCCATGTTCACAGCGGACATACCCACAACGTTGTTGACGACGCGGGTGCCGTGAGCGTCAGCCGGAACCTCGAGCGGAGCGTGAGCCGGGAGGTACTTCTCAGTCTCGAGAGCAATGCTGGCCTGCATCTTGACGGCCTCGACCGGGTACTTACCGGCAGCGGACTCGCCAGAGAGCATAACGGCGTCGGTGCCGTCGTAGATGGCGTTAGCAACGTCGGCAACCTCGGCGCGCGTCGGGCGCGGGTTCTGCTGCATGGAGTCGAGCATCTGCGTAGCGGTGATAACGGGCTTGTAGGCCGCGTTGCACTTGGCGATGATCTCCTTCTGGATGTGCGGAACGAGCTCGGGCTTGATCTCGATGCCCAGGTCGCCACGGGCGACCATGATGCCGTCGGAAGCCTCGAGAATCTCGTCGAAGTTCTCGACGCCCAGGGCGCACTCGATCTTCGGGAAGATCGTCACGTGCTCGCCGCCGTTCTCGCGGCAAAGCTCGCGGATGCCGCGGACGGACTCGCCGTCACGGATGAAGGAAGCGGCGATGTAGTCGATGTTCTCGGTCAGGCCAAAGAGGATGTCCTGACGATCGCGCTCGGTGATGGCGGGCAGCGAGATGTTGACGTTGGGCATGTTGACGCCCTTGCGCTCGCCGATCAGGCCGTCGTTCTTAACGACGCAGGTCATGTCCTGGCCGTCGACGGACTCGACCTCGAGGGCAACCAGACCGTCATCGATCAGGATAAGGGAGCCCTTCTCGACCTCGGAGGGCAGAGCCAGGTAGTCGAGGGAGATGTGCTCAGCGGTGCCGTGGAAATCCTCGGACGTGGGCTGAGCGGTGACGACGATCTTATCGCCGGTCTTGACGGCAACCTTCTTGCCATCGACCAGAAGGCCGGTGCGGACCTCGGGGCCCTTGGTGTCGAGCAGGATGCCGACGGGCAGACCGAGCTCCTTGGAAATACGACGGACGCGCTCGATGCGACCGTGGTGCTCGTCGTAGGATCCGTGCGAGAAGTTAAAACGGGCGACGTTCATGCCCGCCTTGATCATCTCGCGGATGGTCTCGTCGCTATCGCAGGCGGGACCCATGGTGCATACAATCTTGGTGCGCTTGTACATTCAGACCTCCATCTGACATCGTCTTGCGCTGATAGATAAACCATAAGAAATAAAACTGAGATGATTATAACGAAATGCCGACCGAATACCCCAAAAAATCGACCGTATGCCGAATTAGAAGTTCATTTTTTGCGGTAAAAACGGTATATGCAAAAACTTTACCAACCGTTCTAACCGCTGCTATCTGGGCGATATTTCAGTTTGATGATGCACCGAAGCAAAAACGTTTTATCAATGTTGAGCGTCACACGGTCTGCATCGTTGCACTCGAGCCGTGTTTCCAATTGGAATGTTTTGGCTAGACGCGCCGCTTTGGGGTACCATAGCCCCACTATCAACTGCCGCTCAGCACGGCAGCCTTGATGAGCCCTTGCCCTTCTCCTGGGAATTATGATCGGGCATCAATCTGCT